>CAZTST010000183.1:5796-8234 GCA_964616585.1 uncultured Draconibacterium sp.
TGGCAAATACATCGTAGATGTTCAACATTCTATGGAATATACTCACATTATTGCTTAAACACAATTTGAATAGAGCTCCTTACAACAATTTTACATTAAAAAATTGATCTCATATAATGCTGTAAATTACGTAATTACATTACGTGCTTAAGATTTTTATCGCTTGTGTAATTTCTCTTTTACCAATAGGCCCAGGCAATGCATTTAAAACAAAACCCGCGGATTTTAAAGCTCTTTTCACTTTTCCTTTAGCTGAATATGTCATTAAAATGCCATTTGGTTTCATGGCCAAATAAATTTCACGAAAAATTTCTTCTGTCCAAAGTTCAGGCTGTAAATCAGGATTAAAAGCATCAAAATAGACTAAGTCGAATGCATCTTTAGGTAAAACAATATCTTGAAGTTTTATATTTCTTTTTTCAAATTTAAAATTTGGATGAATTTCTAATTTTTTATTCCAATCTGCTGTATGTAAATTACTTAAATAATTTACGGCTTCGCCTTTCAGTCCTAATTTTTCAGAATAATTCAATTTTCCTACAAGTTCCTTTTCTACCGGAAAGGCTTCGATTCCAAAATACTCTATTTTCAGATCATTATTAATGGCATATAGCAAACTTAATAAAGCATTTAAACCTGTTCCAAAACCCATTTCAAAAATACGAATGGAGTTTTGTTCAGATGCTTTTTTAACTAATCCGTGTTGAATAAAAATGTGCTCCGATTCTTGAATTGCTCCATGAGTTGAATGAAAATTTTCATTTTCTCCAATCAATTCTATTGTTGTACTTCCATCTTCGGTAATTTTTATCTCTCGTTTATTCATAAATGCAAAAGTATGCTAAGTTTTTTTGTATCTTTATCAAAAATATAAGCATCTTATGTTGACGCATTTACATAAAAACAATATTGTTTTTTTGGATATAGAAACGGTTGCTCAATATCCAAACTACGCCGAATTGCCGCTGCGATTACAGTTGCTTTGGGACAAAAAAGCAGCTTTACTTTCAAAAAATGAAGACATAATTCCAGAAGTGATTTATGAGCGAGCAGGAATTTATGCTGAATTTGGAAAAATTGTATGTATTTCTATCGGTTACTTTGAGAAAAAATTACAGAAATTTCGTGTGAAATCCTTTTTTGGGCATAACGAAAAATCTCTATTGATTGCTTTTTCTGAAATGCTGAATAAATATTTCTACACAGATAACGATTTGCTCTGTGCTCATAATGGCAAAGAGTTTGATTTTCCGTTTATTGCTCGCCGACTTTTAGTTAATCGTATTAAATTACCCAAACTATTGGATATAGCCGGAAAAAAACCTTGGGAAATTCAGCATTTAGATACAATGGAATTATGGAAATTTGGCGATTATAAACACTATACTTCGCTTGATTTACTAACAGCTATATTCGATATTCCATCACCAAAAAGCAATATTGATGGCAGTCAAGTTAATGGCGTTTATTGGAAAGAAGGTGATATTAAACGAATTGCTGAATACTGTCAGAAAGATGTTTTAGCAATTGCACAACTGCTAAATGCTTATCAGGGTAAAGCTCTTTGGGAGGAAAAGGAAATTGAGTTTGCTGAACTTGTTGAGCTTAAATAAAAATCTACTACACTTTTTGAATTTACAGGAGGTTTTAATAAAAACATTGATTATTTGATTACCGTAATTTAAGTAAGCACCTAATTCCAAATACTAATATAACCATTGGAAAGAAAAATAATTTACCCACCATATTTGATTTATGATGATAACTTATTACTCTATATTGTTGTTTTGGAATATTTAGTATAATTTAGTTACTTAAATTAAGATTAGATTTTATAAACTTATAAAGAAGTGGAAATGCAAAAAATATATGGAATAGATATGGGATTTGAATACACTCAGTACTCTAGTATTAAATCTGCTGAAGAACATAATCCAATTTTCATTGTTGTTATATTAAAAACTGGAGAACACAAATCACATTCAGGTAATATTTATGATTTATGTAAAGTTTCTTTCTTGTCAAATAAAGAGGGGAAATCTAACCTTGAGTATAATGGTTGGAAAAACACATCGATTAGTGAACCGTATTTTACATGGCAAAGTAAAATAGGAGGCGTTAATTCATATTCTATTTCTGACCCAAAAGGGATTGTAAGAAATGAAATATTTTTTAATTTCATAGAATATGTTATATCATTTATTAAACGATTCATAGAACTATCAAAATTCGATAGTTGGAAACAATATGATCTAAGCATGGACAATATTAAATTACATAACGAAAATCAGAGATTAAAAGAAGAAATAATTAAATTGGAAGAAAAAAATTCACAATTGATTGAGGAATCGGAAGAAGACAATAAAACGGAATAATATTAGTTGAAATGAAAGCCTTTTTAAAGAGTTTACTAATTGTATTGTTATTTGTACTAACTG
>CAZTST010000184.1:0-8110 GCA_964616585.1 uncultured Draconibacterium sp.
GCGAAAATTTAGGATTGATAAATATTCCGATTATAAAATTAAACATCAAAAACCCTGAAATATAGGTAATTACAATATAATTCTGTAAAATGAAACCGTTTATAAATGCAATAATCCCAAGTAAAAACATAATACCTGCGCTTGCACGCATTGCTCTCTCATCTAAAACTTTAAAGCCTTTTCCTTCAATATACTCTCCAAAACTAATTATTGACATTTTTTTTATTTTTAATTATTTTACAGCGACAAATGTAACATTTTATAATTTTCACACAAGAATCTAACCCATTTATTGTGAATAATATAACACTTTATAAAGCTGCTTTCAAATTTCTATTTAATTTGCATGCGGCAAATTTTGATTTTGGAAATCGCCTTAACATTTATAATGCATTGATTTGATTTAACTACTAAAGAAATTGTTCAAAAGTAAAAGCAGTTTTAATTTTATTAATTTAAAGCAATAACTACATTTTGGAAATTTTCGCTTTCCTTGAATTTTTAATAACCAGATAGGTCACAAATAAAACACCAAGAACAATTAAGATATATCCCAAATATGGAAATATCTGATCTTTAATATCGTATAAATAATAACCAATAAGGGCAAGAATAATATTCCAGATTCCGGCTCCTAAAAAAGTATAAAGAATAAAATCTTTGATGTTCATTCTGGCCAAACCTGCCGGAATAGAAATAAGATGACGTATACCGGGCACAAGTCGTCCGATAAATGTAGAGGTTTTACCATTTTCTATGAAATAGTTTTCGGCTTCTTCCACTTTTTGCTGATTTATCAAAAATAAATGCGCAAAACGAGTATTTGCTAATTTATATACCAAAAGTCTCCCAAGATATTTAGCAAGATAATAATTGAATAATGAACCTATCAAAGCTCCAATAGTTCCAAAAAGAACCACCAAAAACACATTCAAATTGCCTTCCGCAGCTTTGTAGGCAGCAAAAGGAATAACTATTTCAGAAGGAAGTGGCAGAAAAGTACTTTCGATGGCCATTAAAAGGGCTATGGTAAAATAATTAAGATTTGCAAGATACCAATCAAAAAGTATTTGAAAAAACTCGTTCATGTTGTTTAATTAATTAAGGCGCAAATGTAAAAATATAATATCTTTCGGCATATGGTTTTCTTTAAATTCTATCTTTTAAAATAATTCGTGAGTCCACTCCTAAATTAGCTATCAACATCCGCTTTGAGACTAAATCCCAAATCGTCTGAAATAATCATTAACATTCCTGTCAATTTACGAATAAATTAATGATATTCTATTAGTTAAAAGACTTAAGCTAAAAAAAGACATTTTTCAATTGTGCAAAATCGCTAATATTAAAAGAATATTTTATCCTACACGCAACCTTTTTGTCCTTTTCTCCATCATTAAGGTATATCAACATATAAAATTTCACATTATGAAAATAAAACATTCGCTAATTTTATTCTTGCTGTTATTGATAAATTTTTCTTTAGTACAAGCTCAAACAGCTGATGAGTCTTTACCAAACGTCAAATCTGCAAGTCAAGACGATTCAGATCAACAAGCTAAATCTCAAATACCAACGGGTATTTTTAATGTAACAAGTATAGGTGTTTTAAGCGGCTCATCCCAAAACCGGCAAGCAGCTCCTTTTTCCTTTCTTTCGCTAATGCTGTATCAATTCGATGAGAATATAGCAGCCGGTGCAGGTATGGGTCTCGATTATTTGGAAGAAACATATATTCCGATAGTTGCAGACTTTAGATATTATTTGCGAGAAACCAGCTTTTCACCTTTTCTTTTTGCTCAGGCAGGTTACAGTTTTCCAACGGATAATAGTGCTAGTCAGTACATTATCAACGATCATTATTCAATCTGGCCAGGCCCATATCCTCAGCCTGAAGATGTTAAACCCAGCGGCGGTTTTCAAATTAATCCCGGTTTTGGATTACGCCATATGTTTCATAATGAGTTTGGCCTGGAAATTTCTTTTGCTTATCATTATCAACGTCTTAATTATCAGTATAATACTAACACTCGTCTTGAAATGAATTACTCAAGATTAAACATTAGAATTGGAATCTTATTTCAATAAAATATAGCCTTATGAGAACAATAAAAAACACATTATTAATAGTGCTGATGATTTTTTCAGTCTATTCTTGCGATGATAAAATAATAGAGGTTTTTGTAGCTAACAGCCCAATTTATATGAGCTACGAAGACTTAGCTAAATCAGTAAAACAAACTAATGCCCGTGAGATAAATAATCCAGGCAAAATATATTTTAAAGACAATTATCTGTTTATAATTGAAGATAAAATAGGCGTTCACATCATCAACAATGCTAATCCAGCCAATCCTCAGAATATAAGTTTTGTTGAAGTTCCGGGAGTAGTTGATATGGCTATAAAAGGTGATGTTCTTTATGTAGATTCTTATATTGATATGGTAGCTCTAAGTCTGACCAATCTTAACAATGTTACTGAACTTAAACGTATTAAAGAAGTATTTCCTTATACACTTCCCGCTTATGATGAAGAGTATCCCCTGGCGCAAATCGATCAGGAAAAAGGCGTTGTAATTGGATGGGAAATAAAAACAATTCGTCAGGAAGTTGAAGATCGTTATTATCCTGTTTATTGGGAAGGTGGGATGCTTTTTGACGGACTTAGTTCGTTTTCAGTAAATTCAAGTGGCGTAAGTGGAAGCGGATTTGGTGTCGGCGGTTCCATGGCTCGCTTTGGAATAAGTGGGAATACATTGTATACCGTGGATGAAAGCATGCTTCATGTTTTTGATATTACAACAGCAAGTAATCCAATATCCTATGGCAATTATTATGCCGGCTGGAGGATTGAAACCCTCTTTATTTCTGAGGATAAACTATTTTTGGGGAGTCAGAATGGTGTGTATATTTACAATATTGCTATTCCACGTGCACCTCAATATCTAAGTCAATTTTGGCATTCTACCGGTTGCGACCCTGTTGTGGTTTCAGGCACTTTAGCTTATGTAACTTTAAAAGGAGGAAATGCATGCGGGAATACATTGAATCGTTTGGATGTGCTATCTGTGGCAGATTTTAGCAATCCTCATTTAATTGCTACCTATGCCATGTTCGGGCCAAATGGATTAGGCATTGATGGAAATACTCTTTTTATTTGCGATGGTGATGCTGGTTTAAAAATTTACGATGTGACAGACCCTTTAAAAATCGATCAAAATATGCTGGCCAACTTTGTTAATATAATTGCCATAGATGTAATTCCTTTCAATGGACTTTTATTCTTAATTGCTGAGGATGGATTTTATCAATATAATTATGACAATCTTCAGGCAATTCAGTTAATAAGTAAAATAAGTGTCAACAAATAGTAAAAGTTAAAAAATTATGAGATTAATTTCTATGTCGCTGCTTTTATTTAAAATCCTATTTTTTCAAGGATGTCAAATCGAATGTGGTGAATGTGTTACTCCACCGGCCAGTTTTGCATTTGAATTACAGTTTTAATGTCTCAAACAATTATGTTTTTAGTTTATATGTTGATGCCAAAAGATTAATGGGAGATTGCTGTTATTACACAGTCTACGATGAAATTGAAATAGCTGATGCTGAATTTGTTTCGGACAATATCTCAAGAATATACAAGATTTTAATAGAATAAAATTTGCTGATAATTGCTCAAATATTTGTAAAGTGAAAAAATACATAACACATTTGGTTTTCATTTTTTTGGGAATCGCTTTATTTCTTCCTAGTTGTGATAAATTGGATTTATCTGTTGATGTTCCTTCCTGTATTGAAAATAAAATACGTGAAATCAAAAAAGAAGATATAAGAAATCCACCTGCACAAGTTTGGAAATGGGAAGTTGATGGACATACTTATTATTACATAACTTCCGATTGTTGCGATCAGTTCAATTATCTATATGATGAAAACTGCAACAAAGTTTGTGCTCCGGACGGTGGATTTACAGGAACCGGCGATGGAAACTGTCCTGAATTTATCGGGCAAATAAAATACACTTTGGTTTGGGAAGATGATAGAAACAAAGAAAAGTAATGGAAATAAACATGTAAAAATATTGACCTCTCTACTAATTCGTATCTTTGACAGACTCAACAAATAGAATAAATCAATCTGGTGAACGCGAAGCATTTAGAGGATATTATAGAAGGATGCAAAAAAGGGGAAAGGAAATCTCAGGAGATGTTGTATCAACTATATTCGGGAAAAATGAATGCTGTTTGCCTCTATTACGCTGGAAATAAATCGGAGGCCGAAGATTTTTTACATAATGGATTTATAAAGGTGTTTCAAAATATAAATCAATATCAGAAAAGAGGCGTTTTTGATGCCTGGATACGAAAAATATTTATGCATACGGCTTTGGAAAAATATCGAAAGAAAAAGCAGCTTTTTATTTCTCATGAAAAAGAAGATGTGAAAATACTGGAATCAGCTGAGGAAGATGCTTTGAGTAAGATTTCCACAGCTGATTTAATAAATCTTATCCAACAGCTTTCTCCTGCTTACCGTATGGTATTTAATTTATATGCCATTGAAGGTTATTCGCATAAAGAAATTAGTGAAATGCTAAGCATTTCTGAAAGTACTTCAAAATCAAATTTATCAAGAGCGAGAGCGATATTGCAGCAGCAAGTAAATGAGCAATTTGAATTTAACAGTAGTAAACAATGAGCCGCGAAATGGAACATATCGATCAGCAAATACGGGAAAAGCTTTTTCAAGCGGATATTTCTCCGGCAGCGGCTGTTTGGGATGGGCTTGAAAAAGCACTGGCAAAGGAACGTAAAGCGGTCATCTTTTTGATTTATAGGAGAGTAGGTTTCGCTGCGGCTGTTTTGCTTCTTGGTTTTCTTGCATATTATTTTTCGCGTTCTGATAGAAATATTATTCCTCCCGAAAATAAATTAACACAGCAAGTAATTGATGATAGTTTAACTGCCGTAAGAGATGCTGTTTCGGTGGCAAATTTTGAAAAACAGGAACTTGATGAAATAGAAATATATAAAAAGCAGCCGGAATTAAATGAATTAAAAATAGCAATGCCTGTGATTTCAGTTCAAAATGAGTCTGATATTAACAAGGAAAAACTTGAATCAAAATACGCACAGACAATATATAAAGAGCAAGTAATCAAATATATATCTATAAAACAGATAGAATCAATTGCCTTCAGGAAACCATCTTATCCAGAGGAGATATTTTCCTTATATAAATCTAACTTCAATCCTTTAAGTTTGTTTAAAGCAAACGTTTATAAACATAACCTTGATTATGAGAAGGATATTATTCTTTTAGCAGAAAATTCATCCAAAACTTCCTCACATGGCTTGTCTATAGGTTTGGCTTTTTCTCCAACCAGTATTCAAAGGTCTTCGGGACTATTTACACCAAATTCTGATGCCTTCTACGATATGGCAAACAGCGAAATGAGTTATGTATCAGAAAAAGATATACCTGCTTATGCAGGTGGCATAAACTTGGTGTATCAAATTTCAGAACGCTGGAGTTTTCAGTCCGGGATTTATTATTTAAAACAAGGTCAGAGCATCGAAAATTTTAGTGTTTTAGAAAACTCAATAAATGCAAGTAATAGTACAAACTCTTTTTTTGGCAACATTATTTTTTATAATTCTAATGTGATTGCAGAGTCAGGTTCAATTACTGATTTTGCTCAACTAACTGATGCCATTACTTATACTCGCTTTAATGCGGATTTGCTTCAGCAGTTTGAATTGCTGGAAATCCCTTTTCTGGCCACTTATAAAATTATCAATCGTAAAACTGTTTTTTCTGTTTTAGCCGGATTTAACTCAGGTTTTTTAGTGGGTAATAGTGTGTATTTAACTGATTATTCATCCAAGCCTGTGGGTAAAACCGAAGCAGTTAATAAGCTGATTTACAAAAGCGTATTTGGTGTTTCTTTTGAATATCCGCTATCGCGAAAGCTGTATTTCAGTCTTAGCCCAATGATTAAATATCAGTTGAATAATTTTAATAAAAATGCCATTGTTAGTGAGCAATTGCAATATTTTGAGTTTAAAACAGGATTAAATTATCGGTTTTAAGAAATCTTATATTTTGATTTTTCAAATATCGTAACATTGAAAATGTAACTTTTCAATGGCTCAATAATAACATTCGTGCATTAGTGGCAAGAATATAAGCCACATATGCACGAATAAAATTTTTTGATTAATCTTCAATAAAAATAGCAATGAAATAACAAAATTGGCGATAGATGAAATCACTAAAGTTCTTACTCCTCTTTCTCAATATAATATCCTTCACGAGATAAAAGATGATCTAAATTAGCTATTCCAAAAACTACAATCGCTGTTACAATTGCTGTATGTTCCTGATATTCAGGAATGCTTTTATTATACATATCGCGTTCTGTATGCCAAATTTCACCATAATTAAAGTCGTATCCTTTAGTATCTTCAGTGCCAAAAGAAATAGTCGGAATTCCATTTATAGCAAAATAAGCATGATCTGAACCTCCGGCTTTGGTAGGTTTTTCGCTTGCTGTGCGCTCACTTAAAGTAAATGGAAAATAAGGATTGATATTGTTTAAAGGTTCAATAATTTTTTCAATATCTTTATACATTGAGGCAGGAACGCTCAAACTATTAGCAACAGTTGGTCCACCATCACGATTAAAATAATTCGAAATCTTTCCCCATTTATCTTTATTGTTTTCCACCCAACTTTTAGAACCTAGAAGTCCGAATTCTTCTCCTGCCCATAAACATACCAAAATAGTACGCTTGGGTTTGCCCCCTGCTTTCATAATCAATCTGGCGGCTTCCATAGCTGGCGTTACTCCGGAACCATCATCAACACCTCCGGTAGCAACATCAAAAGCGTCCAAATGACCACCCATCATAACATATTCATTCGGGAATTCCGCGCCGGGAATAATTCCTATCACATTGTAATATTTAATAGGTCCCATTTTAAAATGATTGCGTATATCAAACTCAAGCTCAAAGCTTTGTCTTTCTTTGGCCATTTGCTCAATAATTGCATATTGATGTTCGTCTAATTTAATATCAGGAACTGTTGGAAGGGTTTCAAAAGTCATATCATTGATATTCTTCCTATCGTAAAGCACTCTAATGGGTAAACTAGCCGATTGGATAATGCCAAGAATTCCGGCTTCTTTCATTTGCGAATAAAACAAAGCTGGCTCGTCCACCAAAGGAAGCATTTCTTTTTGTAAGCTGTCGCTATTAGCACGATTAAAGTTTCTGATTTCTCTGTTCTGTTTTTCAATCTCAATATTTACGGCAATTATAGAATCTCTTATGTGGTCGGCTTTTACCGAAATATCAATAGGCCAACCGGTATTTTTACCTGAAATTAAAACCCAGGCACCATTAAGTCGGCCTTTCATTCTATCGAACTGAGCCTGAGATTTTGGCTCTATAAGAACATGTCCTTTTTGAACTCCTTTTGTACCGGAAGTATATGATGGTGTCGCAAAATGCAGTTGCATTCCATTGTCACTCAGCATTCTACCAAACCATGGCCCTCTGTTGAATCCAACAGGTAGAGTTCCGGAATAATCCATTTCAACCTGCATTCCCCATTCTTTAAATTTATGAGCAGCCCACTCGGCGGCATTTTCATAGGCATCGGAACCAATCAGTCTTCCACCAAAGCGATTAGTAAGAATATCTAAATGCTTCATAGTTTGGTTATCGGTTTTACCAATCTCGATGATTTTTTTTACGACTTGTTTTGATTGTGAATAGGTTGAAAGATTCAACAGTAAAACTAAAATGACAGTAAATAAAGTAGATAAGCGTTTCATATACATTTGATTTTGGTTATAAGAATTAGCAAATTGCCTGATTATGATTGTGTTTCAAATAAAAGCTAAATTTATAAAAAATTCCAAGCCGATTAGTATTCCTTTATCCTAATAATTGTTATTCTCTATTTTAAATTTAATCTTATCAAAATATTGTCAAACTTTCTTATCTTTAGTCCTTTGATTGACAGTATTTTTTATTCATCAAGTTGTCTCGTCCTGAAAAAAGTTTACACTTTTTGATTAATAATCCTGATTCAAATT
>CAZTST010000185.1:0-8084 GCA_964616585.1 uncultured Draconibacterium sp.
AGTGAATATTTGTAACCGAATCATGTTCATCGTAAAGATCGAATATATGAGTTAGAGATTTGCCGTTTTTTACTCCGCTTACTCTTATTTGCATTACAGTAAAATCGCGATCGTCTTCTTCAAGTTTCCACTGATCGAAAAGCAAGCTGGACGTAAGTTCTAACGGACTTATTTCTTTTCCGTCAATTGTTCTTTTTTCTGTATCAAAAAATCCGCTATCACGAAGCAATTTTATTTTATCGATATAATTTGGATAACGCAAAGTTTTTTCAATCATATTTGGAACATCCAAAGTATGCATCAAAGAGCGTAAACCATCGCTATTAAAAGCTTCTAACTCTCCGGCAACCGGAAAATTAATTAATTCCCCATCTGTTAAAGCTGCTTTAGTAACTATCTGTCCATCAACAACAAAACGTGCAGGACGAGTATATTCTTCAATTACATCAGCCGGAGAAAAAGGTGCTTTATATTCCCAGGGCGACTCTTTTTTTAAAGGTAATCCGCCAACATAAATTTTAATGTCTTCTGCTTCATCGAGCAAGCTAACGCCATAAGCAGAAAGTAAATTGCTCATTCCGGGGGCAACTCCAATATCAGATATTACTACAACGCCTTTTTCTTTTGCCAATTCATTTAAATCGAACATATTTTCAGGATAAAAAGCAATGTCAATGCAATCCTTACCTGCATTTATGATACGTTTTAAACTTTCAAAACCCATAAATCCGGGTGTGGCATTAATCACATAATCTGCATCAGCAATAGCAAATTCTATAGCACCTTCAGCAGATAAATCCATCTTTTTAGTCTGAATGCCAGCAGTTTTCAGTTTTAAAAAATTATAATCGTTATAATCAACAGCTAAAACATCAAACTCATTCTCTTTGGCTAAATCCAAAGCCATTGGTGCTCCAACGAGTCCTGCACCTAAAATTACAATTTTCTTCATTTAAATTTTTTTTTAAAAATACGAAAATCTGCCGGGTCACCTAAAAAGAAAAAACAAAAAAATATATGTGGCAAGTGTAACATTTTGTATCTTGATTGGTCATTATAACAGATGTTGTTCACTAAAACAAAATATCGCGATATTCATCATCAATTGATTGCCGATTGTAAAAAAGGCGAGCAGAAAGCACAACTCGAAATATACAAGCTCTATTATAAGGCCATGTATAATTCGGCACTGCGAATTCTGAAAAATCAGGCTGATGCTGAGGATGTTATGCAAGACTCTTTTTTGGATGCCTTTACACGCATTCATCTCTATCGCGAGGAAGGAAGTTTTGGTGGCTGGCTGAAAAGAATAGTAATTAACAATGCAATGGATTTTATCAGAAAACAAAAACCAACAAATGAAATTGACGATAGCTTGATTTTGTTGACAGATGAACAAGAAGATTGCATAGAAAATGAGTGTCGATTAGAAGATATTAAAGAGGCCATGAAAAAAATTAAAAATGAATACCGTATTATTTTATCGCTATACCTTTTTGAAGGCTACGACCACGAAGAAATTGCGAGTATTCAGAATATTACTTACGGCCTTTCAAGAACAAGATACTCAAGAGCACGACAAAGTTTATTGAATATTATTCATCAGCTGCAAACAGAAAGGGAAATGAAATGGGCCTAAATAATCTAGAAAACAGAATAAGGGAGAATAAAGTGTTTTTCAATGAAGAGCCTTCGCACAATCACTTAGAAAAATTCCAGGTGAAATTATCCCAATTGGAAAAACCAAATAAAACACATGGCAGATTTATATTTAATTCGAATAGAACTTTTGCTGTGGCAGCATCAATAAGCATAGTTTTGCTTATAAGCATTTTTGCTTTGCTTGAATTCCCAAATTTTGAATCACAACCTCAACTTTCCGAAGAACTTATGCACGTTAAAATGTATTATAATCAACAAACAGATAAAAAAATTGCTGAAATAAAAACTTGCTCAGAGGATAAATCAACCAAAGATATATATTTTGAAACAGCTGAAGACCGATTGCTTAAATTGGATAATAATACAATAAAATTAGAGCAAAAACTCAGTAAAGCTCACGGAAACAAACAGTTAGAAAGTGCTTATATTCAAAGTCTTAAAGCTAAATCGGAAGTAGTAGATCAAATTTACACACAATTGTGTGAAGTTAACACAAACAGTATAATAACCCAATAAACAAGAAATAGGAGGAAATAATGAAAAATAAATTAAATAAGTTTAGAACTTTAGGTTTGAGCGTGCTAATGTTATTGCTAATGAGTAGCACTAGCTTTGCAACAGAATACACAAAAACCACATCAAAAAGCTTCGATGTTAAACCCGGCGTTTTACTCGATATTAATGCTGAATTTGGCGACATAAAAGCACATAACTGGGACAAACAAAAAATTAGCATAGAAGCAACTATTACTGTGGATGCCAGCAGCCAGTCAAAAGCAAATGATCGTTTCGAACGCATCAAGTTGGAAATTGAAGGCGGAAAAGATTTAGTAAGTATAATCAGCAGCCTCGAGTCAGGTTTTTTCAACAAAAGCAGCAATAATATCAGTATAGATTTTCTAATCTATTATCCTGCCGATAGCCGTTTAAAACTGAATATGGAATTTGGTAGTGCTTTTTTTGAAGATATAAAAGGCGAAACCGATATCGATATGGAATATGGCAGCTTTAACGCCAACAACCTTAGCAGTTTAGTTAATAAAATTGAAATTAGTTTTGGTAAATTTCAGGTGTCAAAAATGACAGAAGCCAATGTTGAAATAGACTATGGCGGATGCGAAATTGAAGAAGTAAATAAGCTTAATTTACGCACTTCTTTTTCCGGTAATGTAAATATCGAAAAAGTTGGTGATTTGATTTTAAAATCATCATACGATAAAGTAAGCATAGGTGAGGCTAATAATATTAGTGGCAGCTGCCAATTTACAGGATTTACACTTCAAAACATTAAGAAAAACCTGAAAATGAAAGCTTCTTTTGGTAGTTTTAAAGTATATTCAATTGATAAGAATTTTGAATTAATAGATTTGAACAGCGAATTTTGCGGTTTAAAACTCTATGTTGATGTGGCTTCTAACTTCACTTTCTACACCGATGTTGAACTCGGATCATTCAATTACCCAAAAGAAAATATTACTGTAACAAATTTCCAAAAAGATGTAACCGATTTGATGGTAGAAGGCTATTTTGGATCAAAAGAAAAAGCAAAAGGCAATATGCGTTTGTCTGTTGATAATGCCAGCATCAATATTAGCCTTAAATAAATAAAACCATAAATTTAAAATTATAAACATATGAAAAAGTATAATTTAAGTATTGCGTTTCTTTTATTTGCCTTGTTAATTCAGGCTGCAACATTAGATTCACAAAAAAGGAAAGTAGCCGATTTTAACAGTATTCGTTCATCTTCCTCTATCGATATAATTGTAGAGCAAACCGGACAATATGCATTGGAAATACATGCTCCACAAAGATATATGGAAAATATAAAAACCGAAGTTAATAATGGCGAATTACACATTTATGTTATTGGTTCAATGATGTATTCCGGCGATTTGGTTGTTTATGTACAAGTTAAAGATTTGGAAAAAGTTACACTTAGTGGTTCCGGCGATTTTGAAACAAGAGGTCAATTAAAAGCTCCGGAATTTACTTTTCGCGGTTCAGGTTCCGGCGATTTTAAAGCTGAGCTAAACAGCAAAATAGTAAAAGGAAGTATAAATGGCTCAGGCGATGCCAGTATCAGCGGTATTACAGAAAGTCTTGATATTCAGCAATCTGGTTCAGGCGATTTATTTGCAGAAGGGCTTCATCTTATTTCTGCAAAATTGAGAATGAGTGGTTCGGGCGATACAAGATTTAGTGGAAGTTCTGATTATTTTGAGTTGGCTCAATCTGCTTCCGGCGATTTTTCAGGAAGAGATTTTGAAGTTGAAACTGCAAAAATCAGGAAATCAAGTTCAGGAGATGCCCGAATTCATGTTGAAAAAAGTCTGGATATAAGTATAAGCGGTTCCGGCGATTTATATTATAGCGGAAAACCCGATTTTAAAAACATAACTGTTACAGGATCAGGAGATATTGTAAGAATTAAATAAACCATAATACGATGAAACATATGAATAAGAATTTAAAAATTTTAGGATTAAGTCTGATAACATTAATGTTTTTACAGACTTCAATGGCTGCTGTTCCAGGATTTGGATGGATAAAAGGTAGCGGAAACGTGATTAAAGAAACACGTGAAGTGAGTGGATTTCATGGAATTGATATTGGTGGAGCCTACGAAGTAATCTTAATTAAAGCTGCTCAGGAAAAAATAGTTTTAGAGGTTGACGATAATCTGTTGCCTTACATTACAACCAAGGTTTTTGGTGGAATACTGGAGATAGAAAACGATAAAGATTTCAGAAATACAACTAAACTTAAAGTAACTATTTATTTTAAAATGATAGATGAAATCGAACTTTCAGGTGCCGCCTCGTTATTTAGTGAGGATGTTTTAAAAGCAGAATCTATCGAAATTGATGCAAGCGGTGCTTCTGATATTAATTTAAAACTAGATACAGACAGATTAGAAGCAGATTTTAGCGGAGCTTCAAAAGTTGAATTAAGTGGCAGAGCCGGAAATGTGGAGATAGATGCCTCAGGAGCAACCGTTTACAATGCAATAGAGCTTGAAACAGAAAATTGCGAAATCGATGCTTCAGGTGCTGCAGTTGCACGCATTTGGGTTACCGGAAAATTAGGTCTCGAAGCCTCAGGCGCTTCAAGTGTCAGATACAAAGGAAGTCCGAGTATAGATATTATCAATATAAGTGGAGCTTCTTCCGTTCGTAAATATTAGATTTTTCCCAATGTTTTTTTAAGCCCGAAACTTTCTATTTCGGGCTTTTTATTTATTCCTGAGTTTCTTTTTTTTAACCCCTGCGATTCGCTATTTTTGCAACAAATTAGCTCGCCTAAAATCATATTATAACTTATGAGAATGAAAAAAACAATTGCTATTCGCCACGAAGACAAATACAAAATGGAACGTCGCGCTGCTCTTGCGCCAAAGCACGTTAAGCAATTGGCAGAGCAAGGTATTGAGGTTCTGGTTGAAACATCTGAAAAGCGCGTTTTTACTGATGAAGAGTATAGAAATGCAGGCGCAAATATAACAAAGGATATTTCGTCTGCTTCTTTGATTATTGGAGTTAAAGAAATGCCAATTGATTATTTTGAGGAAAACAAAACTTATATTTTCTTCTCACATACTATAAAAGGTCAGGAATATAATATGCCTTTGCTTCAAAATATGATCGATAGTAAAATCAATCTGTTTGAATATGAAAAAATTACAGATGAAAATGGTAAAAGACTTATATTTTTTGGACACTTTGCAGGCTTGGCAGGCATGATTAATTCTTTATGGTCTTATGGACAACGAATAGAAAAATCAGGCTATTCTACATTCTTTAAAACCCTGAAACAATCTCACCATTACAATTCGCTTGAAGATGCAAAAGAGGCTATCAAATCCATAGGTAATCTTATTAAATCACAAGGATTAAATCCTGCTATCGGACCTTTGATTATTGGCATTACAGGATATGGTAATGTATCTAAAGGCGCTCAAGAAATAACGGCATTATTGCCAACTATCGAAATTAGTCCAAGTGAATTACTACAAAAATCACTTGAAAATTCTTTCAGCTTGAATCACGTTTATCAAGTTGTTTTTAAAGAAGCTGATTTGTCAACAACCATTGATGAAAATGCTGAATTTGATTTGCAGGATTATTATCAACACCCGGAAAAATATAAAAATCAATTTGAGCAATACGTACCTCATTTAAGTATTTTAATGAACTGCATGTATTGGGACGAACGATATCCCCGAATCGTTACTAAAGATTTTTTAGAAAAACTATATGAAAATAAACATCGTTTAAAGGTAATTGGCGATGTTACCTGCGACCCAAACGGATCAATTGAAGCAACACATATTGGAGCTACTATTTTAGATCCTGTTTTTGTATATAATCCTAAAACCAGGCAACCAAAAATGGGTTTTGATGGAGAAGGACTTTTAATTATGTCGGTAGAAATATTACCCTCCGAATTACCACGCGAATCTTCGGAAGCATTTGGTAATGTGCTAGTTAACTACATAAAACAATTAGCTGAAGCTGATTATTCAGCTTCTTTTGAACACTTGGATATTCCACCTGAATTTAAAAGAGCTTTAATTTTACATAATGGTATTTTTACGCCTAACTTTAAATATATGGCCGATTTTTTAAAAGATTAAATTGTTAATAATTTTCAATTTAAAAAGGCTCATTTATACAGGAATAGCTACTTTTACAGTACCAAATCGTAACGCTTATTTTAGACAATATGCAACACATTTTAATTTTAGGTGCAGGACTTTCTGCTTCCAGTCTGATAAAATATTTGCTTGAACATTCGGAAGAATATAACTGGCACATTCGCTTAGGCGATTTATCTGTTGAAACAGCAGAAAAAAAAATAAATAATCATCCTCGCGGAGAAGCATTTTACTTTGATGTAAATAATGATGATCAATGTATTATGGAAGTTAAAAAAGCCGACATTGTTGTATCTATGTTGCCTGCAAGTCTTCATTATAAAGTAGCACGTGCTTGTGTGGATTTTAGTAAAAATATGGTTACAGCTTCTTATGTTTCTCCTCAAATTGCAGCATTGCATGAAGAAGCAATAGAAAAAGGCATTTTAATTTTGAATGAAATTGGTGTTGATCCAGGTATCGATCATATGTCGGCCATGCAGGTTATCCATCGAATAAAAGATGAAGGCGGTGAAATTTTAAGTTTCCAATCATCAACAGGAGGATTGGTAGCGCCAAAATACGATAACAATCCTTGGAATTATAAATTTACGTGGAATCCACGTAATGTTGTAATTGCAGGTCAGGGAGTTTCTATGTTTATCAGAAATGGGAAATACAAATACATTCCATATCACAAACTTTTTAAACGAATATTGCGCACTAACGTTTTGGATTATGGCGAATTTGAAATCTATCCTAATCGCGATAGCTTAAAATACCGCGAAATATATGGTTTAGATAATATTCCAACAATGTTTAGAGGCACTATGCGACGACCGGGCTTTTCGCGCAGCTGGGATACTTTTGTTCAATTAGGAATGACCGATGATACTTTCGTTATAGAAGATTCTGAAAATATGACCCATCGTGAGTTCGTAAATTCATTCTTACGTTATGAACCCAAAATTTCTGTTGAAACCAAATTAGCCAAATATTTAGGTATAGAAGAAGACAGTGAAATAATGTACAAACTTCGTTGGCTCGATTTGTTTAAACCCATAAAAATTGGATTGAAAAGAGCAACTCCTGCACAAATTTTACAGCATATTTTGCTAAAAAAATGGGTGCTCGACAAAGACGATAAAGATATGATTGTGATGCAGCATCGTTTTGATATTGCTTTTGGCGAACAAAAGAAAACTATCATTTCGAGCATGGCAGTTGAAGGAACCGACCAAACACATACTGCAATGTCGAAAACAGTAGGATATCCTGTGGCGATTGCCTGTAAACTAATCTTAACAGGGCAAATAAAAGATGTTGGTGTAAAATTACCATTAGATGCATCTGTCTATGAGCCTATATTAAAAGAACTACAAGAGCTTGGTATTAAGTTTATTGAAGAAGATTTGTAAAACTAATCTTTATTTTTCAAGTTTATATTGATAATTTTCTTGTCGGTAAATATTCCAATAAGTATTTTCATATCCTCCCATATTTTGTCTTTCAAAATGTAATTGATTTTGAAGTAGTGGTATATGGAAATCGCTAATATTTTCTAACAAATCATCGCCAAAGTAGAAAAGCGCTTGTAAAAAATAAAAAGTCGCATCGTAACCTAAAAACGAATATGTTTCAATTTCAGGCACTTTATTATATGCCGCATGAAATTTTTTCACGAATCGAATTACATCGGGTGTATTATAATCAACAAAATTTTCGCTTGCTACTCGCAAATTAAAAGGCTGCGAATAATCCACATCTAAATTCATATAACTGTGCC
>CAZTST010000186.1:0-8069 GCA_964616585.1 uncultured Draconibacterium sp.
AGGAGTTAAAATTATAAATTTAGACAATTTAAATTTGATAAAATGATATAAGCCCGAACCGCTAATAATAATCTATAAAGCCATGTCATTCTTAAAGAAAAAGATCACTTTGCTTAGAAAATATCTCAATAAAGTAAAATCTGACTATTTCGACTTATCATATTTTTAATTTCATTACTATAAATTTTTCTTGGTATAAATGTAACTATGTTGATCTTCACTAGATAATAACAATGGTGCCTAAAAAAAGCTCATAATCAATAGTGGTGTCAGCCGTTAGCGCGGTTTCCTTGATGATTCCTGATCTGTCTTACCCATCTAAAACAATCATCTTCAAATCGTAATAAAGAGTAAAATTTTATTTATCAAAACATACCAACCGGTCGGTTTTATGTATATCTTTGCCTTATGGATACACGAGATCTAATTATTCAAAATAGCTTTATACTTTTCCTAAATAACGGGATTAAAGAAGTAAGTATCAATGAAATAATAAAGTCCTGCGCCTTATCTAAAGGCGCTTTTTATTATCATTTTGAAAGCAAAGAAAAAGTATATATGGAAGTGCTCGATCGCTTCTTTTTTTCTTATTTTAAAAAACAAAATGTGTTTTATTCTGCTAATATTCCATTTACAGAAAAGCTTGAACGTTTTGAGAAAAGTTTTCTCGATCCTTATCAGGAAATAGCCGATTTATTAAAAGCCGACCAATTGACAGCTTATTTTCGTTTCCTTTTTCAAGCTGCTTCTACTTACAATGAAGTAAGAAAGCGCATAAATAAACACTTTTACCGCAAGGGTTATTATCTTTATCAGATTATAGAAACCGCTAAAAAAGCAGGCGAAATAAGAGTAGATATTGATTCGGAAATTGCAGCACGTCAATTATATACAATGCTGATAGGCGTTACAATTCTGGATGGTATTTTCACCTTGGAAGCATTAAAGAAAAATATTCACACAGTTATTTTTAATTATTATTCACTCATAAAAAAAACAGCCTAAGATGGAAAATAATTTTAAAATCATTCTTGAAAAACAGTCTGCATTCTTTGACAGCAATAAATCGAAGAATATTAAATTTAGAATTGAGCAACTAAAAAAGCTAATGCATATTCTAAAAACAAATGAAACAATTTTAAACGAAGCACTTTACAAAGATTTCAGAAAATCAGCTTTTGAAACCTACGAAACTGAGTTGGCAATAATTTATCATGAAATAAAACTCGCTATTAGTAAGTTAAATTCTTGGTCTAAAACAAAAAGAGTTGGCAGCGGTTTGAGTAATTTTCCCGGAAAAAGTTTTATAATGGCGGAACCATTTGGAAATGTGTTAGTTATCGGAGCCTGGAATTATCCATATCAACTCTCCATTTTACCGGCTGTATCGGCATTGGCCGCAGGAAATACTGTTATCATTAAGCCAAGTGAACTTTCGTTAAATGCCTCAAATACAATGGCAAAAATTATTAACAAAAATTTTGATGAAGGAATTTTACATGTAATTGAAGGCGGTGTTGAAGAAACTACTATTCTGTTAAAACATCCTTTCAATTTTATTTTCTACACAGGCAGTACAGCAGTTGGAAAGATAATTATGCGAGCTGCTTCTGAAAATTTAACGCCTGTTGCTTTGGAACTTGGTGGAAAAAGTCCTGCTATCGTTACCGAAGATGCAAATTTAAAAATGGCCGCCAAAAGAATTGTTTGGGGGAAATTTTTAAATGGCGGCCAAACTTGCGTTGCTCCTGACTATCTTCTTGTTCATCAATCAATTAAAAAAGAGCTGCTTAGTGAAATTAAAAATCAGATTAAATCGATTCATGGTGAAAACCCAATGTATAGCGAGGCTTTTGTTTGTATTATAAATTTGCGTCATTTTCAGCGTTTAATCAAACTTATTGATGAAACAAATATTGTAATTGGCGGCAATACTTGCGAAAACGAATTGTTCATCTCTCCTACTGTTCTTGATAATGTTAGTTATGAAGACGAAGTGATGCAGGAAGAAATTTTCGGGCCAATATTACCAATTATTACTTACGAAGATTTAGATTGGGCAATTACACAAATTAAAGCACGACCAAAACCTCTTGCTCTTTATTTATTCTCAAACACAAAAAAAGTACAGCAAAAAGTGCTTAAAGAAATTTCTTTTGGTGGTGGTGCCATTAATGATGTTATTATGCAACTAGCCAATTCAAAATTACCTTTTGGAGGTGTTGGTAATTCGGGTATGGGAAATTATCATGGAAAATTTGGTTTTGATGCCTTTTCGCATCGCAAATCAATTATAAAAAAATTCAATTGGTTCGAACCATGGTTCAAATATCCTCCTTACACAAAATGGAAATTAGAATTAATACGCAAAATATTAGGTTAAATTCAACAAGGATTAAGCATGGCAATTAAAGCAAAAAAATACGAAAAAAAGGAAGAGATTTTTAATGTAGTATCGCATGGCATTGGATTTTTATTAAGCGTTGCTGCTCTGGTATTATTGGTAGTTTTTGCCAGCATTTACGGAAATGCATGGCATATAGTAAGTTACAGTATTTACGGAACAAGTTTGGTAATTTTGTATTTAGCATCCACTTTGTTTCATTGGTCAAGTAAACCTTCTCGGCGACTTAAACTCAATGTGTTCGATCATGCTTCGATTTATGTTTTAATTGCAGGAACTTATACTCCTTTAATGTTAGTAACCTTACGCGGACCATGGGGATGGAGTCTTTTTGGCGTTGTTTGGGGAATGGCTATTCTGGGCATTGTTCTAAAGTTCTTTTTTACAGGGCGATTCAATAAACTAAGCACAATGGCCTACGTTGTTATGGGTTGGGTGGTTGTAATTGCTTTAAAATCATTGATTGAGAATCTAAGCACTCCCGGACTAATTTGGCTAACTATTGGAGGTATAAGTTATTCGGTAGGAGCTATTTTTTATCTTTTAAACAAACTCCCTTACAATCATGCTATTTTTCATCTATTTGTTTTAGGTGGCAGTATTGCACATTTTGTATGTATTTTTTGGTATGTTTTGCCATAAAGGCGAATAAAATAAGCCTCAAATAGCAACTTCTATCTGCTTGTTCGTATATTTGTCTTCAATAGATTAATATTTTTGAACGAATAATCAGTTTATATGGCCAAAAAATTTGGAACTTTTGCCGGCGTTTTTACACCTTCTTTACTAACAATTTTAGGTGTAATCATGTATTTACGCTTAGGTTGGGTGGTTGGCCAGGTAGGACTTTATGCAGCTATCGGACTTATACTTCTTGCTCATGTTATAAGCATTTCTACTGGATTAAGTATTTCATCAATCGCAACCGATAAAAAAATTAAAACAGGTGGTATTTATTTTATGCTGTCGCGAAGTTTGGGTTTACCTATTGGCGGAGCAATTGGAATAACTTTATTTGTTGGAACTGCCTTTAGTATAGCACTTTATGTTGTTGGTTTTGTCGAAAGTTTTTTAAGCATCCAAGCTATTTCAGACTTTTTGGGCATGCAGGGAAGCATTAACGATACAAGAGTCATTGGTACTTTTGTTATTCTTGCGTTAGTAATTTTAGCTTATATCTCCACTTCTTTTGCCATTAAAGCACAGTTTTTTATTCTTGGTGCAATTGCTTTATCGCTTGCAAGTATTTTTGTAGGCATTTTTCTTCAACCCGATTTTCAACAAATAATTCCAAATCTTAATATTACTCCCGAAGCTCCTGATCTAATTGTAGTTTTCGCAATATTTTTTCCGGCGGTAACCGGATTTACTGCCGGCGTGGCAATGTCGGGCGATTTAAAATCGCCAAAATCTTCCATTCCTATAGGTACGCTATCTGCCATTGGAGTTGGATTATTGGTTTATATCTCTTTGGCATTGTTTTTTGGATTGTATGTCGATAGAGAGCTTTTATTGAACGATTATAATTTTTTATTAAAAATAGCTTTTTTCTCTCCTTTAGTTATTGCCGGTATTTGGGGAGCTACTTTATCATCTGCTTTAGGCGGATTATTAGGTGCTCCACGAATTTTACAGGCAATGTCTATCGATCAGATTACACCTAAAATATTTGGTAATGATGCCGGAAAAAATAATGAGCCTCGCCAAGCATTAATACTAACATTTATAATTGCCGAAATAGGCATTTTAATTGGCCAACTAGATGTAATTGCAGTTATAGTTTCTATGTTTTATATTGCAGCTTATGGTTTTATCAATTTAGCTTATGTATTAGAAAGTTGGGCAAATCCCGATTTTCGTCCAAGTTTAAAAGTGCCAAAATGGGTTGGAATTATTGGTTTTATTGCAAGTATGGGAGTTATGTTTAAGATTGATACATTGGCAATGGGTATATCATTACTTATTGTTTTTGGCATCTATATTTTTCTTAAAAAGCGTGAAATTCAGGGTAATATGAGCAATGTTTGGCAGAGTGTTTGGACTTCCTTGGTTCGATCCAGCTTGCATAAAATAAGTCAAAATCCATTGAGTGAGAAAAACTGGGAACCCAATATCATATTATTTAGTGGAGGAACCAATGTTAGAACTCACTTGCTTGATTTAGGAAGCAGTTTTGTTGGCGATCATGGTTTCATCTCAAATTTCGATTTGAAAGTAAAAGAAGATGAGCGTTTTTTGTTTTCAAAAAAAGAACAAAACATAAACAGCGAAATAAGCGAGAAATATCCCGGTGTTTATACTCGACAGCATTCGGTTAATAATATCTATGAAGGTATAGAAATGATTGCCCAAACTTATGGTTTTTCAGGAGTTGAACCAAATACAGTTATGATGGGTTGGGCACGACAAAGCTCTGAACCAAAGCGCTTTGTTCAAAGTATAAATAATCTTGTAGAACTTGATATGAATGTGCTACTGGTTGATTACGATAGTAAACGCGGTTTTGGCAAATTCAAAAAAATAGATGTTTGGTGGTATGGTGGAAGTCATAATGGAAACCTTGCTTTATACTTTTCTAAGTTTTTGATAAACTCAGAAGCCTGGGCAGGAGCAAAAATCAGGCTTCTAATTGTGAATGAACATACTGAACTAACATCTTCAATTTATGAAACATCAAAAAACGTGCTGGAAAATCTTCGCATACTTGCAGAAATAATCGTTATTGATAATGAAGTAGAACAAAAAAGTTTTTATGAAGTAATTGAAAAAGAATCACTTGATTCGGATCTTACATTTTTGGAATTTCCTCAAATGGAAGAAGGAAAAGAGCACGAGTTTGTTGAAAAAACAAATAAATTGTGCCGCGACATTGGAACCGTGGTTCTTATTAAGAGTTCTTCGCTTTTTAAAGAGATGCATCTTGGAGAACTTATTACAAATGAAAAGAAAGCATATCTCAGAACTGAAATACCAAGTGATAAATCTTATTTCGAAAAGCCAAAATTACCAAAAGACGAAGCTCTAATTCAAGCATTTGAAAATTTTGCGAATCAAATTCAAGAATATCATTCTGATTTACTAAATAGTAAATTAAGGGCTTTTGGAGAATTTCATAATAATCTGATTCAGCATCTCCTAAATATTGTCGATCACAGTTTCCAGAATCTTGGAAATCGTTTAGAATCGCATCAAACAGTTGACAGTTTTAAGAAAGTTATAGTAGCACAACATGGCATTCTTTTACGTACTCAAAATCAATATTTGAGTGAATTAAGCCAAAAGCAGATTCCCGTAATTACTGAAACTATTGCCAGGGAAATTGCAACTTATATTGAGAAAGTAAACAAAACAGTAAAACATAATCCGCCACGCATAAAAATCAGCCGTTCAAAAAAAGAAATCCTTGCTTTTGAAATAAAAGACAGAGAAACACAAAGAGCTAAAAATCGCTTAAAACCACTTTGGTTTATCTTTCCTAAAATACCCTATTATGTTAATTTTCAGAATCTTTTAGATTCTCATTTTCCGCATAAAGCTTATGATAATGCTTATAAATCACTGATTCAAATCGATCAGATGAATTTTAAAATGGGGAACGTTTTGTTAAACATTATTCAAAAAATTTCGGATGTTTTCGAAACACTAAAACCTATAAATAATCAGACCGAACTTCCCACTAAAATTGATCTCAATAAAAAACTGAAGAATATATATGAATTTATTCAGGAGCTAAACCATAATTTGACAGATTGTATTACATATGAGGCTAACAAAAATCAGCTAAATAATTTGAATAATTTTTCAGAACAGCTTTCAGGCTTATTTCCAAATGCTTATGAAAACCATCGGATTGACTATTATGTACGCGGTAGGCAACTGAAAAAACAATTAACTTCGTTTTCCGAACCTATTGCTCAGAACCTTAAACTTATATACAATCAGAATATACTTAATAATGGGCTGCTTCAATTCAACCATCAAATACGACTTCACTTAAATCAGGAGCATTTTGAGTTAATAAAGAATATTGAAACTGAGAGTTTACGACCTATAAAAAAGCTACAAGAGTCACTAAAAAATTTAAGCGGTAAAAATCAAGCAAATATAGATAGCGTTCGGGAGCTAATTAAGAGCTTTGTACCCAATATGGAATTTTCGGTTTCGCAGCAATTAATTGATATTGACAATATACGAAGCAAGAAAATTAAAACAGCTGCCAGCATTTTTCCCGAAAAACTAGACCTTTATTCAGATAGTTTAAGAAAAGATTCCGGCCTAAAAATATTACTTACGCTTCCGATCGTTCAAGCATCGGTAAGCCGTACTATCAATTATCTTGCGGAAAAAGAAATTAGCGATGTTACCCGAGATTTTCTATTCAAATTTGGTTCGGAAATTCAGACGCTAAAAAATGAGTTTAATAAGATAATTCAGCAAATAAATTTGTTTGATGAACTAGGTTCTAATGATAATGACAAACTAAATTGGGATGCCTTTGTTAAACTTACAATTGATAAGCTTGAATCTCTTAATACTGCATTCGAAATTAAAGAAAATGAACTTGCCGTTTTCTTTGAAACTAAAGAATTGCACATTAGAAAAGCATTAAATCTTCATGCTTTTGTGTCGAATTTTACGAACCTTAATCAATATATTAGAATTCAAACACAAAAACGCGAATTTGAAAAATTCAGGAAGCAACTAAAACAGCTTAATAAATTCATCGAAATTCAGCTAAATAAACTATGGTATAACCAAAGTAGCGGTCTTATTCTTGCTCGAAAACTAAGCAAAGCTATGCTGAGAAAAGAAACCAGAGTGAATGATTTATTAAAGTTTAAAGAAAAAGTAAGTGTTTCTGCTTCTTTATTGCAAAAACTGCCCGATTATTACAAACAGCTTTTTTTACGTAAAAATTTCTATCTTAAAGATTTTTGGGTTGGCAGAGAAACTGAATTTGCATCTGCTTTGCAAAGTTTTCAATACTTTAAAAATGGATCAAATGGCGGCATTTTAGTTACCGGAGAAAGAAACTCGGGCAAAAGTTTCTTTCTTAATCAACTCATAAATAAAGCAGCTATTCATGGCGAAACTTATCAAATTGCAGCTCCTTATACCGGGTCAATCTCTACTGCCGATTTGCTTTCGAGTTTTCAAATAGCTTTCGAAAAATCGGGTACTTTTTCCGACCTTTTGAACGGCATTCCCACTGAAAGCTTAATTGTAATCGACGATCTGGAACTTTGGTGGGAAAAAAGCCCTAATGGAATGCGTGTAATCGATCAATTAATAAAATTGATTCAGGACTTTTCGCACAAACATTTATTCTTGTTTGCATGTGATATCAATGCTTTTCAACTAATGAATCATTATCGAAAAATAGAAAGCACTTTTATAAATCTTATCGAACTTTCGCCTTTGAATGCCAAAGAAATTAAGGAAGCTATTTTAAAAAGACATACTTCATCAGGTATGCAGTTTCAATATAAAAACACTACCGAATCAGCTTTCCACTCATGGTCATATGCACGTTTATTCTCAAACTATTTTAATTATTCAGAAGGTAATATTGGTATTGCCTTGCAAAGTTGGGTTGCCAACATTAAAAATGTTGAGAAAAATATCCTTTTTATTCAAAAACCCATTCAACTGAATCAATCAATTT
>CAZTST010000187.1:0-7978 GCA_964616585.1 uncultured Draconibacterium sp.
AAATTCCCTTTAAAAATTTCAACATCTGTATTTAGCAGATTAAATGCTGAAATTATTTCGAAATATGGTTGCTTTTGAGTTGAACTTAAATCAAGCAAATTATCCATTACCTCTTTTTTAAATACAACTCCTGACTGCTCAATATTTTTATTGATTAATTTAATATAAATATTAAAATCTTCGCCCCATTCACCTGACAATTCGTTTTTGCTTTCCGGAAAATTCAAAAGCAAGTTTGAATTAATTGGTTCAAGCTTTTCATTAAATGAAAATGAGTTTTTATGCAGCAACATTTTGCTAATCAAATCTATAAACAAACTGAATTTATAATCCTCATAATTGCTTTGCTCAAAGAAAAGCATCATTTCCTGTTCGAACGCAATATTATTTTTTTGATTTTGCTCGCTTAAGGTTTTCAGAAAAATGTTGATTTTATTTTTATAATCGGAAATTTCATATCCTTCCAAAGTAAGGTAAGGATTGAAATTTTCAATATTTTTGGATGTCGATTTCACAAAAGAATCGAATTTGTTTAAAGAAGATATTGTTTTGTCTTTTAAAAAATTATCGTTAAGTGCATTAAAAGTCGATGATTCTGCCTCAATAAATATATCAATAGTTTTAGGAATTACCTGACTTAAAATAGGTTGATAAAAGGAGAATGATTTAATTTCTGGATTCCGTTTAGCATTCTCAAATATTTGCATAAAATCTGAATAAGCACCTAAGAAATCTTTCTTTTCTATTTTCGATAGCCCTTGCTCATAAATACTTTTTTGAGGATTGAAGGAAAGAAAATAATTTTCTTTTACGCTTATTTCCTCAGAAGAAAAATCCTCTACGCTCAATGTAAAGCTATTATAATCTTTGAATTCTTTTTTTGAAAAAGCAATAATTATACTTTCTATTTTGCCCTTATCATTTAATATATTTTTAGGCAAAGCCGATTGATTTACCTTCTTTTCACCTTGTTCGATACAGATTTTAGAAAGAATTTCACTTACATCATCCTCTCGAAATAAATCTTTTGAAGATTCGCTGATTGGCATCAGCACGAAATATATTTCAGCAGAATTAATGTATTCTGCCGGCAGAATCTCTGTGTTTCCTTCTACGTTTGCAAAACTGATAGATGTATTGTAAGTGGTTTTACCCTTAATTTTGTAAGTAAGTTGTGTTGATTGTCCATAACCATAGCTGCTAAACAAAAAATATAAACAACAAATTAAAGTAAATAAAATAGACGTTTTATTTTTCATAAAGTAAATTTCTTTAATTAATACCCTAAAAATACTAAAGAAATTTCAAAATAAAAATAAAAGAAACAAATAATACTAAAGAAAAGAATATTTATCTCAAAATAGTATTTATCTAGTCGTGATTCAGATTTATTGCTTCAACTGATTTAATTTCGGGTAAAGCTTTTTTAACAGCTTCTTCAACTCCGTTTTTAAGTGTCATTGTACTGTAAGGACAAGATCCGCAAGCGCCTAAAAGCTCAACATTAACAACATTATCATCGGTAATATTTACCAAACGAATATCGCCACCATCATTTTGCAAATAGGGTCTAATTTGCTCAATAATCCCTTCAACCTTAGTTTGTAATTCTGTATTATCAGCCATTATTGTTAGATTTTAATTCTTCTATTTATCAGTTGAACAATTTGCATTTGGATCGATCTGAACAATACGTGTTGCAGCGTGCTCTTCGTTACGTTTGTTCACATTGATTATAAGCTTTTTAGCAATTTCTTTAAAAGCTGCTGCTGAAGCTGTTGTATCGTCTAAAGCTATTGGAACACCGCAATCACCGCTTTCTGCAATTGCTTCAATTATTGGAAGACTTCCTAATAATTCGCAGCCTATTTCATTAGCAATAATTTGTCCGCCACCTTTTCCAAAGATATGGTATTTTTTATCATGACTATCTTCCGGAGAGAAATAAGACATATTTTCAATAACACCTAAAACCGGAACTTTTATGCTGTCGTTTTTAAACATATCAGCAGCCTTGCGAACATCTGCCAAAGCAACTTTTTGAGGAGTAGTTACAATAATTGCCCCAGTAACCGGCACACTTTGTACTAAAGTCAGATGAATATCGCCTGTTCCCGGAGGAAGATCGAGCACCATAAAATCGAGTTCGCCCCAAATTGCATCGTTGAATAATTGTCCTAAAGCATTGGAAGCCATTGAACCACGCCACATTAAGGCTTTATTTTCATCAATAAAAAACCCTATTGACAGCATTTTAATTCCGTATTTTTCGATAGGAATAATTTTAGTTTTTCCGCCTTCTTCTTTTGCTCCCGGCCTCTCGCCGTTTAAACCAAACATAATAGGCATAGATGGACCATAGATATCAGCATCTAATAATCCAACTTTAGCGCCTGTTTTTGCCAGCGCGATAGCCAAATTTGAGGCAATAGTAGATTTCCCAACTCCACCTTTTCCTGAAGCTACAGCAATAATGTTTTTCACTTTGCCTAATGAACCACGGCCAGCTTCTTGCTCACTCATGGTATCAATAAAAATTTCAGCATTTTCGCCTAAATCTGCTTTTAAAGTTCGAGTGGCCGCGTCTTTAACAATATGTGCATTTTTATCGTTTGCCTGTGGATAAACCAAAGCCAGACTTACTTTATTTCCTTCAATAGTTAATTTATCAACCATGTCTAAATCAACCACATTCGATCCTTTAGGAAAATATAAAACCTTTTTTAACGATTCAATTATTTGTTCTTTTGTAAAACTCATTATTTGTTTTTTTTTGAGGCTGCAAATGTACAAATAATTCTTTGCTTAATATACCTTGAGCTTATTTAGAAATGCAAGCAAATATTAAAGATATTAGTTTGCTTATCAGTATATTACAATTTAAAAACAATCTAAATAATCCAAAATATTATAGTAAAAATCACTATAAATTGGGATTGAAATAATTCGATTCTATCTAAAATTTAATAATTCCGAGGCGTTTTCTTCAAAGAAAACACTCTCTTTTGGATTAAATCCACTATATGATTTAACATTTTCTATTGCCTCTTGTAATGAAAATATTTCCTGCTCTATGGCAAAACAGCGATTGTCATTACTGAATTTTTCTGCCAGATATTCTTGTTCCGTTTGACCTTTAGTTGGAATTAAAACAATTTGCTTTAGCCCTAAAGCAGCATAATCCATCAAACTTGAATAGCCTGAACGAGAAAAAACAATATTTGCTTGTTGAAGTGTTACTGCAAATTCATTATCAGAAAGATGTGAAACCTTTTTAATATTAGCTGTAAGTTGTTGTGAATAATTTTTTTCCGGTTGGCCGGAAATTAGCAAAGCTGAATAAAGAGTATTTTTTAATTGGTTTATAACGTTTTCCTCAAAAATTGTACGTTGTGGTTCAGGGCCGGAAAAAACAAAAACCAAATCATAGTTTTGTATTGTTGTAGAATTTTTGTTTTGAAGAGAAAATCGACTTAATAAGCCTATAAACTGTTGAGTATTAATAGCTTTATTCTGACTTAGAAGACCTGAAAAACGATGGTTTTCATCATCAGGAATTAGACAAACATCAAAGCGATTAAGTAATAAGCGATTTGTCAGGTTAAGCAATTTGCCATAAACCCACATTTTTTGAGGATATAAAATCTGCAATTGATGACTCACAATAATATTCTGCGTTTTCTTATGCCACAAACCAAAACGGCTATCAGAAATTACTGTATCAATTTGGTATTCTTTCACAATTTTTCTCAAGTGGAAGTGTTCGCGTAAAATGGCAAGTTTTATTTGTGGTATTTGCAATAATAGTTTCCAATGTATTTTATTTTTTCCATATTTTATTCCATATCCTTTCAGTTGAATATGAAGTATATCAGGAAAAATTTCTTTCAAAAAAGCAGCTGTTTTAGGCTCTGTTCCAAGTAAAATAAAATGACCTTGTTTTCTTAATTCAGAAATAATCGGAACTAATCTACTGGCATGCCCTAAACCCCAATCCAGAGGTGAAACAAACATTCGTTTTTTATTAACAGAAACATCAAATTCCATAAAAACAAAGATACATTGTTTTAATCTGAGGCAAATAGTCTTATTAGAATAGAAATTTTTAATAATCACTAAAAAAAACTATCTTCGTTTTAGCAAATGCTTTGAAAAACATTTTATATTTTATGACACAAAAACCTCAAAGTCAGTTGTTGTATGAAATAGGTATTACACTCCTGCCGGGAATAGGTGATGTAAATGCCAAAAAGCTAATTGCGTATTGCGGTGGTGTTGAGGCCGTTTTCAAAAATAAGAAAAGTCAACTTTTAAAAATTGAAGGCATTGGTCCAAAACTGGCCGATGCAATTGTAAATCAATCTGTTCTAAAACGCGCAGAATCAGAGATTAGTTTTATAGAAAATAACAATATACAAACCTTGTTTTTTACTGATAAAAACTATCCTATTCGTTTAAAACAAACGCTGGACGGACCTGTAATGATTTATTATAAAGGAAAAGCCGATCTAAATCAATCTAAAATTATTGCCATTGTAGGAACAAGGAAAATAACCGACCACGGAAAAGCTATTTGTGATCAGATTATTTCAGACTTTAAAGGTGATGAGGTACTAATCGTCAGTGGGTTAGCTTATGGTGTTGATACACAAGCTCATAAATCAAGTGTAGATTATGGCTTACCAACAATTGGCGTTTTGGCTCATGGTTTAGACCGCATTTATCCGGGAATCAATCGTGCGTTGGCAAAAAAGATGGTAGAAAAAGGTGGTTTGCTAACAGATTTTATCAGTGGAACAAATCCGGATGCTCAAAATTTTCCCAAACGCAACAGAATAATAGCAGGTTTGGCCGATGCTACTTTGGTTATTGAATCGGCAACAAAAGGCGGCTCTTTGATTACCGCTGATATTGCAAATAGTTATAATCGAGATGTGTTTGCAGTTCCCGGTCGGCCAGATGATGCGTATTCGAGAGGAACAAATTTTTTAATTCGTACTAATAGAGCGGCTTTGGTTGAAACGGCAAATGATATCAGATATATTATGGGTTGGGATAGACCAAGAAATGAAATATCTATTCAAAAGAGGCTTTTTATAGAATTAAAACCTGAGGAAGAATTACTAATGAATATTATTAGAGAAGAAAAGGATCCAACTATAGATTTCATTGCATTAAAAGCTCAAATGCCAATGAGCAAAGTATCAGCAACTTTATTAAATATGGAGTTTGAGGGTTTGATTCGATGTTTGCCGGGAAAAGTTTTTAAGTTGATTTAGAAATTTTATTTCCAAGCCTTTACAATTAATCCGGTACCGGTTTTATGTTTTAAACTAAGATCTAAGTAATTTAATATCAGCATAAAAGGAAAAGCAATCAAATAATAAAAAGGCAGAATAAGAAAAAATAATTTTGAGGTATTGAGAAGCAAAATTGGATATTTCATAGATATTTTCCAGGAAATTTTTCCGGGCCAACCATAAGAATAATGCGCTTCCGATTTAGAAAAACCGGCTTCTTTTAGCTTATTTTTAATTTCAGGAATGCCATAGCCATCTCTAACATGCTCATCTATAAAAGATTCGTTCTCTTCATGCTCATGAACATCAGAACCACCTTGATCAGAAGGAGTTGAAATCAAAAGCATTCCGCCCTTTTTTAAACTTTTATTCAAATTCTTAAAAACTAACACATCTTCTTCAATATGTTCCATCACGTCAACTGATAAGATAAAATCATAAGTATCAGCTTCATTAAATTTGGTAAGATCGGCTACAGCAAAAGAAGCGTTTTTATGTTTTGTTTTTTTGAAAAAATCATTACAATCGTCAACTTGTTCCGATTTTACATCAACACCTTTAATCAGAAAATTAGGATTGCGCTTTGCCATAAAATAAGAATATTGTCCAAAACCCATTCCGGCATCCAAAATAGAAGCTGAGGATTTATTTTTTGCCCAGGAATTAAAAGCACGTTTTACATGCCATGTTCTCAGAAGCAAAATATCAAGCAGCAAATAAAAAAGTTTACGAAGTTGAGGAGAAGTATTAAAAAAACTTCCCAAACTGCGTTTAATAGGATCGTATTGCATAATGTGGGTTTAATCGTTTTTCAGAATGCGTTCAATATTTTCAAGATAATCAAGGGAATCGTCCTCAAAAAAACGAAGTGTTGGAATTATACGGAGCTGATTACGAACCCGTTGTCCTAAAATATATCTAACTTCTTTGCTGTGTTTGTTCAAGTTGGTAATTACTTTATCATGATCGGCAGCCGCAAGTAAACTTACATATACTTTAGCAAAAGCAAGATCGGAAGTTACCGACACTTTCGTAACTGTAAGCATAGCCCCTAAACCAAGATTGCTCATATCTTTCTGCAAGATATCACCCAAATCTTTTTGTAGAAGGCGACTGATTTTTTGTTGGCGTTGACTTTCCATTCGGCAAAAATAAGAAATTAAAAAGTTCAAAGGCTTAAAAGTTTAAATGATGCTGTTTTCTTAAAAAGGCATTGCATCCTATAATAGATTCTAGCGGAAATTATTACCTTTGTCGACTACAAGAATAATTATATATTTAGATTAGAAAGGAGGCCGAAATGATTGAAACTGTAAAGCTGGGAACCCTCCGTTGGAATCATATAAGTCACCCGACTGAAGAAGATTTCACATTTTTATTGAATAAATTCTATGTTCACCCACTTGATATTGAAGACTGTAAGAGTAAAGTAAATCAACGTCCAAAAGTAGATAGTTACGACGATTATTATTTCCTAATTCTGCATATTCCCATATTTGATTCGATAGGAAAATTTTTACGAACTAAAGAAATAAAGATTTTCTGGTGGGAAGAACAAATTACAACCATTGGAGGTTCTAACTGGGTTGTAGGTAAAATGTTTAACGAAGCTCAAGATCAGGAAACTCGTGGAGAAAAATTTGAGGTTGGCACCACTGATGCTTTACTATATCTTCTTATTGAGGCTATTATGAAAGAATCATTCCCTATAGTAAGACGCATAGGCGATGATGTTGATCGCGCTAATAGAGAGCTTTTTGATAAAAAGGCCGAAAAAGTAATTGAACGAATTTCGATAGCGCGTAAAAATATTATTTTGCTCAATACAGTTATTAAACCTCAACTTCGCATATTCTTAAAATTTGAAAAAGGTCAAATTGAAGGATATGCCGAAAACATGGAAGATTATTGGGGTAATATTCTGGATAATTATCAAAAAATGTGGGATTTAATTGAAGATTATCAGGAATTAATCGAAGGTCTAAGCCGTACTTTCGATTCTTTAATGGCCAATAGAACCAATGAAGTAATGCGTATCCTTACTTTAATTTCTTCCATTATTCTGCCACTTACGTTTATAACCGGTATTTATGGAATGAATATTGATTTACCCGGGCAGCATAAGGGTGTTGCTTTTAGTTTGATTGTGGGAACTTTGATTTCGATTGCAATTATTATGGTGGTGTATTTCAAGAAAAAACGTTGGATGTAAAAATATTGAGTATCAGATATATATCTCTTTTAATTGATAATGAAGAAAATAGCGTATTGTCTAAATAAACGTAAAAAAGCCGCTTAAATCCTGAGACATAAACGGCTTAATTCCTTGCAATCTTCCTTGTTTTTGTTGACCCACTAGGGCTCGAACCTAGACTCTTTTGAACCAAAATCAAACGTGTTGCCAGTTACACTATGGGTCAATTGCTAAATGCGATGCAAAGATACATTTTTTTTGAAAAAGCCAAGAAAAAATATCACGAATTATTATTTCTTTAATTTCCAAAATCGTCTTGATTATACTGCCGGTTTTGCTTGTGCAATTACGGCCATCGCAGCCATTTCTTTATCAAAATGGAATAAACCACCTTGTGTATTTCCTGCAAGTGTAAGTTTGTCTAAAATTTCGCGGGCACCGGCTTCTTCTTCAACTTGTTCTTGAATATACCACTGCAAGAAAT
>CAZTST010000188.1:0-7922 GCA_964616585.1 uncultured Draconibacterium sp.
CAACTGTGACAGTTGGTTATAACGTAATTATTGGCGAAACTGCAACTGGAGAACCTATTAGATTGTTAGGCGACAGTATTTTGAACGGTACAATTATCATGATTCTGATAACTTGTACTATTGCGACTTTTGTGGCGCAAAAAGGTGCACGAAATATTTCGCTTTTAGAATCAGCCCCTTTCGATAAAACCGATAATGATAATGAAGAAAGAATTCTAATTCCTATTAACAATCCTGAAACTGTTGAAGAACTTATTAATTTAAGTACAATTATAAAATCAAGCGAAAATGTAAATGGACTTTTTGCTTTAAATGTTGTTAACAATAATACAACCGATTCGAATGCAGAAATAAAAGCAAAAAAGATACTCGACAAAGCAATTATTTTAGCATCCTCAACAGATATTAAATTAAACAAATTATTACGATATGACCTATATGTCGCAAATGGAATTACAAGTGTCATCAAAGAACATGATATTACAGATTTAATTTTAGGCCTGCATGTTAATAGAAGTATTTCCGAATCCATTTTAGGCACATTAGTAGATGAGGTTTTAACTAAATGTAATACAACAAGTTATGTTTATAAACCTATTCAGCCGATTTCCACTATTAAAAGGCATATTATCATTATGCCTGATAATGCTGAGAATGAAATTGGATTTCCATTTTGGCTTGTCAAGATTTGGAATATATCGCGTAATACAGGTGCGAAAATATTGTTTTATGGATCAGAACAAACAAATAGGATAATTAAAGACATTCGATTAAAGCATCCGATTGAAGCCGAATTTAGAGTTTTTGATGGTTGGAAGAATTTTCAAAACATTTCGCGTGATATTAGATTAGATGATAATTATTTATTTGTTTTAAGCAGGGAAAATAAATTTTCCTATCGAAAAAATACAGTTGAAATTTCTGCTTATTTGAATAAATATTTTCAATCGACAAGTTTTATTCTGGTATATCCAATGCAATATAGAATTTCAAATAATGAAAACTTAGACTTAAATAATCCATCTTTGTTAAAACCTATAGAAAAACTAGATGAAATTGGTAAAACAGTTGCTAAATTATTCAAACGTAAATAGTACCAAGCTCTATTTTCCATCTTCTATTTTGAATCTCATAACCATAACTTGAAATTAGAAAGGCTCGTCAAAAAGGATAAATGCAAATTGATTATCCAAAAAATTCAGTTTAATGATTAGTCAAAATCTTCAAAACCATTAAAAGGGATATCATCATCTGGATCGTGATCAAAAGGACCAACGCCCGGAGGATTAAAAAGTCCCCATCTGTCAATGATGTAATCCCATTGGTTAAAATTGGCGACCCAATCAATAAAAAGCAAACGGTATTCCTCAACCAATTCTCTAATAATCAGAAAGTAATCACTATTTTTAAAACCGAACATTTTTAATGAATGTTGATGTAGAATAAGGTCTCGTGCTGATTTTCTGATAATTGCAGCTGCCTCCATTTTTATATCGTACAAAGATCCACCTTCAGCGCCGGCAATTTTTACTGTCAATTGCATTGCATCAACCATCATCCAGCCTTTTATTTCAAGCAATTGTTCATTGTCGTCAGGAATCAGTTCTGCTATTTGATGAACAACATCAAAGATTTCTTTCCCTTTTTTATAAATTGGAAGATTTTTTACATCAATTTCTTTTTCGTTTTCTTCGTCTTCAAACATTTTTTCAAATAATTATCAATGAATAATATAGATGTTAATTCTCATTCTTTATTCCCAAATTCTTAATATCTGCTTCTATTTCTTTTAGACTTTGCTCAATTTGCAATTGTATATTTTCGTCCTTGAACTTTTCGTATTCTTCAGAAGACTTGTCTAATGCCATTTGATGGCTGATTTTTCCTGCATGGGTTAACAATTCTCTTCCGTTTAACTGAAGAATGGAATCCAAACGCTCTACCCAATCTTTCATATACATGGGCGTATGCTGCTGTGCCATTGTTTCGGCAAAAGCCAGATATTGTTCTACAAGTAAACCTAAGAGTTTTATTTCATCTTCGTTCAAGTAATTTTTAGCAATACTAATATCTGTTTTTTTTATCGAACTCCTGTTTTTTTTGTCATACGATTGCATTCCTAAAAGTGGTAATGCAGCATCTACTCTTCGATAAACTAACTCTGCGGCAGTTTGTTGGCTAATTGCCCATAACAATTTGTTTTGAACCGTTTTGAAAAAAGTAATGGTCTCATTGGAATTTGGATTATAGTCAATACTTGTAGTGTATATATCTTTAATTTTTTGATAGAAAAAGCGCTCAGACAAACGTATTTCGCGAATCCGTTCTTGCAATTCATTGAAATAATTCATCGAATTACCTGATTTAAAACGGTCATCGTTTAATGCAAAACCTTTTACAATGTATTCTTTAAGACGTTGAGTTGCCCAAATACGAAACTGAGTACCTTGTTGCGATTTTACTCTGTATCCTACAGATATTATTACATCAAGGTTATAGTAAGTTACTTCTGCATTTTGCGTTTTTCCTTGAATGGCGCCGTGTTGAGTGGTATGTCGGAATTTCCGACATACCATATTTTCATCCAGTTCGTTTTCTTTAAAAATATTTTGAATATGTTCTGTTATGGTTGTTCTACCTTTTCCAAAAAGCTGTGCCATTTGATTTTGACTCAACCATACAGTTTCTTCATTCAAATGAACATCTATTTTGATATTGCCTTCTTGGTTTTCGTAGATTAAAAATTCACCTTTTTCCATTGATTATATAGTATTAAATTCAATATCAGCATTTTATATTTGTGTGGAGGTGTTTGTTGTTAAATCAAGTTGATGGCTCAGTTTACTTTTGAAATTAACAAGCTATTTATCAGTCCATTTAAATTTAATGTCATTGAGAATTTCCTCAAGGTTTCTTATAGATTCGTTGGACCACCGTAATTTATAATCCATATCTGTTTTTTACTTCATCGTGGGAAATTGTACATCCATGTTTAATATCATTTAATCCTCTCTCAATATCAGCCTTTTGTGTCTCAGATAAATCATCCCACCAATCGTTATTGGTTGTCCTTGAGTCCTTAACATTTTTTAAATTTTCAATTGTTTAATCGTCACCTAGTTTTGTAAGCCACTCGATGAGTTCTAATTTTATTGCTTCGTGTCACATGTAATTTTTTTATCAAAGTTACAAAATATTTATTATTACGCTATCTTGTGTGCTTTACATCGGTCGAGTTAATTGCAGTAGCGGCGTAGAAAATGATTTGTTTTCGCGGTCGAAAAGGCCGAATAGGAATCGTAGAGAAGCCATGATATGGATCGCCGCCCGCTATTGCATACGAGCCATCCTAGCAGCTGGCCTTTTTTTCATATCTCAGCCAATTTGTTAGACTAATTCTTGCTAATTGTAATGTTTCTAATTTCATTAACCAATCATCACCTTTTTTATCAATATTGTCAAATGAAAACTCATAGTCACTGATAAATAACTGACCTTGATGGGCAATTTTACTTCTAAGATTATATATTCTGTTGTATTTGCTAACTGATTCCACACCTCCAGCAACAAAAGTTTTAAGAAACGCTTTAAATTTTGCTTTAATTCCCCATATGGGTTTATTACAGTCGGGACAATAGTGAGGTGATTTTTTTATGGAATGACAACTATTACAATCAAATTCAATTTCGCTGTTAGAAATCTCAAGCCCAGCTAATGCTTCAATTGCTGAAACGAAAGATAGAAAAGCCAAGCTTCTTTTGAAATCGGAGATATCTAATCCGTCACAAATTAGAGCAATTGAAAATTTTATTTTTTTTAAGGTTTTAGAAGATAATGAGTAATAGTTATCGAGAGAGCTTATAATTGTTTCTGGGAATAGTATCTCTCCTTTTTCTTTTTCGACGGGGTCAATAGTGAAATATTGATAATATGGGGTAACCAATTGTGTTTGCGGGAAATCCAATTTACTAAAATTATTAATTTCTAAATCCGCTTTTAATCCAGGATAAAAATAGCCACTAATTATCCAAGAGCTTGTTTGGTTATTGAAAAAGTTTTTTTCATTAGGTTTCAGATTTTCGATTGCAATATTAGGCGTGTTTATACCCCACTGATTGTTTGTTAACCTGTATTTAAAAAAACGATGATTAGATAAGACAGATAGTAAGTTCATTATTTCAAACTCCACAACTTGTTGAGCTGATAAATCATCAAAAATATCTACGTTTTCTGGTGATTGGTTTTTGTCAAATTCAATATAATATTCTAAAAATAACGGAAAATGTTTACAATAGGGATTAGAAGGAGCTGTCTCAGATTCAATTGGAAATATTTGAAATTTGTCTTTATACCGAAATTGGGTTTTTAACGGTGTTTTTGAAAAAAGAATTCGTTTATAATACTTTCTCATTGTATTTTTTTGTTTGGCTTACCCCCCACCTTTCAAATATATACACTTTCCATCTCAATTCAAAATATTAACTTTCTCGGCTGTGTGTAGTAGCGGATTCGAAGATGATTCGTTTTCGGTCGGCAAGACCTATAAGGAATCATCGAGAAGCCAAAACTCCCGATCCATTAGCTGAAGGAACGCTATTGCATATGAGTCGTTAGCTACAAATTATTTTTCAATAGGATAATTTTTAAAGTAGTTAGTGTTACCATTTACAACTATTATTATTAATTTGTCGTAAATCCACAATATATTGTCAAACTCAATTGAAACTCTTTGTCCTTCATTACCAGCTGATTTAAAGACTTCTGTTCCGAATTTGTAATCTAATTTATTAGTCGCCGAATAACAACTATTATAATGAACAATAGAATTTCTTAACCTTCTTATTTGAGTTAAAAATGTTTTTTCATCGGGTTCATAAATATTATCTAATTGCTCGAAAATACGTGCTCCAAGTTTATGGTTATTTAGTGTTGCTGGGTCTAGCCGTGTTTGATTATTTTGATGAGAAGCTATCATAAACATAGAATATCTTTCGTAAACAATAACCATATCGTTCAAAAATTGTCTTCTTATAGAATTGACATATTCAGTTTCTCCATCGGAATCAAAGGAATTAATTGAAGCTAAAGTCATTTTGTTCTGTGATATATCCACTGGTAAAATTACATCACTTTCAAATGGTTTTTGATTAACAAAATTTAGCGCAAGAAAACTGAAATAAAAATTATTTTTAATTCTTTCAATTGAGCCATTAAATTCTTTTAAAATTGTCTTCATAATGTGATTTTTAAATTGTAGTTGGCGGTATGTGCTTTATTATATTTTGTTAATAGTCATCTGATAATTCATTCGTTACAAGGTTGAAACACCTGTAAGTAATTGGTATATTAAATTTGTATCGAATATGGTCAAGATATTTCATTACTTCTGTATTTGGTTTTTCGTCGGCTACTATTATTAGTTTTTCAGCCCTTTCCCAGTCGGGAAAGTAAGCATATTCCATTATTTGTCCAAGCGCCTTTCTTATACTTTGTTTGGGATTATCTGTTTTAAGTTCAAAATAATGCCAAATTCCATTCTTTGTAATTGCTTTTATATCAACTCTTCCTTTTTCAATAAAGACTTTTTTATAATCATATTTTTCAGAAGTCTTTAGTAATTCAAAAATCGCATTTTGCATTTGGTCGTGATATGGGTCATATTCACAATCACTATTATATACTTTCTTTCTTTTACCAGTATTTTTTTTATTCCCCTCTGAATCATCTTCTTCATCTATAGTTCCAAGTAAAATTTCTGATTTTCTTGGAAGTAATTTATATCTAGGCGAAGTAATATTTATGTCATTATCAGCAATTTCTATTAATTCATCAGGCTGGATAACATCTTTAAATTTAAACCTTATATTGAAAAATATTTGAGGGTCAGTTAATATAAACTCTTTAAAATTAGCACCAACTTTCTCTACGTCACCTCTCATTTTCTCAATCCATCCATTTGACTTTTAAATTTGATAAATTCGTTGTGATTCTTCTTTGGTTATGGATTCCACATTTTTTATCTCTCCTACATAATAGCGTTTATTCAGATTGTTGATAGTAAACAATGAAATATTATAAACTTTATTATCGTGTTTGTTAGACTTTAAATACAATGGTTGTAGAAATGCAAAATGATAGCTTTCAATAATTCTAGATTTGTCAAATAACCATTCCTCGTGTCCAAATCCTTTATCAGATTCATAAGCATCAACAGAAACAGATTTCCCTTGGGAACCGGAAGGGAATTTCCAATTTTCTTTATTCCAACAAATTCTAGCGAGTTTGTTTTTATTTCCATAAACAATCTGTTCTTGTCTTAGTTTGATGACTTTTTGAGTATAATTATTATAAAACTCTTTGTCGAGCATGTAAATTCCCTCTGGTTTTTCTTTACTTATTAAATTATCTATTAGAGGTTTGACATTAGCAATAAAGTCATCAAGATTTTTAAGGAAATCCTTATTTGAATATTGCTTATACCACTTGTTTTTTGAAGTGTCCTTCTTAAATCCTCCAATATTGTCGACAGCCTTTTTTAAAAACAATGCTTTATGTTCAGAGTCTTGAGCTGAAAATTCAAGATAAGTGCTATTGTCATGAAGTATAACAAATCCAATATTATGAATCTTCTCTTTCCAGTCCATTCCATTCCAAAATGAAACATTTAAGTAATATTCATTTCCGATGAACCAGAAACCTTTATCAAGTCTTTGTTGATTGTTTATTTTTCGAGGCACGAAAAATAATTCGGTATCAGAGTTTCTTAATCGAATTAAATGGTCGAGAACTTTTTCATGTATTCGAATAATTTTTTCCATAAATGTATCTTAATTTCAGTTTTTAGGTTCGTTTTGTTTGGTTTCTCAACATTATCCCCAACTTCCAAATATACACACTTTCCACCTCAATTCAAAATATAATATTAGAGAGAGAATAATGAATTCGATTATTTATATATTATGAATACATTAAAATACAGGAAATTACCCAAAAAACTCAGCTTTAAAATTAAGCAAATACAATTTCTTGGTTGCTCTTGTAAGCGCTGTATAGAGCCAACGTGCATATTCAGTATTTAGCATTTCATCGGTTATATAACCTTGTTCTACAAAAACAATATCCCATTGACCGCCTTGAGTTTTATGGCAGGTCATTGCGTTTGCAAATTTTACCTGCAAGGCATTAAAAAAGGGATTTGCTTTGGTGGCATTTACTTTTGCAGAGCGACTTTTTAAATCGGCATAATCAGCCATAACTTCCTCAAAAAGTCTATTATTATCTTCATAATTTAAAGCCGGACCTTCGCTCATAATTGTATCGAGTAGGAGAGTAGCTTCAAAAGGAAGCTCATCAGGATAATCGAGCATTCTGATTGTTACTTCTGCAAATTCAAAACCGTAAAGCGATTTATAGCCATTCATGCGAAGAATTTCCACAATATCGCCATTGGCAATAAAACCTGCTTTACTTTCTTCGGTTAACCAATGATAATTATTTTTTACAACCATCAGTAAATCACCTGTTTGAATTGTGCCTTCTCTGAAAAGTATTCGATTCCTAATTTCGCGATTAAAAATATTTGCTCTTTTATTTGAACGAGTTATCACAACTACATTTTCTTCGCCATGTTGGCTGTATGCCTCATTTAGAGCATCTTCCAAATTTTCGCCACTAATAGAAATGATATCCTCAAAACCTTCAAGATGAAAAAAAGGTGGTAATAAATTATTGTTTCTAATTTGATTTCTAATTTGTGTAGCATTTGCTAAAATGCCTGAATCTTGCTCTTGTCGAACTACTTCTGTTAGCTCGATATAGTGAATTTTAAGATTGAAAAATTGCTCTAACTCTTGCAAATCCAGCGCCGGACTTAGTTCCAGACCAATTGGTGGCAGTTGAGCGGTATCGCCAATCAACATCAA
>CAZTST010000189.1:0-7910 GCA_964616585.1 uncultured Draconibacterium sp.
AAAAAACAATGCCAGAGTATTTTATTGATGATAAAACTAACTGCGGCAATAAAAAAAGATGGGATTTGGACAAACAAGACGATTTTTATAATCAGTTGCTAAATGGAAATGCTTCAGAAGAAATTCAAACTTGGTTTGTTAATTTTGATCAAATTTCAGAAAACATAATTTTTGCACATCGGTAAAAATAAATTCCAATTTGCTAAATCCGAAAGTTCGTAAATCGTGAGAAGAGCATTTTACTTAATTCCAATCATTGAATAGCTTTATTCTCAATGCCTGATTGTTTTCCATTATCTTTGGAAATCGAAAATGCAGTATAAAATTTTATGAATATTAATGAACAAACCTGAATTAATCATAAATAATTCAAACAAAGGAATTAAAGCTAATCGACCCGAACCTATTCTGTTGGATATTGAAGTCGTTGCTTTTAACCGTAAAATGAATCCGCAAATTGCTATTGATGCATTAGTTGGCGGTTATTCTGTTTTAATTGTCGATTTCTACAGCACTGGTCTTCTTGTATTAAACGAATTAAAGAAATATCTTCAAAATATACATTCCAATCAGTCATTTCAAGGACAACGTGAATTTCGTTCTGCGTTTCATAAAATTTCGCAGCAAATTATGTTAGTGATAATTAATCATAAATTAAATGTAAGAAAAGCACCAGAAATAGGTTGGTTTACAATACTTTACCCGGAATTAGATAAATTTTTATTGCCATTTCCACAAGTTCAAGGTTTAAATAGCTCCTGGCAATGGTATCAAAAAGGCATTGATATTCCGGTTTTAAACAGGAAAATCCATCCTTGGTTTGGAACTTATTTTCCGACTCGCTTTGAACACTTAGAACTTTTCGATAGCTGGCTCAAAACATATAAAGGATATAAAAAATCGGCCATAGATATTGGCATTGGAAGTGGAGTACTCACTTTTCAGATGTTAAAACAAGGTTTTGAAAAAGTGTATGGAACAGATTCTAATCCAAATGCAATTATTGGATTAAGCGAAGATTTGGATAAATACGATCTGCAAACGAAGATAGAATTAATACACGGAGATTTATTTGCGGACCTCGATTTGAAAACTGAATTAATAGTATTTAATCCACCATGGCTTCCAGCTTCTTATGAATTAGATGGAATGGACAAAGCTATTTATTACGATGAAAATCTTTTTTCTCGCTTTTTCGCTGATGCGGAAAATTATCTTCAAACTGATGGAAGACTGGTTCTGTTATTTTCTAATCTGGCGCAAATAACCAAAGTTATTGATAGTCATCCTATTGAAGAGGAATTAGTTAATTGTGGACGTTTCCAAAAGGAATTCTACAAGCAGAAAATTGTTGGTGCAGCTTCAAAAAAAACCCAAAGAAACCAAAACTGGCGCGATTCTGAAATAGTAGAATTATGGGTTCTGAAAAAAACTAAAACCAATTAATTAAATGTAAATTGCGCAATTAAAAATGATTATGAAAAAAACCAATATTTCTTTTACAGAAAATCAAAAACTTGCAGCTCGCTTTGCCAAAGCTTTAGGGCATCCTGTTCGCTTGTATATAATCGAATTGCTTTCAAAGCAATCTTGTTGTTATAGTGGTGATTTATCCGAAGTTTTGCCAATTGCAAAGTCCACACTCTCTCAACATCTAAAAGAATTAAAAAATGCTGGTTTAATTCAAGGTGAGATTGAAGCACCTAAAATAAAATATTGCCTCAACCGAAATAATTATGAATTAGCGAAAAAACTTTTTCAAAATGTCTTACAATCATAAAATTATAAACACATGAAAAGAAAATTAATCCAAAGTTTATTTTTAGTATTTATTCTGATAAGCGCCTGCAATCCAAATGCCAACAACAATATAGCTAGATGGCAAAAACAATCAGAAAACACTACTATTATACGCGATAATTGGGGAATTCCGCATATTTATGGCAAAACTGATGCTGACGCGGTTTTCGGATTGATGTATGCTCAATGTGAAGATGATTTTAATCGTGTGGAAGTCAACTATATCAATGCCTTAGGTCGAATGGCTGAATTTGAAGGTGAATCGATGATTTATCAGGATCTTAGAATGAAATTATATATTGATTCTGAAGAACTTAAAAAAGAATATCAGAAAAGTCCTGAATGGTTAAAAAAACTTATGAATGCTTTTGCCGATGGAGTTAACTATTATTTATACTCACATCCTGATATAACTCCTAAAGTCATAACTAATTTTGAGCCATGGATGGCTCTTGCTTTTAGTGAGGGTAGTATTGGTGGAGATATTGAAAGAATCTCAATTCGAGATTTAGCTACATTTTATGGCGAAGAAAAACAGAGCGGAATTGCAGAACTAATTCTTGATCAAGATGATGAACCAAGAGGGTCAAATGGATTTGCCATTTCGCCTAAAAATACAGTTAATGGAAATGCACTATTTTTGATAAATCCGCACACTTCCTTTTTCTTCCGTCCGGAAGTTCATATGATTAGTCAAGATGGTTTAAATGCTTATGGTGCAGTTACTTGGGGGCAGTTTTTTGTTTATCAGGGTTTTAATAATAATTGTGGTTGGATGCATACTTCAAGCAGAGCTGATGTTATCGATTATTATCTCGAAACCATAGTTGAACAAGATGGAAAACACTTCTATAAATACGGTGAAGAATTAAAACCAATTATTGAAAAAGAAATTACCATAAAATATAAAGATGGCGAAGAAGTGATGGATAAAATTGTGACAGCTTATTATACTCATCATGGACCAATTATTAGAGAGCAAGATGGAAAATGGGTTTCTATAAGTTTAATGGTTGAGCACGAAAAGGCACTAACGCAATCGTATATGCGTACAAAAGCGAATTCATACGAAGAGTTTTATCAAACAATGGAGATAAAAACCAATTCTTCAAATAATACGATTTATACTGATAATGAGGGTAATATTGCATATTTTCATGGCAATTTTATGCCTGTTAGAAATGAAAACTTCAATTGGGAAGAAGCCGTTGACGGAAGCAATCCTGAAACCGACTGGAAAGGCTTACATGATATTGATGAAATGGTTCATGTCCTAAATCCTGAAAGCGGTTGGATTCAAAATTGTAATTCAACTCCTTTCACGGTTGCAGGAGAATACAGTCCAAAACAAGAAGATTATCCGAATTATATGGCTCCGGATCTAGAGAATTATAGAGGTTTACATGCAGTAATGGTTTTGGAAAATAAAACTGATTTTACACTTGATAATTTGCGTGATGCTGCCTATGATTCTTATTTGCCTGCATTTGAGAAGTATATTCCAGTAGTTATAGAAGACTATGAAAAATTAACGATTTCAGATAAAAAGTTAAAAGAACAGCTTCATAAACCTATTGAATTATTAAGAAATTGGGATTTGCGTTTTTCCGAAGAATCCATAGAAACTTCTCTTGCTGTTTATTGGGGACAAGAAATGTTGAAAATGACACAAAATCTAAAAATCGACCCAAATATTTCAGTTTTTGATTATTTGGCTGATGGAATGAGTAGCGAAAATAGATTAGCAGCACTATTATTGGCTGTAAATAAATTAGATAAAGATTTTGGAAACTGGAAAACTGCCTGGGGAGAGATTAATAGATATCAACGTGTGAATGGAGATATTGTTCAACCTTTTAACGATAGCTTGCCAAGTCTTCCTGTTGGATTCGCATCTTCAAGATGGGGTTCATTAGCTTCTTTTGGAAGTCGCACATTTCCAGGAACAAAAAAAATGTACGGAACTAGCGGAAATAGCTTTGTAGCAATGGTAGAATTCGGTGAAAAAATTATCGCAAAAAGCAGTCTGGCCGGCGGTCAAAGTGGTGATTCTCAATCTCCTCATTTCGATGATCAGGCTTTAATGTACAGCAAAGGTCAATTTAAAGATGTTTTGTTTTACCGAGAAGACATTGAGAAAAATGCTGAAAGGATTTATCATCCAGGGAAATAAAATCGAAGCAATGTATTCATGATGAGAACTCTACGAGGGTTTTAAACCCTCGTAGGGTGTTTTTCAGGTCCTCGAAGCCTGATTGGCAATATTATTACTCCTTATAAATTGTACCCAATTGGAAGAGTGTGAAAAGCATTTAAAATTTATCAAAATATCTCTCGATAAAAGTTTTTTATTAGGATATAGTTCGTAAATTTGCGAACTACGAATTAAAATAAACACAAAAATGGAAATAAAAATTCTGGGAACAGGCTGTCCAAAATGTAAATCACTCGAAAGGCTTACACGCGATGTTGTGGCTGAAACAGGCATAGTTGCGAATATTTCAAAAGTCGAAGATATTATGGATATTATGAATTACGGAGTTGTTTCAACACCTGCTCTTGTAATTAACGGCAAGGTGGTTTTATCCGGGCGACTTCCCTCAACAGATGAAATAAAGAAGATTTTAACCCAATAAATTTTTAATCATGAAATAGCCATGACTAAAAAATCACCTACAGGAATGATTATATTCTTCATGGCTATTCCATCTGACAATTAAAAAACAAATTATAAACAGATGAAAAAAATTGCAAGTATTTTATTCGTTCTAATTTTTGCATTTACAGCCTCAGCAAATAATTTACCTAAGAACGATTTTAATCAGGCTATAAATGAAAAAAACCAAAAAGCAGACAAAGTAGAAGTTTATTATTTTCATGGCGACCGAAGATGTGTAACCTGCAAAGCTGTTGGAAGTGTATCTCAAGAACTGGTTGAGAGTAAATACAAAGACAATCCAAAAGTAAAGTTTATCGAAATAAATATCGATGAATCTGGGAATGAGGAAATTGTAAAGAAATTTCAAGTAACAGCTTCAGGATTATATGTATATAATGGAGAAGATATTGTTAACATTACAGTTTTTGCTTTTCAAAACGCTATCACAAATCCCGATAAGCTGAAGAATAAATTGATACAGTTGATTAGTAGAGATTTATAGATGGAAATTCTTCTTAACTGGCTCGAAAATACACAATTGCCATTTTTATCAGCATTTATTCTGGGTTTAATGACAGCTATTAGTCCATGCCCTTTAGCTACAAATATTACGGCAATTGCTTATATTGGAAAAGACATAAATAATAAACACCGTGTATTTTTCAATGGAATTATTTATACTCTTGGCCGTGCAATAACATATACTATTTTAGGCCTGATTTTTTATTTTGGTGCAAGTCAATTTGAAATTTCGGGTTTTGTTCAAAGATGGGGAGAAAAACTTTTAGGCCCATTATTAATAATCATTGGCTTTTTTATGCTTGATTTTATTAAAATTAATTTTCCAGGCCTGGGTAAACTATCTAAAAAGATAGAAGAAAAAAGTCGCAGCGGTTTTTTGGGTGTATTATTGTTAGGAATTGTTTTTTCACTTGCATTTTGTCCGTATAGCGGTGTTTTGTATTTTGGAATGTTAATTCCAATTACAATTACAAGTGTATCAGGACTTTATTTACCGTTAATCTTTGCGATTGGCACAGGATTACCTGTAATAATTTTTGCTTGGTTTATAGCATATACAGTGAGTGGAGTTGGAGGTGTATTTAATAAAGTTAAAACATTTGAAATTTGGTTTCGCAGAGTTGTATCAATAATATTTATCGTGGTAGGTGTTTACTACTCAATTATTTATTTTATAAATTAAAATTATTAAAATGGAAAAATCACTTGGGTTTATCGGAGGCGGTAGAATAACAAATATTTTTCTTCACGCTTTTAAAAATATTAATATTAGTTTGGAAAATATTTATGTTTTTGATATTAACAATAATGTATCTGAAAGACTAAAACTTGAATTTTCTGAGATTAACATTTCTGATTTGCAAACTGTTGCATCACAGGAGATTGTATTTCTTGCAGTGCATCCGCCGGTTATTATCGAAATTCTTACTTCAATTAGAGATTTAGTTACCAAGAACACAATTATTATTTCATTAGCTCCTAAAATTACTATTGAAAAAATATCAAACATTATAAACAACAAAAATGTAGCACGATTAATACCAAATGCTACTTCAATTATTAATCAAGGCTATAATCCTATTAGTTTTGCTCCTGAAATCGAACAAAAATCTGAACTGATAAAACTATTGTCAATTCTTGGAAATACTTTTGAAACGGAAGAAATAAAATTAGAAGCTTATGCCATAGTATCAGCTATGTTGCCAACCTATTTTTGGTTTCAGTGGTATGAAATGATAGAAATTGCACAACAGATTGGTCTATCGAAAATTGAGAGTGTAGAAACTGTTGAGAAAACCTTATTTGGCACTTTAAATACTATGTTCCAGTCAGGTTTGAATAAACAAAAGGTTTTTGATTTAATTCCGGTAAAACCGATTGAAGATTATGAAAATGAAATAAAAGAAATTTATCGTGAAAAATTAATCGCATTATTCAATAAAATAAAACCTTAGACTCTCTATAAAATTTGTTGATTCTGATTTAGGATTTTAGCAAAAAAATAGATGGTCGTTGCAATAATTATTAAAAATGGAATTAAAAAAAGAACTTCAAATATTTGCCTGGATACTCGGATTTTTCCTAATTGCATATTTTATGCCAATTGGAAATGAGACATTTAACAATGCTATTTTGCAGGCTTTTGAACTAACAAAATGGTATGCACAGGAACATGTTTTACTTTGCCTTATTCCGGCATTTTTTATAGCTGGAGTAATTGCAGTTTTTGTTAGTCAAGGTGCTGTTATTAAATATTTTGGCGCAAATGCAAAAAAATGGAAAGCTTATCTAATTGCTTCATTATCAGGAACTATTTTAGCGGTTTGCAGTTGTACAATTTTGCCTTTGTTTTCGAGTATTCATAAACGAGGAGCAGGTTTAGGTCCGGCTATTACATTTTTATATTCTGGTCCGGCAATCAATATTCTAGCCATAATACTCACTGCTCGTATTTTGGGTTTTGAGCTTGGAGTTGCTCGAATTATTGGAGCTGTTGTTTTTAGTTTAATCATCGGTATCATAATGTCATTAATTTATCGTAGAGAAGAAAAAGAACGTGCCGAAAAAATGAATTTCCCTGAAATTAAAGAGGAACGTCCTTTATGGCAAACATCGTATCATTTCTTTGTTTTGGTTTTTATACTTGTATTTGCTAATTGGGGAAAACCTGATACTACAGATGGAATTATGTTTTGGCTATGGAATTATAAATGGCAGATTACCTCATTTTTTGGTCTTATGTTTATCATTTCCTTGATAAAGATTCTGAAAATGAAGCCTTTGAATGTTATTTTTGCAACCATACCTGTTATTGTAACGGCTTTTATTTTTCCTGCTCAACCTCTAATTCCATTTGTGCTTGCAGTTATAGGATTAACAATCCTTACACTTATAACTCCCGGCGAATCAAGAGATTGGATTAGAGAAACCTGGGGATTTACCAAACAAATAATGCCTTTACTTGCTGCAGGAGTTTTAGTAGCAGGACTTTTTCTTGGAACTGCTGATGGTGAAGGACTTATACCTGGTGAATGGATTGCATCATTAGTAGGAGGAAATTCTTTGCAATCCAACTTCTTTGCTTCTATTTTTGGAGCCTTTATGTATTTTGCAACACTCACGGAAATTCCAATTATTCAAGGCTTGCTTAATAATGGAATGGGACAAGGGCCTGCGCTTGCTCTGCTTCTTGCCGGACCTGCATTATCTTTACCAAATATGTTGGTTATTAGAAGTGTAATCGGAACTCAAAAAACCATAGTATATGTTGTTCTGGTTTCAATTATGGCAACTGGCAGTGGATTGATTTATGGTGCAATAATTTAGAGTTTTAATTCTTAACTTATTGTTAAATACTTCTTTAAATGCTAATCTTGTGTAAACATTCGGTAAAACCCGTCTTGTTTTCAAATAAAAACAACATGCTACT
>CAZTST010000190.1:0-7678 GCA_964616585.1 uncultured Draconibacterium sp.
GATTCTAAAATTAGATATAATCGTATTGTTGAAAGAGCATCGGAAACAGATAAGATTTCTTACGAAACCTTTTTGGCCAATGAAGAACGCGAAATGAATTCAAGCGACCCGAATAAGCAAAACCTGAAAAAGTGTATTGAAATGGCAGATTTTACTTTTGATAATAATGGTGATTTAGCTCTGCTTCATCAACAAATTGAACATTCATTTCTCAAATTACTTAATAATGAGCAACAAACTAAATCCTGAACATATACGTCCATCGTGGGATGAGTATTTTATTAAACTTGCTGATACTGTTGCTAATAGAGCAACATGCGATAGAGGAAGAAGCGGTTGTGTAATTACAAAAGATCGACAGATTTTAGTAACCGGTTATGTTGGCTCGCCTCGTGGATTGGCTCATTGCGATGAGGTTGGTCATTTATTTAAAAAAGTTATTCACGAAGATGGTAGCGTTACCCAGCATTGTGTTCGTACTGTTCACGCTGAGCAAAATGCCATTACTCAGGCTGCCCGAAGAGGTATTGCTTTGGAAGGTGGAACTTTATATTGCCGAATGACTCCATGCAGAACTTGCGCCATGTTGATTATAAATTGCGGAATTGAAAGAGTTGTTTGTGAGCGTAAATATCATAACGGACAAGAATCAGAAACAATGTTTAAAGAAGTCGGAATCGAACTCAAATATATGAACGACGAAGTTCAAAAATACGAAGGCCAAAAAATAGAAAACGAAGATATTTTTAAGGAAAGAGATTAGCAAATAAGCCCATTAGCACAATATATTTATATTAATTATACAATTATTACTAATTTCGTCGCCTAAAATAATTCAATTATTCCATAAAAACAGATGTTGTTTTTGTAACTCGATTCGCGTAACAACATCATATTGAAAACATAAAAATTAAACTATGAAAATGTTATTTAAAAGCTTGTCAGTGCTTTCATTTGGAGGTATTTTGGCATTGGGAATCCTTCAAAGCTGTAATGAGCCTATGCAAAAAGAAAAACCTATCAAGGCAGAGGATATGGATTTAAGCGTAAATCCAGCCCAAGATTTTTACAATTATACAAATGGTGGATGGATTAAAAACAATCCTCTTCCAAGCGATCGTAGCCGTTTTGGCTCTTTCGATGCATTAGCAGATCGTAACGAAATCCAAATTAAAGGGATATTTGCTGAACTTTCTGCACAAGAAAATGAAGCCGGTTCCGTTGCTCAAAAAATTGGCGATTTCTACGCCATAGGCATGGATAGTATTAAACTAAATGCTGACGGCATCAGTCCTTTGAAAGACGAATTTGAAAAGATTCAAGCACTTCAAAGCAAAGCCGATTTAAGTGCACATCTAAGTTATTTGCACGAAACCGGCATTGGTGGCCTATTTAATGTTTTTGGCATGGCCGATAGCAAAAACAGCGAGCAAGTTGTTACTTATATGTGGCAAGGCGGATTGGGAATGCCCGATCGCGACTATTATACCGATGAAACGCCAAATGCAGAAGAACTTCGCGTTGCTTATGTAGCGCATGTGAAGAATATGTTTATGATTATGGGCGATGATGAGCAAAGCGCTCAGGCAAATGCCGAAACAGTTATGCAAATGGAAACTCGTTTAGCAAAAGCGTCTATGACTCGTCTGGATATGCGTACACCTTCTAACTATTACAATAAAACCGATTTGAATGGTTTAACTGAAATGGCTGCAGCCTACGATTGGAGTTCGTATTTCGAAAAAGCAGGTTTGGGCGATCCTGGAATCATTATCGTTGGTCAACCTGCCTTCTATACCGAAATGAGTAATATGATTGATGAAATTGCCATGGATAACTGGAAAACCTATTTCCGCTGGCAACTTCTTCACGAAGCAGCTCCTTATTTAAGCGATGATGTAATAAATGAAAACTTTGCTTTTTATGGAAAAACATTGCGCGGCACTCCAGAACTTCGCCCACGTTGGAAACGTGTTCAAGGTACTGTCGATAATTCTTTGAGCGAAGCGATCGGACAAATTTATGTGCAAAAATATTTCCCCGAAGCTGCAAAAAACAGAATGATTGCCTTGGTTGACAATCTTCGTTTTGCTTTAGGCAAACGTATTGAGGATTTAACTTGGATGAGTGATGTAACCAAGGTTCAAGCTCAGGAAAAATTAGATGCTATTTCTGTAAAGATTGGCTATCCTGATGTTTGGAGAGATTATTCAGGACTTTCTATCGACAAAGATTCTTATGTAATGAATGTGCTCCGTTCAAGCAGATTCGAAAGAGAATTTAATATGAACAAAATCAATAAACCTGTCGATAAAACTGAATGGGGAATGCCTCCTCAAATGGTAAATGCTTATTATAATCCTTCTCAAAACGAAATCGTTTTCCCTGCCGGTATTCTTCAACCTCCTTTCTTTTTTATGGATGGCGACGATGCTGTAAACTATGGCGCTATTGGTGTAGTTATTGGTCACGAAATGACTCATGGCTTTGATGATAAAGGAAGCTTATACGACAAAATTGGAAATCTAAGCAATTGGTGGACAGAAGAAGACACTCAGAAATTTAATGAGCGCACACAGGTCTTGGTCAATCAATTCAACAACTTTGTTGTTTTAGACGATGTGCATGCTAACGGCGAATTATGTCTTGGCGAAAACATTGCCGACCTTGGCGGTTTAAATATTGCTTATACTGCTTTTATGAAAGCCAAAGGCGATAATGTAATAGCAGATATTGATGGCTATACTGCCGAACAACGTTTCTATATTGCTTATGCCCACGTTTGGGGACAAAATATACGCGATGAAGAAATGATTCGTTTAACCAAAGAAGATGTTCACTCTTTAGGCGAATTCCGCGTAAACGGACCATTGCCAAATATTCCAGAGTTCCACGTAGCTTTTGGAATAAAAGAAGGCGATCCTATGTTTTTAGCAGAAGCTGATAGAGCTATTATCTGGTAATCATAACACATTATTTTTACAAAAGGTCAGTCATGCTATTATGATTGACCTTTTTTTTCATCCTAAGCGTAGCCGATGGATCAACTGAGCGAAGCCGAAGGATCAACTGAGCGAAGCCAAAGGATCAACTGAGCGAAGCCGAAGTATCAACTGAGCGAAGCCGAAGTATCACCTAAGCGAAGCCGAAGTATAACCTAAGCGGAGCCGAATAGCACAAACCCGTCATGCCGAACGCAGAGAGGCATCTCCTTTTAGTTTCTGATTCTTTAAAGCTGTTACACAGAGATACACGGAGAAAACGCTGAGTTTCACAGAGGAGAAACTCACAGCTCCATCACAATGCATAATCCTGTCATACCATAGGCAATGAGGAATCTCATCATCTACTTTTGCCTTCAACTACTATTTGGGAATCCCGTACATATAGTATATTTTTTTGCAAATTGTATATAGCAACCCATAAATTGAAATTTGTAAAAGAGTAACTTAAGTTAAACTCAAGCATTTAAATAAAATTTATCTTTAAAAAATATTGTATGTTACAAGAGATAAAAATGCAATAGATTACAATTATAAATCAATAAATAATTTATTACCTTTGAAAGGGTTTTTTAGCATAATTTGGATGAGTTTAGAACAAGAATTTTTTAATAGTTTAGGGTTCTCTTTCGATAAAGATATCGTAAAGGAGACTTTGTATTTGCCTGATAATAAAGAACTTAAATACAAACTTTCTGGAAGTTTATTTGCATACAATACTGAAAACACCAATAGTTCTTTCTATTTAATTTTAATCCCATTAAGTGAGAATGAGTTATTTGAAGTAAAACGATATTTCTGGAATAAGGATAAATATGACCTTTTTTTTTATTTAAAGGACTCGAATAAGATTTCGCTCAATTATGCTAAATCTAATCCAAAAAAGCAAACCACAAATATTGATGACTTCAAATTAAAAGGTGAGGACGAAAATAAACTTAAAAGAATTCAAAAATGGCAATTTGATTCTGGGGCATTCTGGACAAATTATTCAGAATTTATACAAAATATAAAACACACAGACCGAATAGATAAAAAACTTGTTGAACAACTTAAGTTTCTCAGAAATGATTTAGAAAATAGAATTGGAAAGAATAAAACAGAAAAGATTCAAGCTTTAATTGATAGGATGTTATTTATCAAATTTCTCGAAGATAACCATATCATTAATTCGTTCTTCTATCAACATTATTTTGATGATAACACAAGTTATAAATTATTACTTCAAGAAAATGACCCTCAAAAAATCAATCAATTATATTCTTTAATAAATAAAATTTTTAGCAACCACTTATTCTCTTCACCTTCGATTGAAGAAAACTATATTATTAATTCATCTTCAATAATTCTCAGTGCGATACAAGAAGATATAAAGACAAGCCAGTTAAGGCTTTTTGATTTTCAATTTGATGTAATTCCTATAGAGTTTATCAGCCATATCTACGAAGTATTTCTTGAAAAAGACCAACGTGACGAAGGCATATACTACACCCCTCCCAAATTAGCACACTTAATTATTGATGAAGTAATATCGGAGACAGGTACGGTTCTTGACCCTGCGTGTGGTTCAGGAATGTTTCTAATTCTATCATATCGAAAAATATTACAAAAATTGCAGATTAAGGAGGAAGCACGTATTTCTGAAATTATAGAACACCGTATAAAACTATTAAAGAAATACATCTTTGGAATAGAAAAAAAGAACACCGCTTGGCGACTAACTATTTTTGCCCTTTACTTAGAAGTACTTAAAGGTTTAGACAATGAGGATATAAAAAAGTACGTAGAACAAAAAATTGTAAACGGAAATGAAATTACAATATTCCCAGATTTTTCTCAGAATATAATAAATGGGAACTCCCTTGAAATTGATGAAACCAAACTACATTTTGTTGGAAATACTTTTAAGTATATAGTTGGAAACCCACCATTTTTTAAAATAAAACAGGATAAAGATAACGAGAAGGAGTTAAGTTTTCTGAAAAACTATTCTACTGAAATAAATGGCATAAAGATACATGCAAGCAAAATTGTTGGAGACAATCAAATATCTCAAGCATTTATGCTTAAAATTAAAGATTGGGCTAATGCGAATACAAAATTTGGTTTTGTCCAAAACAGTTCTAATTTTTATAATGATAATTCAACTCATTTTCAAGATTTTTTCTTTTCACAATATCAAATAGAAACTTTTTACGAACTATCAAGAGTTAGAAAGATATTATTCGAAAGAGCAGGAGAACCAGTTGTTGTTACAATATTTAATAATAAAAATGTTTTACCAACATCTACTATAAAATACTACCCTGTAGATTTAGAACTATTTTCAAAAGAATTCAATTTATTGATTATTCAAGAAGATAATCGAATTGATTTAAAGCAAGAATTCATCCGCGATAAAAAAATTATACTGCGTGATTATTTAGTTGGAAATGAGCATGATTTAAAATTATTAGAAAAATTATCAGATAATAGTAAATTAAATGACTATTTATTGGAAGGTAAAAATCCTCTGAACCTTAGTCGTGGGTTAGAAAGAGCCCAAAACGTGGATGTTGCCGACTTCTTCAAAATATCAATAACCGATTTTAATAAATTAAGTCAAAAACAAAAAGATTGCTATCATTTAGATTTTGCTTATAAGAATTATTTAAGTGATGAAAAAACAGGCTATTATAACACACCTTATTTATATCACAAAGAAAACATTCAGTCTTTTAAAACTAATAAGTTTGATGGTTTTCTAAATCAGAATGATATAAGAAAACCAAATTTTCGCCGACCTAAAGAAAACCCGGAAGTTTTTGAAGGATTGAAAATCTTACTTAATAGATTTGGAAAACCAATCCAAGCAAATTTAATTGATTACAAATGCTATTTTTCTACATATCTATTTTTCATCAAGTTAAATGATGAAAAAGTATACAATCTCTTTGTTGCAATACTAAATTCTGATTTAAGTGAGTATTTTTTATCTCATAAATATAGAAAAAGAGGTGGGGCTAACATGGCGAATATCGACAAAAAAGCTATTCAAAATATACCTATTCCAAAATGTTTAGATGAGTATTTGGCGTTCGAAATATCTAAATTGAGTAAACAGCTAACTGATGGAGAAATAGAGTACGAAGGGGAGGTTAAAACCTCATTAAATGAATTAATTTATGATTTATATGAATTAGGTTTTTATGAAAGACAAAGAATCAAAGATTCTTTTATTTCCGGCAATACAACACTAGGGAAAAACAAAGCCAGAATAGAAGAATATAAACAAACATTGAGGGATATGTTTGAACTTTATATTACAGAAACCCCTCGAATAGAATCATATATTGATAATGTTTTTGGCTCAGGTATAACTGTGGTTGCAATTTATTTTACTGGTTCTAAAAACGCTCAAGTTTTACCAAAAAAAATATTGACATATTCCATAAGTGAAGAAATATTAAAATCCAGCTCGAAAAAGTTTACACTTTTACAAAATAGAATAGTTGGGAAAGACTGTATTTATCTAATTAAAAATAGCATCCTCAATAACTGGTCAATAACAAAGGCCTACGAAGATGCTAAGGATATAATAAAATTAGCTAAATGAATCACGGTCATATAAAACTCCCACTTACAAAGTTATTATCAGATAGTTGCATCGAAAGACGTAAGTTAAGCGATGATGATTGGAGAAATTATATCTTTTTTGGTTTATTAAAGTGTTTTAAAGAGATTGATAGAAAGGAAATATTACGAATAATAAATAACCATAATTTAAAAAATGAAAATGCTATCTCAAACAGAATTCGTCGCTGGTTAATAAATGACAGAAAATTTAATTCTTTTGAGTTTAGTGTAAATAGAGAACCTCGTACAGATGGTGACCAAGAGGGTTTCATTGACTTGAAATTTCAACATAGCCAATGGGGAAATGGGAATAAACACTTTTCATTTGAAGCAAAGAATTTAGATGGATCTTCCAAATTAGTAAACGAGTATGTTTATACGAACAAAAAGATTAAAGGCTCCTATATAGAAAATGGAGGAATATTCCGCTTTATGACTGGAAAATATGCTCATGATATGGAATTTGGTGGCATGATAGGCTACGTCATTAAAAAATGTGATGATAATATTGTCAATATTTTGGCAGATAAAATTGAGGATGTCTATAGAAATAATGAAACGGGTAAATTGTTAGGAAAAATTGAAAGAAACTTTATTAATGATAATGAGAATACATTTAGCACTTTTCATAATAGAAAATATGTTTCTAGTGAATCAAAGTTTACATTATATCACATTATAATGGATTTTATGGATTAAACCAACCAATTTGACCATGCACATGTGCATGCGAATCCCACGCTCGACCAATTCTCCCCCACTCGCCCTAATACCCAAATTAGCTCGCCAATAAATCTTTGTCTCAAATTAATTCAATCCAAATACACAAACAGTCTGATTACCATATAATCGCTCAAGCTTAATTAGGCTAGTCCGTCAACTAAAGAAGATTAAGTTAACTAGAATCGCAGGTTTACATAAATTTGAGGTTGGGCTAAAGCCCTTTTTTCTTTTTATTTTTTGTCCCCAACCTAAAGGCCGAGGAAATTCAAAAAGCGTATAAGACTGAAAATTCCGGAGTATATTGAACCACCATTCCGGCGCAAACTGCACCACTTGTT
>CAZTST010000191.1:0-7675 GCA_964616585.1 uncultured Draconibacterium sp.
CTTTTTAGCACCTTCCATATTAACCCTGTGATGTAGTATTTTGGCTTCAGCTTGGTACAAAAAACTTATTTTGTCGGCATGAGTTTCATTAATTTTTCCGCGCACTATTTTCATCGTACTGTTAACCATATGGTTAGCTTCGCTAAAACCATCATCTAAAACAACAAAAGTAGAAGGTAACCAACGCTCAGGGAACATTCCGGCGTATTTTCCTCCAACTTTATAATGATTTATTTCTTCCTGTAAAATATTTACGGCTTCTTTATGGCCAAGCTCAGAAGTATGATCAAAACCGCGCGATTTGATTTCTCTTCGTAAAGCTTCTTTGTTAGGAAAAATTAAACCACAAGTATAAGGATCTTGATTGTTATGCAACATACATTGTTCTACAAAAGGTGAATGTTCCATTAAAGCTTCTTCAATACTTTCAGGGCTATATTTTTCGCCATCATGTCCAATAAGTAAGCTTTTAGAACGACCTAAAACATAAAGAAAATCATCGGTATCCATATATCCTAAATCTCCTGTATAAAGCCAACCATCTCGCAAGGCTTCTTCTGTTGCTTTTTGGTTGCGCCAATAGCCAATCATTACGTTTTCGCCTTTGACAACAATTTCACCTTTTTCGCCTTGAGGAAGTTCCTTGCCTTTATCGTCACATATTTTCAATTCCAGATTTTTCACCAAAAAACCTGAAGATCCCATTTTATGGCGATGTTCGGCATTGGAAGAAATTATAGGTGATGCTTCTGAAAGTCCATAGCCCTGATACATAGGCATTCCAATAGCATAGAAGAATTTTTGAATATCTGTATCTAGAAGAGCGCCACCACCAACGAAAAATTTCAAATTACCACCAAATCCTGCACGTACTTTACTAAATAATATTTTGTCATAGAGCCATAAAAGAGGTTTTTTAAGAACTTTAATTCCTTTTCCTTTATCAAAACCTAGTCCATTATAATTATAAGCCGTGTTTAATGCGTGATTAAATAGTTTTTGAATAATCGGACTTTTCGCTTTTATTCCATTTTCAATATTTTTTTTGAAATTACGCGCTAAAGCAGGCACGCTCATCATAATATGTGGTTTAATTTCTTGAATATTAATTGGAATGTTTTTTAAAGTTTCAGGACCGGTTTTTCCTGCTTGAACAGTTGCCAGACTTGCGCCGAATTTCATAAAGCTATAAATTCCACAAGTATGTGCAAAAGAATGATCGAGTGGAAGAATGATAAGAGTTTTATACGAAGGAGGAATATTCATCAAGCTTGCGGCCTGCTCAACATTTGCATAATAATTTAAATGCGAAAGTATAATTCCTTTTGGATCGGCTGTAGTACCTGATGTATAGCAAATATTTGCATAAGAATTTTCTTCAATATTTTGCCATGTTTTTTCTGCTTCTTCATTGTTTGAATTTATATAAGTCTCTCCCATTTTGATGATTTCACCAATATGAATCTCATCTTCTGCATAGCTGGCTTTTTCATCAAGCAAAATAATTTTTTCAATACCAATTAGTTTGTTTTTAATGGCATCAATCTTAGGCAACAGATTTCCTGAAACTACTACCATCCGACATTCAGCGTGATTTATGCGAAATTCCAGTTCAAAAGGCTCAAGTTTTATAGACAGAGGCACATTGATTATTCCACGATAAAGCATAGCTAACTCGCTGATAACCCATGCATTTCTGCCTTCAGAAATCAAAGCAACTCGTTCCCCCTTTTTTAGACCAATTGACGCAAAACCTGCAGCTAGCTTATAAACCTGGTCGCGAGTTTCTTTATAGTTTAAACTCTCAAATTGTGTTGTTTTCTTTTCCCATAAAAAAGGCAGATCACCATATTTTCTTACACTTTCCTCGAATAATCCTGGTATTGTTCTCATAAATAAAGGTGTTGAATTAATTATCGCGATAAAAGTAATGTATTTGTTTCAAAATAAAAAACCACTTCTTATCAATAAAAAAAGCCGAACATTATTGCTCAGCTCTTTGTAGGTTTATTAATGAAGAAATTCCTAATTAGAAACCGGGTTTTCCTAGAATAGCAAACATATTTTTTTTATAAGCTTCAACTCCAGGTTGGTCGAATGGATTTACTCCAAGAGTATATCCACTTAAACCACAGGCAAATTCAAAAAAATAAAGAAGCTGTCCAAGATTTTCTTCGTTAATTTTGGGGATGGAAATGCGAAGGTTTGGAACACCTCCATCAACATGAGCCTGTCGCGTAGCTTCTTCTGCTCCCTGATTTACATCTGTTATACTTTTAGTACAGAGGTAATTAAGTCCGTCAAGATTTTCCTTATCAGAAGGAATAGCTAATGTTTGATGACTATTTTCAACGGATAATACTGTTTCAAATAATGAACGCATACCTTCCTGAATATATTGCCCCATAGAATGAAGATCGGTTGTATTGCTAACACTTGCAGGGAAAATTCCTTTTCCTTCTTTGCCTTCGCTTTCGCCATAAAGCTGTTTCCACCATTCGCTTAGAAAGTATAAACGCGGTTCGTAATTCACTAATATTTCAGTAGTTTTTCCTTTTTGATATAAAGCATTACGAACAGCAGCATAAAGCATTGCCGGATTGGATTTTAGATTGTAATTGGATTTAAGAAAATATTCCATTTCTTTGGCTCCGGCAACTAATTTTTTAATATCGTAACCTGCTACCGCGATTGGTAATAGACCAACCGGCGTTAAAACAGAATATCTTCCTCCAACATCATCAGGGACAACATAAGTTTTATAATCTTCTTTATCTGCTAAAATTTTAAGTGCACCTCGTTTTTCATCGGTAATGGCAATAATACGTTTTGCAGCTTCGGCTTTGCCATATTTTTTTTCTAAATGATTTTTGATTAAACGAAAAGCAAGTGCAGGCTCGGTTGTTGTTCCGGATTTTGAAATAACACTAACAGCATAATCTTTTTTATCTAGTATTTGCATTAAATCGGCCAGATAATCTTCGCTGATATTTTGTCCGGCATAAATTATTTGTGGATATTTTCCGTTAACCATCTGACTAAAATGGTGCTGAAGCGCTTCGATAACTGCTCTTGCTCCCAAATAAGAACCACCAATGCCAATAACAACATATACTTCGGCTTTTTGGGCTATTAGTTTTGCTTGAGTAAGAATATCATCTAAGAAAGTATTCTCAATAGATGATGGCAGATTTACCCAGCCCAGGAATTCGCTTCCGGCGGCTGTTTTTTCAAAAAGGGCTTTATGCGCCGCACTTATTTTGTCTTGAAAATTGTTGATTTGGTCCTCAGAAACAAATGGCTTTACAGAATCAACAGAGAGTTTTATATTAATCATTTTCTAAAATTTTTCGGTTTACAAAAATGCACAAAATTGCTTTATAAGTCGTAGAAAGATAAACAAAAAACCCTGCAGAACAATTCGGCAGGGTTTTTAATATTCAAACAAAACAGATATGTTTATTCTTCTTCTTGCTCTTCTTCGTAGGCTTTAAGCAGCTTATCTTGAACATCGGTTGGTACTTGAACATACTGATCAAATTTCATCGAATAAGTTCCTCTACCTGAGGTAATTGAGCTTAAAGTAGTAGAGTATTTATGCATTTCGGCCAGAGGCACTTTTGCGCGAATTATTTGGTAATTTCTATCAGAATCCATTCCCATAATAATTGCACGACGACCTTGTAAATCTGTCATAGCAGCACCCATCATTTCTTCCGGAAGACGCACTTCTACATTATAAACAGGCTCCATAATTTTTGGCCCCGAATTTTTAAAGGCTGTAATAAAGGCAAAACGTCCGGCCAGCTTAAATGAAATTTCGTTGGAATCGACAGCATGCATTTTACCATCATAAATATATACGGCAATGTCGCGAGCATAAGAGCCGGTTAATGGTCCTCGTTCCATACGTTCCATAATTCCTTTCATAATAGCAGGCATAAAACGCGCATCAATAGCTCCACCTACGACACAGTTATGGAAAATAAGTTTTCCTCCCCAAGGCAATTCGTGTTCTTCTTTATTTCGAACAGGAAAATCGGTAGGTGTTGGCATGTTTTCAGAATAAGGCTGAATGAACATATGCACCTCGCCAAACTGACCAGAACCACCGGATTGCTTTTTATGACGATAATCGGCGCGAGCTGATTTGGTGATAGTTTCGCGATATGGAATACGTGGAGCAATAAACTCGATGTCAATTTTATAAATATTATCGAAATACCATTTAATGGTGTTTAAATGCAATTCGCCTTGTGCTTTAATAATCATTTGGCGCAACTCTCTAGAAAAACCAGCTTGAATTGTAGGGTCTGTTTTGTGCATTTCGTGTAGAATGCTACCCATTTTTTCATCATCATGCGTGTTTACTGCTTTCACTGCCATAAAGATTGATGGTTCAGGAAATTCGATTGGCGCCAGAACTTCATCGGAAGCTTTGGGACTGACCAAAGTATCGTTTGTACGAGCTTCTTTTAACTTAATTGTAGAAGCAATATCGCCAGCGCACACCTTTGCTACTTTTTCGCGGTTTTTGCCAGCTACTATAAAAAGTTGAGATAAGCGTTCTTTGTTTCCTTTTCTTGAATTTACTAAATCCATTCCCTCCTCAATAGTGCCTCCATAAACTTTAAAGTACGATACTTCACCCAGGTGAGGTTCAATAGCTGTTTTAAAGATAAATAAGGCACTAGGATCATCAGGATTGGAATTGAATATTTTTCCGGTGGCTGATTTTCTTTCGCCGGCAGGTCCATTTGGAGCAGGACAGCTAAACTTAATAAAATCTAATAAACGAGCAACTCCCTGACCTTCTTTTGCTGAGACAGCAAATACAGGAAAAATGGCGCGGGTACGCATGCCCAAACGAAGACCTAAACGCATATCTTCAATGCTTAGGGTATCGTTTTCAAAATATTTTTCCATCAGCTCTTCAGAGCCTTCGGCAGCATTTTCGATAAGCAAACGATGCAATTTATCGGCTTTTGCTGTTTCTGAAGCTGGAATATCAAGCATTTCAGATTTTCCATCGCCTTTTGGGCATTTAAGCAATTTCATCAAAATTAAATCGATGACACTATCGAATCCTTCGCCTGCGTTTAGAGGATATTGAGCAATAGTAACTTTCTCGCCAAAATTATCTTTAAGCTGGCCAACAACACGATCGAAATTGGCTTTTTCATTATCGAGTTGATTAATGACAAATAAAACAGGTGTTTTTGTTTTTTCGGCCTGACGCCATGCGTTTTCTGTTGTTGCATCTACGCCAACAGTTGCATTACTAACTAAAACTGCGGTTTCAACCACTGATAAAGCAGAAATTGTGTCACCCACATAATCGCTAAAACCCGGAGTATCAATAATATTGATTTTAATTCCGTCAATTTCAGTGTACATTAAAGTGGAGTGTACAGAATTTTGTTTTGCTAATTCGATTTCACGATAATCAGAAACAGTATTTTTATCATCAACAGTACCTTTTCTGTTTATCACTTTACCTTCAAAAAGCATCGCTTCGGCTAAAGTGGTTTTACCGCTTTTCGCCCCTCCAACGAGAGCAATGTTTTTGATTTCATTTGTTTGATAAACTTTCATATTTTATTGTATTTGAGTAGATTAAAAAATGTCTATTAACTAGGGTCACAAACATACAGAAAATATGCGTATATCCAACGCTGGAAGCGAAATATCTAAGAGAAAAAAGAAAATTTTCGGCTATTTTTTTGAGATTAATATGGATTTAAAAAAGCGTACATATTTTCTTCAAATTTATTTCTACCAAAGTTTATTTGGATATATTCCAGAAGCAATAAGTTGACGAATATTTTCAATAACGCCAGCTTTATCTTCCTTATATGTTACACCAAACCACGAGGCTTTAGAATGCAGTACTTTAACTCTAGCCCGCTTTTCTTCAATAAGTTCGTTTACTGAGGAAGGAATGTAAAACTCGGCTTTTAAATTATCAATATTTTCATTAATAAAACGACGAAATTTCTCATCCAAAAATTTAAAATAGGAAGGTGTAAAACCCCAAAAATTCATCGAAACTAAAGTATTTTCATCAAGTTCAATAAGTTTTTCGTTTTCATCCTGAAAAACAATAGAGTTGTTTTTACGCTCAATATGAGTACGTTCAATAACATCAAACAAAAAAGCATTTTCATCCGATTTGCATTGTCCGCGCGAAACAAAACCATTTTCAGAAAGTGTATTTTTTAACTCATAACCAACCATACAATAATCGGTTTCCTGATTATTTTCGGATTTGAAATAATCGGCTAAGGTTTGGTAGGCTTCTCTACCGTAAAAATCATCGGCATTTATAACGGCAAAGTTTTCGTTTATAACATCTTTTGCCATCAAAACAGCGTGACCGGTACCCCATGGCTTTACTCTTTCTTTATCAAAATTTAATCCGTCAGGAATTTTATTTATTTCTTGAAAAACATAATCAACCTCAATTTTTCCTTTTAATTTTTCATCGAAAAAAGCGCGGAAATCGGCTTCAATATTTTCTCGAATTACAAAAACAACTTTGCCAAAACCAGCTCGAATAGCATCGTAAACAGAATAATCAATAATAGTTTCGCCGCTAGGCCCAACTTTATCGAGCTGTTTTAATCCGCCATAACGACTGCCAATTCCTGCTGCTAAAATAAGTAAAGTGGGTTTTTTGTTCATGTTTAATGCTATTTTGTGCAAATGTAAAAGATTATCCGAAAACAAAAAGAAATTAAAGCATACGCTTTTGTAAAATCAGTTCGGCTAAATGTAAGTCAGAAGAATGTGTGATTTTTATATTTTGAATGTCTCCCGGAATCAAAAATACTGAAGCAAGCTTATAATAATGAATTAAGCTGCTATCATCGGTAAAATTGGTTTTGTTATCATTTAAGGCTAAAGCGTAAGCTTTTTTGAGAATTTCGCTATTAAAAACCTGTGGTGTTTGTATGCGCAAAACTTTATTTCTGTCAGGATAGGATTCAGAATAAGTATTGAAGCTACCAAAAACAAGTGTATCACCAGATTCTATTGCGCAAGAAACTGCTTGATTTTTTGTGAGGTTTAAAAAACAATTATCTATTAGGTTTTTTGAAATAAATGGACGCGCCGTATCGTGAATAAAAACGTTTTTTACGGTGTTATCTAATTGAATTAAAGCATTATACACACTTTCGAAACGAGTTTCACCACCGGCTAATAATTGTACTGGTTTTGGAAATTTTTCTTTACTTAATTTTTCTTGTTTAGGCAAATGCAAATGCTTTGGAACAACTAGAAATATAGCATCTATTTGTGGATGAGCTAAAAAAACCTCTAAACTATAACGGTATACCGATTTTCCATTTAATTGCAAAAAAGGTTTTGGAATAAGTTTTCCTATGCGCTCAGATTTTCCGGCAGCAAGTAATATTGCGATAGTTTTGTTCACGTTAAAAGTGTTTTTGTAAAAATAGTGAAATTGTCATTAGATAATTAACATAAATTTGGGCACTTATTTTTTAAGCCAATATATAGGTGACAGTAAAAGTAAAAGTAAGCATGTTAAAATCAGCGCTAATCCAACCGAATATAAATCAGCAATATAGCCTATAAATATTGACAAAATAGCAGAAATAGCAGATTGAATTTGTGAGGCAACGGATAAAATAGTTGCATTAATTTCTTCGTT
>CAZTST010000192.1:0-7672 GCA_964616585.1 uncultured Draconibacterium sp.
CTGAAAAATTACAATCTTTAAAACCTATTTTAGCCACTTCTGAAACAGGAATAAAAGGGCTTGCAGAAATGCAGGAAATAATGGATTATTTGCTAATGTTTGATTTACAAAATACTGTAGAACTCGATCTAACTTTAGCACGCGGATTAAACTATTATACAGGAACTATTTTTGAAGTAGAAGCCAATGATGTGCAAATTGGAAGCATTTGTGGTGGAGGTCGTTACGATGATTTAACAGGAATATTTGGTTTAAAAGATGTTTCCGGAGTTGGTATTTCTTTTGGCGCTGATCGTATTTTTGATGTGCTAAACGAAATGGATTTATACCCAAAACACCAAACGGAAAACACTAGAATTTTCTTTGTAAACTTCGGTAAAACCGAAGAAGCTTTTTGTCTTCCAATTCTGGCCAAACTCCGAAAAGCCGGTATAAATGCTGAGATTTATCCTGAAGCCGCAAAAATGAAAAAGCAAATGAAATATGCCAATGATAAAGCAATTCCTTTTGTTGTATTAGTTGGCGAAGAAGAAATGAAAAAAGGCGAACTGATGTTTAAAAATATGGAGAGTGGCGAGCAGAAATCAATGACAGTTAATGATTTTATTATTGAAATAACGAAATAATCCTTTTTTTTAGATGCCTTTTTTGCTTTGTGTTACTTTGAGATATTCTCTGCGAACCTTTGTGGAATAGCTATTACACGGAGATTCACAAAGAAAGCACAGAGGTACACAAAGATAAATCATCACTTCAATCCTTTCACTCTTGGAATTCCGGCAACAAATGTTTTAAAATAATATGGCTCAAAATATGCTAAATCAGAAAAATCTTTTCGTTTAAATTTTTCTTCTGCCAAAACAATCATTCCTTTTGCCGACAATAATATTTCAGAATAAAAATAGGCGTTTGGGTTATTTTTATATAAATCCTGAAATTTTTCTGCTCCGTCACCACTAAAAATTATCGCCTTTTCTTCTAAAAGATCCAAATAAGTTTTGTCATCGATTATTTCTGCCTCAACAGCTCTAATTAACATTAAATCAGCATTATAATGAGCTGTATATGCTTCCATTCTGCGTGCATCAATCATCGGACAAAACACCAAATTTTCATTTTTAAAAAGATTTGGATTAATATTTTCTTTTGTATAAAAAGCCAATGACTGTAAAGTGCTGATTGAAATTAAAGGAATATCCAAACTATAGCATAATCCTTTTGCAGTTGAAACACCTATACGTAAACCTGTATAAGAACCAGGCCCTTCGCTAACGGCAATTGCATTTAAATCGGTAAGTTTTTGTTTGCTTTCCTGCAAAACATTTTCAATATAACTATTTAAAATTTCGGCATGAGAGTTTTTGCTGTTCGTTTCGCGATAGCCAATTAATTGTCCGTTTTGCGCAATTGCAACACTACAAACAGCTGTGGTTGTTTCTATTGAAAGAATTAATGCCATAATCATTTTTTGGCAAAAGTACGCTAAATTTAATTTTGTAACCAGCAATCGTTTAAGCAATTATTGTATCTTAGTTTTATGGAAATCAAATAATATTTAATCTTATGAAGATACCTAAGAAACAAATTTTATTGCTCTATACATTGATATTCATGTTTTCTATGAATGTATTTGCTCAACAACAGTTAAAAATAGGAACCGATATTCCTTTACAATATGGTTTTGGTTATAAATATTCGCCTGAAAATGGAATTGGCGGCGGACTAAAACTTGGTGTTTTAACTGAGCCGCATAATAGTATAATTTTGTCGATTATGGAATCTCTTGGCACAAAAGAGTCTGTAGTAGAAATAGTTAGAGATGGATTTAAAGCGGGTCTTATTTTAGACGGAAGCGCAAGTTGGCATCGGGGAAAAAATTACGTTGGAGCAAATGTTATTTTTCTAAATTTAAGTGCCGGTGATGCGCCAATAGATATTATAGATAATTATTACGGATTAGATTTAGCAGGTTTTTGGGATCCGCTTTCATCTATTTTTGGACTAAATCAGATGTTGATAAACTTAAATTCAAATTTGATACAATTTGGAGTTCATTATGGTCGCAGGATTCCATTAAAAGATAAACTTGAACTTCAAATAGAAATCGGATTTAGTAAAAATATAGGCTCAACAAATAATTTTTCTTCTGATTTTCCTTATCCTCAATCAACTTTTGATTTAATTGATGAAGATTTAAGTGCAGTATATAAGAAATATGTCATCATTCCAACTTTGGGCATTTATTTGGTTTATAATCTTTAAAATTGGCGAAAATGGAATTATTTTCCGACGAATATTTTATGCGTGAAGCTTTAAAAGAAGCACAAAAAGCTTTTGATAGAGACGAAGTTCCTGTGGGTGCGGTAATTGTAAGCAATAAAAAAATAATTGCCAGAGCGCACAACCTTACTGAAACATTAAATGATGTCACTGCCCATGCCGAAATGCAAGCCTTTACTTCGGCTGCTAATCAGCTGGGTGGTAAATACTTAAAAGACTGTATATTATATGTTACGCTTGAACCTTGTTTGATGTGTGCCGGAGCAGCTGCCTGGACACAAATTCCAAATATTGTGTTTGGTGCTTCCGATCCTAAAAAAGGCTATTCAAAAGTTTCCAAATCAGTTATGCATCCTAAAACCAATGTTCAAAAAGGAGTTCTTGAACAGGAATGCAGTCAGCTTCTAAGCTTGTTTTTTCAAAAAAAGAGAGACTAGAAGAAACTTAGAATTTGAGAAATCCTTGCTTTTTTCGTACTTTCGTTGCTGCTAATCAAATAAAATAATTTATCATGATAAAAAAACAAATCATAGTATTTATGGTGCTTATTGTGGCAGTTTTTTCAGCCTGCAATAATAAAATGCCCGATTCAGAAATAAAAAAACTGGTAGAAATGTACACGCCTTTCGAGCTTACTGCCGATCTTTCACATTTGTCTGATAATGAAAAAGAAATGCTGAAAGTGCTTTTTGAAGCATCAAGCATTATGAACAAAATTTATTGGTGTCAGACTTATGGGCCAAACGAAACTCTTTTAGCTGATTTAGATGAAGATACACGTAAATTTGTGGACATTAATTATGGCCCATGGAATCGTTTAAACGATAATGCTCCTTTTATTGAAGGCATTGGCTCAAAACCTGCAGGTGCAAATTTTTATCCAAAAGACATGACAACCGAAGAGTTTGAAGCATGGGACAATCCAAATAAAGACAATTTATATACCATGATTCGCCGCGATGAAAATGGTCAGCTTCAAAGTATTTGGTATCACGAATTTTTTAAAGAAGAAACTGATAAAGTTGCTGAATTGCTAATTAAAGCAGCAGTACTTGCCGATGATGAAGGTTTAAAAAACTATTTGAATTTACGTGCCGAAGCAATATTGACTGATGATTATTTTGCAAGCGATATGGCATGGCTTGATATGAAAAACAGCAATGTTGATTTGGTAATTGGCCCAATCGAAAATTACGAAGATGCTCTTTTTGGATATAAGGCTGCACACGAAGCTTTTATTTTGATAAAAGATATTGTCTGGAGCGAAAAATTGGTACGTTATGCACAGTATCTTCCTGAACTGCAAAAACAAATTCCGGTTGATGAAAAATATAAAGCGGAAACGCCTGGTTTTGATACCGATTTAAATGCCTATGATGCAATTTATTATGCAGGCGACTGTAATGCGAGTTCAAAAACAATTGCCATCAACTTACCAAATGATGAAAGAGTTCAATTAGAAAAAGGAACTCGACGTTTGCAATTAAAAAACAGTATGCGTGCTAAATTTGAAAAGATTTTAGTGCCTATTAGTGATGTCTTGATTGCTCAAGATCAGCGTCAGTTTGTAACTTTCGATGCATTTTTTGCAAATACAATGTTTCACGAAGTTGCTCATGGATTGGGAATTAAAAATACGGTTAATGGAAATGGACCAATTCGTAAAGCATTGAAAGAACAATATTCTGCTTTAGAAGAAGGCAAAGCCGATATTTTAGGTTTGTTTATGGTAACAAAACTAAACGAATGGGGCGAATTTGCCGATACCGATTTGATGGAAAATTATGTAACATTTATGGCCGGAATTTTCCGTTCCGTTCGTTTTGGTGCCGCCAGTTCACATGGAAAAGCAAATATGGTTCGCTTTAATTATTTCCTTGAAAAAGAAGCGTTTAACAAATTAGAAGATGGCACATATTCAATCGATTTTGAAAAAATGAAAGCTGCTTCCAAAGATTTAATAGCATTAATTTTAGAAATCCAAGGTGAAGGCGATTATGATGCAGCCAAAGCCCTTGTTGAAACTAAAGGCATTATCACAGCTGATTTACAAGCTGATTTAGATAAAGTTGATGCAGCAGGAATTCCAACCGATATTGTTTTTGAGCAAGGAGCGGAACATGTAGGATTATAAGATTTTTTTGATAAATAAAAAGCTGCCGGATTTGTTTTTGGCAGCTTTTTTTGTTTTATGTTATTTCTTTTAAGTTTTATATTTTCTTTAAATTTGGGATAGTATAATAATTAGAAAATGCTCCTTATTAATGCTAAAAAAAAGAGTATTAAACCAAAAATTTGACAATAACACATTTTTCTATAAAAATCAAAAGGAATTAAGAAAGATTTGGTGTTAAATAAATATAGTTAATAAAACAACTATAAAGTTGAATAAAAATACTATTTAATGGTTTTTATAACTATAAAGTTGCATTTACATCAAAATTATATATACATTTGTAAATCATTTAAAAAATGACAACAAAACAAGATGTTGAGGCATTTTTGCAAGATTTAAAAGTAAAAATTAAAATAAGTATGGGAATACTGAATCAAAAAGCTGTTTGCATTTCATTTCACTTGGCTGAACATTCAATGAATTATCCTTATAAAAAGTAAAGCTATGAACAGTCCATTTACAGGCAAACCAATGCGTGTTCACAGAGAAAAGAGAACAATGAATTTTCGGAAAGAAGATTTTATAATTCATTTTCATACTTACGAATGTGTTGATTCCGGCGAAAAATTTGAGGACGATAAATTTGCGAAGTTGAATTACAACCAATTGTTGAATCAATACAGGGAAAAGTATAGAATCCCTTTTCTTGATGAAATTAAAAACATTCGTGAAAAATACGAAGTGTCGGCTGCAAAAATGGCTGAGATTTTAGGGTTTGGCATCAATAGCTACCGCAATTATGAATCGGGAGAAGTTCCCAGTCAAGCTAACGCAAAACTAATTCAGCTGGCTGATGATCCTCATGAATTTATGAAGCTTGTTTCTTTTTCAAGTTCTATAGATGGAAAAGCACGAAATAAAATTGAGCGGAAAGTTGAGCATTTAATTCAAGATCAAAAACATAACAAATCAAATACAAGTATAAAAGAGTATCTTTTGGGCAACCATTTAGCAAGTAGTACATCCGGTTATAAGAGGCCTGATTTTGAAAAATTTACTGAAATGGTTGTGTTTTTTACAGAAAAGCTAACGCCTTGGAAAACAAAATTGAATAAGCTATTGTTTTACTCAGATTTTTGCATGTTCAGAGAAACAGACTATTCAATGAGTGGCGTTCAATACAGGGCAATTTCTATGGGACCTGTTCCAAATAATTTTAATAGTATCTTTGATTATTTGGCAAGAGAGGATTATTTAGATATATATTATACAACTTTTCCTGATGGAAATGTTGGAGAGCAATTTATGCCGTTTTCAACTCATCCATTTAATTCAGGTCTATTTACAGAACAGGAATTATCAGTACTTAATGCTGTAGCAGAAAAGTTTTCAGATACTACTATAAAAGAAATGATAGAATTAAGCCATAAGGAAAACGCTTGGATTGAAAATCAGGCTGAGCACAATATCATTGATTATTCTTATGCATTTGATTTGTCACAAATCTAATTCTTGGTAAATATCAGCCCGGAATGGGCGCAATCCAATAGCGATGGGTAAAGCCCATCGAAAAAAGACACAATTGAAATCAAAAACCCTGAAAGGGCGAAATAAAAAATAAAACAACAAATCAAAACCCTTACTTTTGCCGCATGATTTCAATAGGCAACACAATCATTTCGGAAGAAGTAATTAAAAAACAATTTAGCTGTGATTTAAAAAAGTGCCACGGCGATTGCTGTGTAGAAGGCGATGCAGGAGCGCCGCTTGATGTTGATGAAATTAGCCAACTTGAAGATTTTATCGATAAAATACTGCCTTTTATGACCGAAGAAGGTCGTAAAGTAGTAGAGAAAAATGGCGTATTTGATTATGATATGAATGGAGAATTAGTAACGCCATTAGTAAATAATAAAGAATGTGCTTTTGTTTATTTCGAGAATAAAATTGCCTTTTGCGCTATCGAAAAAGCTTATATAGAAAAAAAGATTTCATTTATTAAACCCATTTCTTGCCATTTGTATCCTATTCGAATTACAGAATACAAGGACTTTGAAGCTGTGAATTATCACCATTGGGGTATCTGTGATTTTGCAAGAGTAAAAGGTAAAAACGAGAAAATGGCTGTTTACGAATTTTTAAAAGAACCGCTTATTCGAAAATATGGAGCAGATTGGTATAAAACGCTTGAAAAAGAAGTCAATTCAGGGCGACACAATGAAGTTCTAAATCGCTAGCTTACACCAAAATGCTTCAAAAGCGCCTCAATATTTGTCTTGCTATTACCAATAAAAATATAATTACCATCGATAATTACAGGCCGTTTTAGAAATGTGTATTCCTGTAAAATTAATTTTTTATAATCATCTTCTTTTAAGTCCATATCCTTTATTTTCAGGCTTTTGTATCTCTTAGAGCGATGACTAAATAATTCCTCATAGGAACCGGCAAGTGCATGCATTTCATGCAGTTCATCTTCTGTAATAGCCTCGTATTTTATATCCTTTATCTCAAAATCACTTTCAAAAATATTTGCTTGTTTCAGGATTTTCTTACTCGTATCGCAAGTAGAGAGTGTATATACTTTCTTCATTTTTCAAAAATTTACATATAATTACCTCATACATTTTAGTTTGCTGTATTTTAGCATATTTCAAAACTACAAAAACTAATACATCAAAAATACTCGCGCGTATTTATTTATAATGCGATATTTGTAAAGAAAACAATTGATGTATATCGTTTTTTTTACTGATTAAAAATTAACTATTTGTAATTAATCCAAATAAAAATATTTTCATATCTTTACACTCTCGATTTAATATTTAATTCGTGAGTATTTTTAAAGTTTTAAAATGTGATGAATTTATTTTGTATCAGACTTTAACCAAAAAGAGCATCAAATTTATCAATAATTAGCGAATGAAAAGTACGAATACAAAAGAGACCTACGAAGCTGTTAAGAAAGTTTTTACAGAATTTTTACAGAAAAACGGTCAGCGAAAAACACCTGAGCGCTATACAATTTTAAAAGAGATCTACAATACCGATGGTCATTTTGATATTGAAACACTTTACGTTACCATGAAAAATAATAAGTATAGAGTAAGTCGAGCTACTTTATACAATACCATGGAATTACTTTTAGAGTGTGGTTTGGTAACAAAACATCAATTTGGAAATAATTGTGCTCAATTCGAAAAGTCTTTCAAGTTTAGTCAGCACGATCATTTTATTTGCCTCGATGATGGTTCTGTTTTAGAGTTTTGCGATCCT
>CAZTST010000193.1:0-7646 GCA_964616585.1 uncultured Draconibacterium sp.
CTTCAATATTTTTAGGATTTTTTTCTGGCTTTGTATATTCATCAAATTGTAAATCATTCTATTTTAGGTGCTTTTTATGCCGAAGGTTTAAGGGTTACTAATGAAACAGATATTATCGATTCATTTGGACTATTTCATCGCCCAGATCGACTAGTATTTTTAAAAGATAAAACCATAGTAATCGACTATAAAACAGGTAAATACGATGAAAAACATAAAAAGCAAATCAGAGAGTATGCTGAGTTGCTTGCGCAGATGGATTATCCAAAACCGGAAAGATATCTTGTTTATTTACTCGACAAAATTGATGTTTTAAAGGTTTAAAGTGAGAAGAATGAAAATTAATATGATAATGCGATAATATGATAGTGAAAATCAGATTTGAACATCATCATCACAATTCCGCATTCTCACATCATCACATTATCAAATTACCATTTTATCAAATTAGCAAATCAACAATTATTTTATTAAGTTTGCATAAACATTAACTAAAACTCAATATTATTATGGAAAATAAAGTATCTCTTTGGAAAAATTCGATTAATTATGGATTGCTTGCCGGAATTTTTATGATTGCTCTTTCATTGATCTTATGGTTAGTCGGGATGATGGAGAATAGCTGGTTAAACTCGTTAGGTTATCTTATATTGGCATTTGCCATGTATATTGGTGCTACAAACTGGCGCGATAAATTGAATGGTGGTTGGATGACCTATGGGGAAGTATTTAAAACAGGCTTTTTTGTTACTCTAATCGCAGCTATTCTGGCAATGGTTTACAATTATGCTTTTTTTGAATTTATTGAACCTGGGTTTATGGCAAGTAAAATGGCAGAGGCTGAAAACGCCATGTTAGAAGCCAACCCTAATATGTCTGATGAGGCTCTAGAAACAGCAATGGGATGGACAGCTAAATTTACAAGCCCAATCATGCTGACTATTTTTGGTTTTATTGGTACTGTCATTTTTGGAACTATCATTTCCTTAATTGTAGCTATTTTTGCAAAAAAAGTAAATCCAGCTGACGCAGTTTAGTTGTTTGCTATAGAAAGTAGAAATATAAATGAATATATCGGTAGTAATACCTCTTTTTAACGAAGTGGAATCCATTGGCGAATTAAGCCAATGGATTTCTCATGTTATGTTGGAAAATAGATTTTCCTACGAAATAATAATAGTGGATGATGGAAGTAAAGATGGCTCTTGGAAAGAGATTAAGCGATTATCTGCTGAAAATAAGAATATTAGAGGTATTCGTTTCCAAAGAAATTATGGAAAATCAGCGGCCTTAAACGAAGGATTTAAATATGTTCACGGCGAGGTAGTAATTACCATGGATGCCGATTTACAAGATAGCCCGGATGAAATTCCTGCCTTATTCCACAAGATTAAAAATGAAAATTTCGATTTAGTAAGTGGTTGGAAAAAGAAACGTTTCGACCCATTTATCAAACGTCGTACATCTAAATTCTTTAACAGAGCTACGCGCACGATAAGTGGAATAAAGCTTCACGATTTTAACTGCGGCTTAAAAGCTTATAAAAACGAAGTTGTAAAATCTCTTGAAGTTTATGGCGAAATGCATCGCTATATTCCGGTAATAGCAAAATGGGCCGGATTTAATAATATAGGCGAAATAATTGTAAAACATTATCCTCGCAAGTTTGGCAAAACTAAATATGGATTTGAGCGTTTTATAAACGGTTTCCTCGACTTACTTTCCATTTCTTTTGTTTCGCGTTTTGGAAAACGGCCTATGCATTTCTTTGGTTTGTGGGGAACATTTTTATTCTTTATCGGCTTTGTAATTGCCGGATTTTTAGCATACGAAAAGATTTTTCTTGATGTATTTAAAATGACTGAACGTCCATTATTTTATTTAGGTTTACTAGCAATGATGATTGGTTCTCAATTGTTTCTTGCAGGTTTTTTAGGTGAACTGATATCGCGAAATTCCGCAAATAAAAACGATTATATCATTGCCGATACAAGTGGATTAGACTCTAAAAAAGAAAAGCATTGAAGAAGATTATAATCATCGGCCCTGCTTATCCTTTGCGAGGTGGAATAGCAGCTTTTACTGAGCGCTTTGCCTCAGAAATAAGCAAACAAGAAGCCGATGTTTCTATTTTAACATACAGTCTTCAGTATCCTAAGTTTCTTTTCCCCGGGAAAACACAATATAGTACCGGAGAAAACTCCTGTGATGTTCCAATAAGAATAGCACTAAACAGTATCAATCCTTTTAACTGGATTCGGCTGGGTTTGCAGTTGAGAAAATTAAAACCCAATTACCTTATCTTTAAATTCTGGATGCCATTTATGGCACCTGCTTTGGGCACTATTGCAAGAATTGCTAAAGGAAATAAGAAAACCAGGTGTATTGGGATTGCGCATAATATTATTCCACATGAGAAGAAATTAGGAGATTATTTTCTTGCAGATTATTTTGTAAAAGCAATGGATGGCTTTTTGGTACTTTCAGCATCAGTGATGAAAGACTTGCGAAGATTTGAATTCCAAAATTCAATAAGAATTAGCCCTCATCCATTATACGATCATTTTGGAAAAGCTCTCTCTAAAACTGTTGCACGAGAAGAACTGAAATTGGATCAAGATTGGAAGTATTTATTGTTTTTTGGTATTATTCGCGAGTATAAAGGACTTGATCTGGCACTAAGAGCATTGGCTAGTGAAAAATTAAAGGATTTTAAAGTAAAGTTGATTGTTGCAGGAGAATTTTATTGCGATGAACAGCCTTATTATGATTTAGTGAAAGAGCTTGGAATCGCCGATCGTGTTATTTTTCAAAGCGAATATATTCCTGATCAGATTGTTCCTGCTTATTTTTCTGCGGCAGATTTAATCATACAACCCTATAAAGAAGCCACACAGAGTGGGGTGACTCAAATTGCTTATCATTTTAATAAGCCTGTTTTAGTTACCAAAGTAGGCGGCTTGCCCGAACTTGTTCATCATCAAAAAGTGGGTTATGTTTCTAAGCTTGATACCGAAGAAATGGCCGGTTATATTCTCGATTTTTTTAATAATGATCGCGAGCCTGCTTTTATTAAGAATATTATCGAACTAAAGAAAATTTACGGTTGGGATTTATTTTTGAATCAAATGAATCTGTTAATGCAAGAACTTGAGAAAGAATAGCGATGCAAAAAACGGTTTATTTTGTAGTTGGCCCAACTGCCGTTGGTAAAACAGCTTTTGCTATTTCTCTGGCAAAATATCTTCAAACAGAAATTATATCTGCTGATTCACGACAGTTTTATAAGGAAATGAAAATCGGAACAGCCAGACCATCCAATAAAGAACTAAATGAGGTAAAACATCATTTTATTGGAAATTTATCTATTCATCAAAATTATAATGTTTCTTCATTTGAGCAAGATGCATTGGCGTTGTTAGAGAACTTATTTCAATCAAAAGATACAGTTGTTGTAGTTGGTGGTTCTGGACTGTATATGGATGCACTGGCTTATGGAATTGATGATTTGCCTGATGCCTCCGAAGTACTACGGATGGATTTAAAACAACTCTATGATAATGAAGGTATTGCAGTCTTGCAACAAAAATTAAAAAATCTCGATCCTTTGTTTTATAAGCAAATCGACCAGCAAAATCCGAAGCGATTATTGAGAGCATTAGAAGTATGTTTGACTACGGGAAAACCGTATTCTGATCTGCGAATTGGTCGAAAGAAAAAACGAGATTTCAAAATTTATTGGATAGGATTAGAGCAGGAAAGATCAATTTTAAATGAGCGTATTAATTTGCGCGTTGATTTAATGCTTGAAACAGGTTTATTGGATGAAGTAAAACAGCTTTATCCATTTAAAGAACTAAATGCGTTGAATACCGTTGGGTATAAAGAGTTTTTTGCTTGGCTCGATGGGAAAGAATCTTATGAATGGGCTGTTGAAAAAGTTAAAACCAATTCGCGCCGTTTTGCGAAGAGACAAATGACGTGGTTTAGGAAAAATGAAGATATTCAGTGGTTTAAGGTGGATGATTTGCCTGAGTTTTCTGATTTGATCAAGCAATTGGAGATAGATAAATAAGTAAAAGCAGCTAAAAAAATAAGATGCCACCAACGCACCAAGACACGAAAATTCACCAAATGAATACTGTAAGGAATTTGTTTTTCCCGAATGGAGAATTCAACAACAAAAATATATATACTTTTATTGAATCATACTCAAATGCTTGGTTAAAGGATGGTTTCGCCGCTGGTGTTTTTGTTGCCGATAGCTATCTGTATTGGGCGCATAAAATATATCTTAAAATAGATTTGAAGAATAGAATAGCTTTAGTGTCTCTGTTTCTTTTGTTAATTATTTTGAATGCAAATGCTCAAAATAACGATACGATTATATCCAAAGCAATCTATAAAAATGCATTCATTCCAACTGCTTTTATAGGAATTGGTGTGTTAATAAGTGGAAGTCAGTTTGAACAAAACCTACAAACAAATCTTCGCAATAAAGTAGGCAATGAATTTAATTTCCCTATTGATGATTATGTACAATTCGCTCCTATTGCTCAAATGTATCTAGCTGATTTAGTTGGAGTAAAGAGCAAAAATCATTGGTTCGATCAATCAAAATATCTGCTTATATCTAATATTATTAGCTCTGGAATAACTCACGGATTAAAAAATATCATTTCAAAGACTCGTCCCAACGGTGAAGATCATTCTTTTCCGTCAGGACATACAACATTAGCATTTACAAATGCGACTGTCTTGTATAATGAATTTAATCAGTCTTCACCAATATTGGCATACAGCGGATATGCTTTTGCCGTCACCACAGGAACATTCAGAATGCTCAATAACAAGCATTGGTTTTCAGATGTTTTAGTGGGCGCGGGGATAGGTATTCTTGCTACGGAAATAGTTTATTATTTCGAGCCTTTGAAAAACTTTAACCCTTTTAAAAAATCAGAGAATATTTCCTTTGTGCCTTATGCGAGTGGGGATAATTATGGGTTTTATTTTTCGTATAGATTTTAACGTCATTTAATTATGGCCTTTTCTTTGTGTCTTTTTAACTTTGCCATATTATGATTAAATATGTTTCCCTAGTTTTATCAAGTGGTGGTGCCAGAGGCATTGCTCATATTGGCGTTATCGAAGAAATAGAACGTCGTGGTTATACAATTGGCTCTATTTCAGGCACATCAATGGGCGCCATGGTTGGTGGCATATATGCTGCCGGAGGCCTGACTTTATTTAAAGAATGGATTCAAAAGCTGGATAGAATGGATGTTTTTAGCTTGGTTGATTTTACAATAAGCGGTCGAGGTCTAGTAAAGGGAGATAAAGTATTAATGGAAATGAAAAAAATTATCCCGGATATAAATATCGAGGATTTGCATATACCTTATTCTGCCATAGCAACAGATATTATTAATGGTGAGGAGGTAGTTTTCGATAAAGGCAGTTTGTACGATGCCATTAGAGCATCGGTTTCTATTCCCACAGTATTTACACCTTTCGAATATCAAGGATTAACGCTTATTGATGGAGGAGTATTAAATCCAATTCCAATAAATAGAGTTAAACGTACTGAAAACGACCTACTTATGGTAGTTGATGTAAATGCCAAAGTTCCGTATAAGCGTAAAATTAAAAAACGGGAAATATCAGAAGAAAAGAAATTAGAGAAAGATAAACGTTTTAGTAAATATGTGCAATTATTGTCTCATAAATTTGATTCTTTAATTCCAAAGCACGAAAAAGATAAATTAGGATATTTTAATCTGATTTCTAAAACTACAAATTTAATGGTGAATCAACTTTCTCTTATGGCTATTGAAAAAGGGAAACCAGATGTGTTGGTAAATTTTCCTTTTGAAGCCTTTGGTATTTTTGATTTTTATAAAGCAGCTGATATTATACAACTTGGAAGTGAAATAGCCAAAATTGCTTTGGATGAATTTGAAAAAAAATAAGCGGAGAGACAGGGATTCCTCCGAAAGGAGTCCATCAGGTGAACCCTGGATCCAATTGCTCGGACAACGGTTTTCGAGACCGCCCCATTCGACCGCTCTAGCATCTCTCCGGTAAGTGCAAAAGTAATAAAATTGCTGTGAAATAAGTTAAAATTCTATTTTTGATTAGCTCAAAAAAGAGGGGAGCTTACAGCCTTATTTCATTGTTTCTAAAAATTGTCTTGCTGTCATTACCGGTATGTTAGAGGCTTTAAAGTCTTTTAAATTCCTAGTAATTATCAGGTCTTGGCTGTTTTCTATTGCAGTGAAATATTGAAGTCCGGCTTCAAAGTCAGAGAACGAATCGTCATTTAATGCTAGCCCAACTATTTTGTCATCAAGAGGTAAAATATTTACTATTAACCTAAGCTTCCTTAATATTTCTTTCGTATTCTGTGAATTGGTTTGTTGTAGCAATATATAACTAGTTTTTGCCATAGTCAACGATGAGATATTAAGTTCAATAATTTTCTGATCCGCTAATGAAAAAAGATTCGCTGACTCCTCGTAAAATGTCTCTCTGCGTGACAATAGGTCTATTACAATGTTTGTATCAATAAAAAGTCTTTTCATTTATATTTTTCAATTAGATAGTCACCATATTCTTTTTTATAGTCAAAATCAGATGGCAAGTCAATTACTCCGCTTAGACTTTTCACAAGAGGAGTTATAGATACTTTGTCTTTATTCTCTGTTTCTCTGGTTAAGCTATCAAGATAGGATTCAATCATTTTTGAGAGACTAATCTTTTGTTTTTTAGCATAGACTTTTGCTCTTTCAATAACCCTGTCATTAAGTCTTAATGTCAATTTTGTTTCCATATTAATGAAATTTACGTGCAAATACACTTAATTTGCCTGCAGTAGTTTCATTATCCAATCGAAATGTTTAAGTGTTTTCCAAGTCCGATTTCAATTAATTTATAATAGGTAGAGATTTGAATGTCGCTTTGACCTTTTTCAATTCTTGAAATATAGCTTTTCTTCGTGCCTGTTTTTTCAGCCAATTGTTCTTGAGTAATTTGCGCTTCTTTACGTGCTTCTTTTAGCATTATTCCTAATCTAAAAGCTAAAGACTCAGTATCATATTTTTCTCTCTCAGGGCTTCCTTTTTCTCCGTATTTATCTTTTAATAAATCTTCAAAATCTGTAATGTTTTTCATTTTATTTTCCTCCGTATTTTTCAGTTATATATTCTCGTTTTAGTTTTTCTGCCATTTTAATTTCTTTTTGAGGTGTTTTTTGTGATTTTTTCAAAAAGCAATTAGTTAGAACAATTAGGTCTTCACCATCAAAAAAGCAAAGAATTCGGATGCTTTTAAAGGTTGTAATTACACGAACCTCATAAATTCCATCCGTGTTTTGTAAATGCTTAAAAAACTTTTGAGGAACCTGTTTTTCAAATCTCACAAAGTCTAAAACGAATTCAATTTTTCGTTGTACTTTTTCTTCTTGCGATTTATAAAATTCAGCAAAGTTGTTTTTGTAAGCAATTATTCTTCGAATCATTCGGCAAAGTTAACTAATTAGTTTACTAAAAAGCAAATATATTTTCAGATTCACAGATTTTGTTTCTATTGCAGGCAACGGCAGTTCGTCTAATAACCTCCGCTATAATTTAGTTTTCCATAAAATAGTT
>CAZTST010000194.1:0-6254 GCA_964616585.1 uncultured Draconibacterium sp.
TATGAAGCCAAAAACAGTAGATAACATCATATTTTATGGTTTATAATTTATAAATTGAAATCATCTAATGGATTACGTATATTTTATTTATTTCTTATGTTTATATAATGTAGAGTAAAAGTAGTCTTTTTTATTCTGATTACCAAAGTATTTCTTAAATATTTGTTGCAAGCTTGTAGCAGAATATTGCATGCCATTAAATGCACTTTCAATTAAAAACTCTTGAGGTTGATAAGCGTTTAAATATTTTTCCATTAGCCTTTTAAGTTGCGTAGGTAAAGCTCTATTTTCCTATTTTGTCAACCTATAAGGTCTTCGTTCGTAAAATTATTGCATCTTATTCAAAAACTCAATCAATTTCCTACTTGCTAATCCACGATGACTAATTTTATTTTTCTCATTCAAAGGCATTTCAGCAAAAGTTTCTGAATATCCAAGTGGTCGGAAAATAGGATCATAACCAAAGCCTTCAGTACCTATGCTTGATTTTTCTGTAATTTCGCCTTCAATAATACCTTCAAAACTATATTCTTTGCCATTAATTATCAGAGCAATAACAGTTTTAAATCGTGCGCTGCGAATTTTTTTCCCTTGCATTTCTTCGAGAACTTTATTTACATTATCCTTAAAAGTGCAATTTTCTCCTGCATAACGAGCTGAGTAAACTCCCGGTCTGCCATCCAAAGCATCAATTTCTAAACCTGTATCATCGGCAAAGCAATTGTACTTGTACCGATTATAAACAAAACGAGCTTTCTCAAAAGCATTGTCTTTGAGCGTATTATGCGGTTCTTCAATTTCTTCGAAACATTGAATATCAGCTAAACTTAATAGATGAAAATGTGATTGAATTAAAGGTGCAACTTCTTCAATTTTATGTTTGTTGTTAGTAGCAAAGACGAGTTTTTTCATTTTTTCAAAGCTTCCTCAATAATCATACTATAAAATTCTTTTGGAGAATAGCCCATAGCCTGAATCTGTTGAGGAATAATGCTGGCATCAGACATTCCGGGCACAGTATTGACTTCTAAAAACCAAAGTTTTTCTTCTGTCGAAATAAAATCGAAACGAACAACTCCTTTGCAATTTAAGACTTTATATAATTTGGCCGAAGTATTCTGAACTTCATCTTTCAATTTATTTGAAATATTAGCCGGAGTAATCTCATCTGCGAATGCAGAATTGTACTTGGCTTCATAATCGAAGAAATCTTTTTTAGAGATAATTTCTGTAATAGGGAATCGCATAATCTCGCCATTATATTCAAAAACACCACAAGTCATTTCACGGCCTTTGATAAATTCTTCAACCAAAATTTCATCGTCTTCAGCAAAGGCTTTTTCCAAAGCAGAATCTAATTCGTTGATATGTATTACCTTCGACATTCCCACACTTGAGCCACCTTGGTTGGGTTTTACAAAAACAGGCAGGCTGATTTGTTGTAATAAAGTTTCCAAATCTATTTTATCTATTTTAAACAAATGAACACTTTTTGAAACATTCACGCCAGCTGATTTTACCACGGCATTGCAGTATGCTTTGTTAAAAGTAAGTGCAGAAGTTACCGCATTACTGGAAGTATAAGGCAAGCCAAGCATATCAAAATAGCCTTGCAACTTACCGTTTTCACCTGGACTACCATGGATGAGATTAAAAATAAGATCGAAACAGATTTTTTCATTTACAATATTTAGGCTGAAATCATTTTTATCTACTTGAATATCACCAATTTCATAGTGATTATAAATCCAATTACTACCCTTGATTTCAATTAAATACAAATCGTATTTCGATTTATCTATTTGTGCTGAAACCATCGATGCGCTTTTTATGCTTATGGAATACTCTCCTGAATCTCCTCCTGCAATAATTGCAATTTTTTTCTTCATCTTTTATGCTAATTCGGATACAATACTAATGAAAATAAAGCTCGAAAATATTTATGCAATCAAGTTTTTTTCACAAAATTTATGTCAAAAACAGCTTATATATTATTCAGCATATTCACTATCTTTGCCAATTATACAATATTAGACCAAAGAATGAGTTTTTATTGTGTCTAGCAAGAGATAAGCTATGAATTTCGGACATTTTATTATTAGTAAAGTTTTTTTTAAACATTTGGGGATTATTTTTGGATTAACCTTAGTGTTAATTTTTGTGATTATAAAAGTGCTCGATTCTTATACTGAGCATGGAGAATATATTTTGGTGCCACAATTATATGGTTTTGATGGAGATAGCTTGGTTGCAAATTCAGATCCACAATTTCTTCAGTATGTTTTAATCGATTCAATTTACGATGCATATGTGCGCCCCGGAGGCGTTTCACAACAACATCCACTTGTTGGTGCAAAAGTTAAAAAGGGACGAAAAATTTATCTGACTATTGTATCAAAAGGTAGAGAATATGTTGCAATGCCCAATTTGGTGGATTTAAGCATCCGTAGAGCAATAGATATAATAAATCAGTCGCGTTTAAGGGTAAATCAACTGATTTTTGTGGATAATTTTGCGCGAAATGCTGTACTTGCTCAATTAATCAGACAGGATACAATTGCTCCTGATTCATTAGTTTTAATAGGATCACCTATTAATTTAGTAGTAGGGAACGGACATAATCCGGCAGGGGTTCATATTCCTTTTCTGATTGGCAAAACGGCTGAGGATGCTCGTGAAACTATTCTAAAATCGAGTTTAAATTTTGGCGGTGCCGATACATTATTTGGTCGTTCAAAAGAAAATTTGAGAGTATATAAACAAGTTCCTTCGTTTGGTAAAAAAGAAGGTGTTTTTCTTGGTGATGAAGTACGTATTTCTTTACGTTCGGCTATAAATTTTGATTTTGATTCTTTAGTATTTCATTTACTTAACGATACTTTAAAGATTGATACAGCTATGAGCAATGATTTATTGCTGAACATCGATTTAAAAGAATTTTAGATTTTATGAAGAGAAGCTGTTGGTTTGTGTTTTTATTTGCAATATTGTTTTTGAATATTCAGGCACAAGAACAATTGTTGGGTTTAAATCAAAATCCATTGATTAATAATCATATAGACTATAAAAGTGTTTCTGAAACTGCCGTTTATCTTCCGTTTTTCGACGATTTTAAGCAAAGCGAAATTTTGCCAAATCCTGAACTTTGGGCTGATCAGTTTGTTTTTGTAAATAGTTCTTTTCAAAAATTTCCAACAAATTTAGGAGTTGCAACTTTTGATGCTTTGGATGAGAATGGAGCAATTTATAAACGTGCAAATAGTTACAGTTTTATAGCCGATTATCTTACTTCAAATGCAATCCGACTCGATAGTCTTTCGACTGAAAATCGACCGATAGTTGTTGCAGACTCGTTATATTTTAGTTTCTATTACCAGCCTCAAGGTAAAGGCAATGCACCTGAAAGTTCCGATTCCTTAGTATTGGAATTTTATTCAGGTTTAGATAAACTTTGGCATAGAGTATGGTCTGTGGACGGAATGCCTTTAGACAGTTTTTATATTGAAAATCAGACTTATTGCAAACAAGTTTTAATTCCAATTACCGATAAAGCACTGTATTTTCATCCTGATTTTCGATTTCGATTTTATAATTATGCCAGTCTTGCCAGCTCTATTCAAGCATCATGGCAGAGCAATGCCGACCAATGGAATATTGATTATGTAAAATTAGATATAGGACGAAGCTGGAACGATATTTATTCCGAAGATTTGACTTTTGTTAATCCGCCGCCTTCATTTTTGAAGCAATATAGAAGCATGCCATACAATCAATATAAAAACGATCCTACAAATTCAATGGCAGATACCTTGCATTCTATTTATATTTCCAATCTAAATTCAATTCCATATATTGCTGAATATAAATATACTATTTCAAATTTGTTATTTCAAGATTCAATTTATTCAGGCGGAGCGGCAAATATTAATCCTTTTATTTTTGAAGGTCATTCTTCATTTCCTCCTTTTAAAGATCCGAAAGTGATCTCCTTTTTTAGTTTATATAATGAGGCGCAAAAAGAATATACTATTACGCATATAATACAAACACTAAGCAATGGAATAGATACGCCAATAGGCGATACAGTAATTCAAAAACAAACATTTGTCGATTTTTTTGCCTATGATGATGGTTCTTCAGAAGCAGGATATGGGTTAAGTGGCACAGGAAGTAGCGCAGCTCTGCGATTTAAACTTAATATGCCCGATACTTTAACTCAAATTCAGTTTTATTTTAACCCGACAATTTTGGGTAATGAAGAATACTTTTATCTGACGGTTTGGGAAAGTATTGATCCTGAGGTAATTTTGTATGAGAAACTTGTGCAAGTTTCCACTCCGGATAATGAATCAGGATTTTTATCATTTGATTTAAATGAATTGGTAGTTGTTTCAAACGAATTTTATGTTGGTTTTACTCAAACTACTGAAAACAATTTGAATATAGGTTTTGATTTGTCATTCTCTCCATCAAAAAGCCTTTTTTTTAATGCCGGCGATGGTTGGTTTCCAAGTGTTTTTGAGGGTGCATTAATGATAAGACCGGTTTTTTCAAACTCTAAAGTTTCTATAAATACGCCAGCTTCACAATCAGGCGAGAATATTCAAATTTTTCCAAATCCTTTAAAATCAGGCGATTTACGTCTGTCTGTTACAAATGGACAGAACTATAATATTCAGATTTATTCTTTATTGGGAAAGCTGGTTTATGCCACTCAATTTCAAGATCAAATAGATCTCGATTTCCTCAACGAAGGGATTTATTTAATTCGTTTTGAGAACCGGATAAACGGACAAATTAGCAGTCAAAAATTAGTAATTTCCAAATAGTGAATAAATTCGAAGAAGATATAGATTTGCAGGAAAACGATGCGGAATTGTTTGAGCATTTTCGTTTTGAAGTAGATAAAGGTCAGTCGGCTTTGCGTATTGATAAATACTTGATGAGTCGAATAGAAAATGCCACTCGGAACAGAATACAAATTGCAGTTAAAGCAGGAAATATATTAGTAAATGATAAAGAGGTTAAATCTAATTATAAGGTTAAACCTAACGATATCATTACTATTGTTTTGTCGGAACCGCCTCGCGACACTAATATTTATGCGGAAGAAATTCCTTTAAAAATTCTGTATGAAGATGAAGATCTGATAGTTGTAGATAAACAAGCAGGTTTGGTTGTTCATCCCGGGCATGGAAATTATACCGGAACTTTGCTTCATGGTTTAAAATATCATTTTCAACAACAAGGATTTGACAATATCGAACCTCTTTTAGCACATCGTATTGATAAAGATACTTCAGGCGTTTTGGTTATTGCCAAAGATGAAACCATCTTGGCTCGATTGGCAAAACAATTCTTCGATCATAGCATTGAACGAAAATATCAAGCCTTAGTTTGGGGAAATTTTGACGAAGAAGAAGGAACAATTACTGGTAATCTGGCACGAAATCCGAAGAATAGAATGCAAATGAGTGTTTTTCTTGATGATGAAATTGGTAAACATGCTATAACTCATTATCGTTTGTTGGAAAGATTTGGCTATGTAAGTTTGATTGAATGTCAGCTCGAAACTGGTCGTACTCATCAAATTAGAGCTCATATGAAATATATTGGCCACACAATTTTTAACGATGCCCGTTATGGTGGCGATGAGGTTTTAAAAGGAACAACCTTTACTAAGTATAAACAATTTGTACAGAATTGTTTTAATATGATACCACGTCAATCTTTGCATGCCAAAAGCCTGAAGTTTATACATCCACGTACGGGTGAGAGTCTTTATTTTGAATCGGCTTTGCCAGAAGATTTTAGTTCAGTAATTGAAAAGTGGAGAAATTATAGCATACATCAGCAATTGGGAGAGTAAGGTTTTATTTTAGGAAGAATTGGATAGAAAATGAATACTATTCCTTTTCTCATTGTTTTATTCTCTTATCGATATACCTTGAGTTTATAATCCGTAAGGTTCCCATATAATCCATTTTAAATTGGAGTAAATCGCCCACTTTGTATTTTTTTTTGTTTAATCCTAAATCAATAACAAGCATATCAGAACTGGCTCCTACAAAGCTTATTTCTTTATCATAAGGATCCAGATGCGCTTCATCTACATCCAACAAGCCAATATCAATAATTGCTCTGATAGATGTTTTTCCTATTTGATTGTCATCAAAATCAAAAGTATGCCCTTCCACATTGGTTCCCATTTCACCCATTGGAACCGATGGCTTTTCAATTAATTCGATGATTTC
>CAZTST010000194.1:6264-7624 GCA_964616585.1 uncultured Draconibacterium sp.
TCAGAATAAAGACTAAATACATCCGTCTTCATCTTTTTTAAAGGTGTGTTATTATATACATCAGTGCCTAAAAACAAGGTTTCGCCAACTCTAAAATGATTAATCCCAACTGGTAGTAAATTTTGAAAAATAAGTGGTATAGTCACCGAAGATCCTCCGGATACATAGGGAATTTGCCTGTCGAATTTAGCTTCGATCAGTTGCTCATACAAACTCAATTGAATAAGTTTATCGTGATTGGGAAGAATACCATACAAGCATGATAAATTCGTGCCTATTCCTACGACTTCAATATTTTTTAATTGAAATACTGTTTTGTAGAATTCCATAAGGTCTTCCCGCATAATTCCTTCTCTGAGTTCTCCTAACTCAATCATAATGATTATCTTATGAGTTTTGTTTTGTTTTTGTGCTTCTTCAGAAAGTAATTTGATGGTCTCAATCTCTGTATTCATACTAATGTCAGCATATTTCACAATACTACTAATTGCACGTTTAGCGGGTGGTTTAATATAGATAGTTTCTATAGCAGGATTAATGCTTTTGATTACTTTTAAATTTGAAACACGTGAGTCGCAAACTTGTTGTAAATCGAGCTTTAGCAATTCTGTTAAAAAAGTCTTGTTTCCACATAGCATTTTTGAAACAACAGACCATTGTATGTTTTTTTTATTGAAGAGATTATTGAGGAAATCAAAGTTTGATTTTAATTTTTTTAAATCTAAAGTTATAAAAGCCATGATTATATATTTTATATTACTATTCGTTTAATGGACTCAGATAAATGAGCTAACACTTCATAATTAAGTTGATCGCTTATATCGCTAAAAGCGCTTACTTTTATTTCTAAGTCGCCTTGTTTTCCAATAATTATTACCTCATCACCAACTTTCGTGTCAGGCAAATTCGAAATATCAGCTATAATCATATTCATATTTACAACTCCAATCACATTGCATCTTTGCCCGGAAATAAGTACCAGTCCTTTGTTACTCAATGAACGGCTATAACCCGAGGAGTATCCAATTGGAATGAGAGCTGTTTTAATGGTGGTTTGTGCAAGATACGAAATCCCATAACTTACAAATTCGCCACTCTTAATTTCTTTAACTGACATAATTTGGCTTTTCCAACCAAGCATTCTTTCTAATGGATCTAATTTTTTTGGTTTATTATTTATGTATTGAATAAAAACTTCAATGCTCGACCAGAATCCATAGAGCATAATTCCTATTCGCACCAAATCCATTCTTGCTTTTGGATAAATAAATGATGCTGCAGAATTAGCCACATGTCTGTATTTCGGAACGATGTCGTTCTTTTCAAGAATCGTCAACATTTTTTGATAATTCTTTAACTG
>CAZTST010000195.1:0-7581 GCA_964616585.1 uncultured Draconibacterium sp.
TTACAAAGGATATTAAGAACTTTAGAATATTTTAACCCTATTTGGGATAATGAAATAATGGAATTGGAATTAAAAAAACACAGACCATATATTTCAGATTATATTTATTTAATTGAAGAGGAAATAAAGGACTTACAACCTCAACAAACTGAAACTAAAACGGAACAAGAAATACCGAAAACATTTGAGGAACTTTTTCACAACCCTGAACACGCTGAACCCTGTTTAAGAATATTAAGCGAATTACAACCCCCTGTACTAGATGCAATAAATAACTACATAGGCAAGGCAAAAGGTATATTTCCTTTATGGGTTAAAGTACTAAAAAATCACAAACCTAATCCATTGATAAAACATTTTAAAGATACCGTTTACAAAGATTTACTTAACAAAAAAGTAAAAGGGCTTAACCTTTCAAAAGACGCAAGCGAGTTCAGAAAAAATTATGTGAGGCTAGAAAAAAATAATATAGAACTAGATATTAAAGTAATTCTTTCCCAATATGACCAAAGTGGAAAGTTAGGAAAATAGGGCTTTTTAGTGTGCTGTTATTTACATATCAAAAACAAATGATATGGAAAAAACAGTATTTATTTCATTACCGATTGAAGATTTGCAAACGGTAATTATTGACTGTGTAAATTCCTGTTTAAAGAACAACAAACAGGTACACAACGAACAACAACCCGAACCCGACCGTTGGTTTGACCTTAACGAACTTTGTAATTATCACCCCGACAAACCCAGTAAGCCGACCGTTTACGGATGGGTACATTTTAATTTAATTCCGGTACATAAAGGAGCTAAAAAATTAAGGTTTCTAAAATCTGAAGTTGATGCTTGGATTAAGCAAGGCCGCAAAAAAACCATTGCTGAAATTGAAAGCGAAGCCGATAAGTATTTAAACAAAAAGAAAGGGGCTACCAATGAATAGTAACCCCAAAAAATCTTTTCCAACTAAGCAAGGCAAAGATAAGCATTTTAAAGCGCAAATGAAAAGGGTATTTGCAGCCCTTTACAGGCAGCCCAAAACTATGTTAATGGTTTCTATTGAAACAGGCATTTTAAGGGCTAATATTTGCCGTTACGTTGCTGAATGGGAAAAGGAAAACCGTATTTGTATAGTACGGAAAGGCATTTGCCCAATTTCAAAACACCGTGCAGGGTTTTACACCACCAACCCCGATTTGTTCCCGGCTATTGTTGAAACTTCAAAAATCAATAGGCTATGGAATTAAATACACAATTTGAGTTTGATAAATACGGTATTGGAGTTGAGGAAATAAAAAACGAAGCTGAACAACTGATTCAAAAAAGCAATGCAGCAAAAGAAAGTAAAGGATTATTCACAGTCAAAACTGCCAGCCGTTGGATTGAACAAGCAAAAACCCGGCCTATACCTCAAATGCTTTTTGGTGAATTTTGGTTTGAAGGTGAATTGTGTATTTTGTTTGCCGATACTAATTTAGGAAAATCCATTTTGGCCGTTCAGATTGGAAATAGTATAAGCCGAAATGAACAAATAAAAGGCTTTAAAATGGAAACATCAAAGCAACCGATTTTGTATTTTGATTTTGAGCTTTCAGATAAGCAATTTGAAAATAGGTATTCTTGGAATTTTGAACAGCATTACGATTTTGATAATAATTTTATTCGAGTTGAAATAAATCCGGATGCTGAAATTCCAGAAAAACAGGATTTTGAAAAGTACCTCAATCAGTCATTGGAACGCTCAATAATCGAAACAGGTGCAAAGATTTTAATAATTGATAATCTTACTTATCTAAAAAACGAAACTGAAAAGGCTAAAGATGCATTGCCATTAATGAAGTATTTGAAAGCATTAAAGAACAAATACGGACTTTCTATTTTAGCCCTTGCACACACACCAAAAAGGGACTTATCAAAACCCATTACCCGAAATGATTTACAAGGCAGTAAGATGCTAATAAACTTTTGTGATAGTTCATTTTCAATTGGTGAAAGCAGCAATGATAAAAACATTCGCTATTTGAAACAAATAAAAGGCCGAAACACGGAAATAATTTTTGATACTGAAAATGTATGTGTTTGTCAAATTGACAAGCCGTTTAATTTTTTACAATTTGAATTTATCAATTTCGGAACTGAACGGGAACACTTAAAACAATATAGCGAAAAAGATAATGAAGGCCGAACAGAAAAAGTAAAAGAATTAAAACAACAAGGAAAAAGTTTAAGAGAAATTGGAATTGAACTTGGTATTTCTCACATGCAAGTTAGTAGAATTTTAAAGAAATGCGATATACTGTAACGCTTGTAACATCTGTAACACCTGTAACACCCTGTTACACCTGTTACACTTGTTACACCTGTTACACTTAAATTTAAGTAAATGAATGAACACCGGTACATATTAGAGCCATACAAAGGAATGAGTACACGTTACCATTGCCCGGCATGCCAAAGCAATGAAAAAACGTTTTCACTTTATATTGATACGGAAACAGGCGAACACCTGTATAAAAGCGTTGGCCGTTGCAATCGTGAAAGTAAATGCGGCTATCATTACACACCAAAACAATATTTTCAGGATAACAATATTTTGTTTGATACAAATAAAGAATACAAGCTTAAAAATTATACACCTCAACAAAAGCCCGTTTCTTTTATTCCGATTGATGTATTTAAAGCAAGTTTAAAAGGACACGAAACAAATAATTTTGTAATATTTCTTACTAATCTGTTTGGAGTTGAGGTTACCAATGAATTGATAAGCCGCTATTTTATTGCATCTTCAAAACATTGGAACGGTGCAAGCGTATTTTGGCAAATAGATATAAAGGGTAAAATTAGAACAGGTAAAATAATGCTGTATAATGCCACCACAGGCAAAAGAGTAAAAGAACCTTACAACCATATCAACTGGGTACATAAAGCCATTAAACAGCCTGATTTTGAACTAAAACAATGCTTATTTGGCGAACACTTACTAATTGATAAAACAAAGCCCGTTGCAATAGTTGAAAGCGAAAAAACGGCTATCATTGCCAGCGTTTATTTGCCTCAATTCATTTGGTTAGCCGTTGGCAGCCTTACCAATTTAAACGCTGAAAAATGCAGTATTTTAAAAGGTCGTATTGTTACATTATTTCCCGACCTCAACGGCTTTGAGAAATGGAAAACCAAAGCAAATGAACTTTCTCACATAGCAAATTTTATTGTTTCAGATTTATTGGAACGCAAAGCAAGCGAAGCAGAAAAACAACAAGGCTTTGATTTAGCCGACTACTTAATAAAGTTTGATTACAAAGCCTTTGCAAAAATGGAGCGTTCAGATTCTGAACAGTCTATAAAACCAATTCAAAAAGTAGTTGAAATTGAAACACCAAAACCCAATAATTGGGAAAAAGAAATAAAGGAATTGGAAATATATTTTTCAGGTTTGGAGCTACCAACCCAACCTATTAAATTAAACCTATTTAGCACAATTATAGACGCTTCAAAATTCATTGATAGCCATTTAGCTACCATAAAGGCGAATAAGTATAATAAAACATTTTTACCTTACTTAAATAGATTACAGGAATTAAAGAAAATATTAACAATAAATTTGAATTGATATGAAAACAAAAGAACAAGTTTTAACAATGGGATTACGTGAAAACCTTAAAACAATAATGCAAAAGGAAATTGAAAGACTACCTGAAATGCTTGAAAATTTAGAGCCAAAAGAACGGCTGAACATTCTTTGTAAATTGATGCCGTTTATATTTCCTAAAGTTGAAAGCGTAAACCCCACAGAGGGCGAACCGTGGCAATAATACTTTTGTTCCTTAATAATTTAGGTTTGCGAAAATAAATTTGAAATGGCAAAAATTCCGACTTTTCCAACTTTGTTAGATAATGTAAAAACTATTAGCATTACATTTTTGGTTAAGCATGGTTTTTTGAATTCAAACCAAATTCAAAGCAGTATATTAAACTGGACTATAAACGGAAATAAAACAGGCAGTATTTCAATAATGGTAAATACTTATAATGAACAACCGTACATTGAACTTAAATACAAATGTAATGAAGTACCAATAAATTACCGTGTGAAACTTGTTTCAATACCTTCAAATTTAGGCAAAGGCGTTATTTGGCTTTTTCTTTGCCCTCGAACAAATAAGCGATGCCGAAAACTTTATTCAGTTGATACCTATTTTTACCACCGTTCAGCTTTTAGGGGCTGCATGTACGAAAAACAAACCAAAAGCAAATACCATAGAGATTTAAATAAAACATTAGATGCTTATTTCAGTATTGAGGAACTCTACGAACAGATTAACAGTAAACATTTTAAAACTCATTATTCAGGAAAGCCAACAAAAAAGTATTTGCGTATAATAGAGCAAATAAACAAGGCTGAAAATACAAATTGTAATGTATTTGAAAAACTATTATTAAGGTAAAATACATTATTTGAAAGTACTTTACTTTCCATACCGGAAAGTGCTAATTTTGATCAAAATTAAAACGCTAAGTTTTTGAGCTTTTTTACCATTTTCGGAGCGGCTTTGTACCTTATTTGTACCCTCAATTTTTAACTATCTGTATATCAATACATATTATGTTTTGTATTGGGAAGTAAACCTGTTTCTATTCCTAATTATTACAAAAAGAAACATTTTTGCAGATAGAAACATTTCTCTATTTAAAAATATTTGTCTGGTTATTACCGGTAATAACCAGACATTTTATATCTTTGCATAAAATATCATATAAATGCAAGTTACTGATTACATAAATAATACAGTCAATAGATTCCAAGCAGGTTATGTTTTCACCTATACTGACTTTACCCTATCGGTGGAAAAGGTTGATGCCGTCTTGAAAGCCCTAAACCGTATGGTGGAATCAGGAAAACTACGGAAGCTTTCAAAAGGAAGATATTACAAACCCAAAATAACCGAATTCGGAGAACTTAAGCCAGACATCAATCAAGTAGTTAAAGACCTACTGGAAAAAGACGGAAAGATTCAAGGTTATCTTACTGGCTATTCTGCTTATAATGAACTTGGGCTAACAACACAGCTGTCGAATACGATTCAAATAGGCGTAAACACAGAAAAAAAAGCGCTCACACGAGGGATGTATAAAATAAAGTTTATCAAACAAGCAAACCGAATTACCAAAGAAAACAGTTCATTATTACGCATTTTAGATAGCATCAGATATATAAAAGAGATTCCCGATACTACATTAGACACATCTTGCGAACGAATCATTTTATTGATTAAAAAATTAAGTTTAAACGAATTAAACACGTTGGTAAAGCTGGTATTAAATTATACGGCTTCTGCCAGAGCTTTGTCTGGAGCCTTGATTGAAACAGCTTTTGGTGCAGAGGTTTCTCAACCTATTTTTGAATCACTAAATCAGGCTTCAAAATACAAATACAAAATTTCGGGGAGCATCCTTACAAACAAGAAAAAATGGAACATCCAATAAATCTTCACGCCGACATAAACGCATTCAGAAATGCCATCCAGGCTGCTAGTCAGGGACTAAATATTTTGCCTGTATTCATTGAGAAGGATTATTGGATTTCTTTGGTATTAAAAAGATTATCTGAAAGCAAGTATATTGAATCCGTTGTTTTTAAAGGAGGCACATCATTATCCAAAGGATTTAAGCTGATTAACCGATTTTCTGAGGATGTGGACATTGCTGTGATTGATGTAGCAGGAATTACTGGCAACCAGCTTAAAACACTTATCCGATCAGTTGAGAAAGACATTACCCGAGATCTGAAGGAGATTAAAATTGGTGGACTTACAAGCAAAGGTTCAAGGTTTCGGAAGTCCGTTTATGAGTATCCAACAAATGCAAAAGCTTTTGAATCCATTTCCAACTCCATAATTGTTGAAATAAACTCTTTTACCAATCCCTACCCATACTTAAAAATTGAAATGCAAAGTATGATCGGAGAATATCTGAGAAAGAATAATCAATCGGATTTAGTTCGTAAATATGAGCTGGACTTATTTAGTGTAAATGTTTTGGACTTGAAACAAACCCTTATTGAAAAATTGGTTTCATTACTTCGCTTTTCTTATGCTGATAATTCATTGGAACAGTTATCAGGTAAAATAAGACATTTCTATGACCTCTATTATCTATCAAATGATAAAGGATGTTCTGCCTATTTGAGGACGGAACAATTCAAAGCAGATTTTAACTCAATTCTGGAACACGACAGAAAGACATTTGATGAGCCAACAGGTTGGAATAAAAAAGCAGTTACAGAATCGCCCCTGCTCACCAATTTTGACGACTTATGGAATACTTTGAAGTTAGTTTATTCAAAAGAATTATCAATGCTGGCGTACGCTAAGATTCCTGAGGAAAAAGAAATTACTAATAATTTTAAGCAGTTAATTCCAAAAATAATTGAGTAAATTTAAGAAGTTGAAATTACTTGAGAAATTACTACTTATCACTTTCCTGTTAATATTTTCCTTTAGCGATGTTTTTTTTGTTGCTTATTTGTTGCCCGTTTAGCCTATCTTACTGATTATCATAATAAGTTTACTTTCTGTATTAGAAAATAATATTTAAAAACCTTAGCCTAAATATAATTGCTGATAATTAACAGAAGTTCATTTTTATCAATGGGTTTGGAAATATAACTATTACATCCTACATCCAATGCTCTTCGTCTGTCTCCTGAAATAGCGTATGCCGTTTGAGCAATGATTGGGAGCTCCGGTTTCGCTTTCCTTATTTCTATCGTAGCGTCATATCCATTCATCTCAGCCATATTAATATCCATTAACACTAATTCTATTTCAGGATTTTCGTTACAATATTTAATAGCTTCTTTGCCGTTTTTAGCCCAAAGTGTTGCAAACCCAGATTTCTCAAGCACAACTTTTAAAAATTCAAAACTTGCTTTAACATCTTCGACAATCAAAATAGTTTTCTTTTGTTGTTTATTTTCCAGCTTAGTTTCGACTTTAGTTGATATTTTATTTGTATTGCTATCAGCCATATAACCTTCAAGTGGTATAGTAAAATAAAAAACTGAACCTACTCCTTCTTCCGATTCAACCCAGATTTTTCCTCCTAAAAATTCGACAATTTTTCTGGCAATTGAAAGACCTATTCCTGTTCCTCCATACATTCTAGTGTGCGACTCTTCAATTTGTGTAAAAATATCAAAAACAGATTCTTGCCTGTCTTTTGGAATACCTATTCCTGTATCCTCAACATAAAACTTAATCGTTGGATTATCTTGATCCTTTTCTAAGCTATAGCCATAATTTATATGACCTCTGTGGGTGAACTTTAAGGCATTCTTTAAAAGATTAATTAGTATTTGCTTAAGTTTAGATGAATCCATTAGAATTGAAATATCCTCTTCCTCAAAAGGTATTTTCAGATTTAATTCCAGATGTTCCTTATTTGTTTTTTGTTGTTCAATTTTAACTAATTCATGAACATCTCTTAGCATTGATTGTAAATTCTCTTCACTTTTCTGAATTACTATATCGCCTGTTTCAATTAATGTAACATCAAAAATACCTGCACTATCGTATTGATGATAACTGGAAC
>CAZTST010000196.1:0-7580 GCA_964616585.1 uncultured Draconibacterium sp.
TCCTTTGCATTATATTCGTAATTTGGATTCAAATCCCAAGAAAAATTGTAAGAAGATTCATCGTAAGCACTTAAAGTCCACTCTGCTACGTTTCCAGACATATCATACAAACCCCAATCATTAGCAGGATAATGAGCAACAATTACAGTTTGGAAACCTCCATCAGCGATGTAATTTCCACGTTGTGGTTTAAAATTCGCAAGAAAGCATCCACGATCATTTGTAAGATATGGACCGCCCCATGGATAAGGATTCATATCCCAGCCACCTCGAGCTGCCCATTCCCATTCAACTTCTGTGGGTAAACGGAATTCGTTAACAGCTACCTGACCTGATTTTGCCAAATGAGCATTCATTAATTCTGTTCTCCAGTATGAAAAAGCTTTTGCTTGTTTCCAGTTAACGCCAACTACAGGATAGTTATCGTATGTTGGATGCCAAAAGTAATTTTTTGCCATCGGATCGTTGTAAGAATATGCAAAATCATGAATCCAGGCAAGTGTATCAGGATAGATATTGATTTCTTCTCTCATAATAAAAACACTTCTATCTGTATATCCTTGCGGACGGTTAGAAAAACTAGCTCTTTGACTTGGAAGATTAGCATCTGCAACGGCATAACCACTTGCATCATTAGCATATTCTTTTCGAGAAGCGGCTAAAAGATCTACCCAATAGAAATCATAAACTAATTTACGTGGATCGATTTGTTTTTGTCTGTAAAAACGTTCTTCTTGTGGTATAAACATCTCATCCAAAAGTAGTTGAGCATCAGGATCGGGATTTTCAGGATCTACAGCATCAGTCAAACTCCAATCCAATTTAGTGTCCCAGTTTATAGGTCGCGTACTCAATTCATCCTCTGTAATCAAATCAGGATCATCTTTTTTATAAAGTACTCGGTATTCTTTTGCCAATTCAAAATTTTTCCGAGCAATAAGTGTTCGAGCTATAGAATCGCGCACCCAATTAACGAACTGCCGATATTCGTTATTGGTTATTTCTGTTTCGTCTATATAGAAAGATTGTACTGAAACTGTTTTTGGTTCATGAACTTGGGCGTAAGGGATATCTTGATCGCTGGCTCCCATTGTAAAAGAACCTAATGGAACAAATGCCATACCATAAGGGGCTGATTGATATAATGCTGCCCTTTTTTGAACGCCAATTAATTCACCTCTGCCTGAGTTTTTACAAGCTGTAAAAGCTAGTATCACAAACAAAAAAATAAATAATTTTTTCATATTTAAGTAGTCTTATTGGTCTGAGATATATTCCAGTAAATGTAGCAAAACTAACACAAATATATTAATGTTTCTATAAATACCTTGTATTTTTATATCTCTTATTTTCTTTTACTATTTCAATTAAAAATCGATATCCAACAATCAATTCATGTGTGCCGCTATTCTTTAGTGGCGTAACATTAATTTCATATGCATAACCAACACTAAATTGCTTATAAAACATGCCTGCCAAAAGCCCAATAGCACTTTGATGCCTATAAGTAACGCCTCCCCAGAACTTTTTATTGTATTCACCTATAATTCCAAGATTAATTTGTACAGGAGCACCATTTGTATATACTGCCATAGCAGTTGGTTGAAAAACAATTCTGGGAAGTTGTCGTAATGCAAAAAAGTAACCTCCATGCAGATAAATATTTCGTTTTAAAGAAGTTGCACCTCCTTCCAAAATCATTTTGCCTTGATTAAGTTGAGTTGTTGACAGCCCTACATAAAAATGGTCTTTTTCTTGATAATAGAGACCTAAATCAAGATTAAAAATCATTCCGCTTTCTTCATCCGAACCTGTAAGAAGTGGATCGTCTTGCACATTAAAATATCCGTAATTAATTGCTTGATTTATCAGTCCAGCACTAAGCCCAAGACTTAATTCGCCTTGCCAAAATTGAGTTCTATAAGCATAAGCCAGTTTCAATCCTGTTGAATTAAATGGGCCAATCTGATCGTTTATTATAGTAGCGCCAACGCCACCTTTTAAAAAACTTACCGGAGCATGAATATTAACAAAGAAAGTTTCAGGAGCGCCGGTCATTCCAATCCATTGCTGCCGCATTAATCCGGTTAATTGTATATTTGGCTGATTTCCAACAACTGCTGGATTAAACACTGCCTGCTGAAACATAAAATGCGTAAATGTTTGCTCTTGCTGGGCTTTTGCTTCCTCAACCAAAAAAATAACACAAACAAAAAAAGCGAATACGCTAAGCCTTTTAACCATACACTTTAACAAATTAGGCAAGCAATTTAAAAGCCGTAAAAGTAAATAAAAAAATCGAGCTGAATTAGTACTCCTAATTCTCTATAAAATATTCCAAACAATTTTAAAACCTTGTTAACGCTATTTTTTTTCGTTTAGTATAGCATAGAATATTCTAAAGTTCTACTTTTGCAGCCATTTTTTAAATTGATATTACAATGGCTTTTGTAACAAAAGAAAAATTCTTGACAAAAGAGTGGTTTAAGGTTTACTCTTTAATCTTGATTGGCACATTTATTATGGCTGCTGGATTTGTGCTCTTTATCAGTCCGTATAAACTTGCACCCGGTGGTGTGTATGGTATTGCTATTATTTTGCATCATCTTTTTGATTTTCCTATCGGTTTATCTGCCTTGGTAATGGACATTCCGCTAACTATTCTTGGAATAAAGATTCTAGGGCCAAAATTTGGTGTCAAAACCATCGTGGGATTTGTGTCAACATCTTTATGGGTTTCTCTTTTGGAATGGACTTATGGCTATGAGCCATTGGTAGAAAACGATGCATTACTTTCTGCCATTTTTGGAGGCGTTTTAATCGGAATTGGTCTTGGTCTCGTTTTTAAATCAAGAGCCACCTCAGGAGGATCAGATATTATAGCTATGATATTTGCAAAATACACACATCTACCAATTGGACAATTGATGATAATGGTGGATTCGGCTATTGTATTAATTGGTCTTGCTGCTTTTGGCAGATGGGAAATACCACTTTATTCTTGGATTGTAATTTTCATCAGTGGAAAAGTCATAGATATTGTGCTTCAAGGACTTGATTACGATAAAACACTTTTTATTATTTCGGAGAAACATGAAGAAATACGACAAAAAATTCTTGTTGATTTAAATCGTGGAGGAACCATTCTTAAAGGAAACGGCCTGTACAATGGAAATGATAAATCTGTAATTTTTACAGTTGTTAATCGGCGCGAATTAGCCATTTTAAAAGATTTCATTCACCGAATCGATCCAATGGCATTTCTAACTGTAATTAATGCAAATGAAATATTGGGCAATGGTTTTAAATCGCTTAGGGAAGAATAAAAAAAGCCTCTTTTGAGGCTTTTTTTATTTATTCAATTAAAGTCATTTCATCGACCAGATGACCAGCTCCGGCATATTTATCGATAATAAACAAACAATATCTGATATCAATCGAAATGTTCCGGCATTGATCTGGATCGTACATTAAATCGCTCATAGTTCCTTCCCAATTTCTATCGAAATTAATACCAATCAATTGACCATCAGCATTAAAAACAGGGCTTCCTGAATTTCCACCGGTTGTATGATTTGATGCTGTGAAGCCAACATGAATACTTCCATCGGCATCGGCATAGCGACCATAATCTTTATTTCGATAAAGTTCTTTTAGCTTATCTTCAACAACATAATCGTAAATTTCAGGATCTTCTTTATCCATAATTCCATCCAAAGTTGTAAAAAATTCATATTTAACTGCATCTCTTGGTTTATAATCATCAACAAAACCGTAAGCTATTCGCATAGTGAAATTTGCATCCGGATAAAAGACTTTATCAGGCTCATATTCCATTTGCAATTTCATATAATTTCTTCGCAAAGCGATAGATTGAAATTCCAAATCTTTAATCTCCTCATTAATCTTGCTTCCATATTCACTAAACGATTTAGCAAGAATAAAAACAGGATCTTTTGTCAACTTTTTTATAGCTTTTTTATCCGGATTATTTAAAATATCTTCAATAGCCGATTGATTAACAAACAAACTATTTTCCATCATTTTACTTGAAAATGTACTGAAATCGCCGTTATATTTCAATTGAATATCTTGCAATGCTTGAGGAAGTTCTGTAATTGGAAATGCGGCAGCAAATTCTTGCAGCAAATCTGCTGCCACTTGTTTATCAATGGCAACAACATAATTTTTATAAAAATCGATGCTGCTGTTTTTTAAACTTTCGCCGGCTTTATTAATCTTTTCATTATCAGGGGTTTTATCGGTAACCAGTTCTGCCAAACGCCCAAATTGATTGGCAAAGCTTACAATTTCGATGCCCATTCCTGCTTCGCGATAATATTGATATTTCAGGCGAAGAGGAGTCATAGCGCCATAAAGCGCTCTGAATGAAGGAATTATTTCTCCATAACTGACTTTTCTATCTTCATTACTATCAACCCAAGTCTGAATATTTTTTTCTAAATCCTGTTTTACTGCAATAGCATCCAAGCGTTTAATGCCTTTGTTTTCGCCTTGCCATTTTTTCCAGCTATTAGCGATAGAAGCTACTTTTCCGGCATATTGAATGCGTATTTTTGGATCTGTATCCTGAGCAGATTTCATTGTATTTAAACGCAAAGTGCGTAGCTTAATTCGAATTGGGTTTTCTACTTCCGTTATAAGCTTAATTTCATCTGAAGGTAAATATTCATTTGTAGTTCCGGGATAACCAAAAATAAAGGTAAAGTCATCTTTTTCAATGCCTTTTAACGAAATACTTAAATGTTTTTTTGGCTTATAAGGAATATTATCCTTAGAATATTCTGCAGGACGATTGTTAGTATCAGCATAAATTCTGAAAACAGAAAAATCACCGGTATGTCGAGGCCACATCCAGTTATCGGTATCGCCGCCAAATTTTCCGATATTTGATGGTGGAGCTCCAACTAAACGCACATCGGTAAACACATCATAAACAAATAAAATATAGCGATTTCCACTAAAAAATGGCTTCACAATAACCTGATTACCAACTATAATTGCTTGCTCGTCAATTATTTTTTTAATGTTTTCATCGATTAATTTCTGACGGTCAGTTTCCTTCATTTCATTTGAAACGCCAAACAAAACAGACTCGGTAACTTCGCGCATTTCCACTAAAAAAGTAACTTTTAAACCTGGATTAGATAATTCTTCATCTCGATTCATAGCCCAAAAACCATCAGTAAGATAATCGTGTTCTATTGAACTATGCTTTTGGATAGCGCCATAACCACAATGATGATTAGTTAAAACCAAGCCTTGATCGGAAACAACTTCGCCGGTACAACCTCCGCCAAAAATTACAATTGCATCTTTAAGACTTGCTTGTGAGATACTATAAATTTCTTCAGATGTAATGTTTAGACCCATTTTTTTCATTTCAGCCTCGTTCATCTGTTGCAGAAACAATGGAATCCACATTCCTTCCTTTGCATATAAATCGACTTTAGCCAGACTAATAAATACAAAAAAAGCTATTATTATTTTCTTCATAATTTAGTTTTCTTTAGACCGAATTTATTTTACGGCTACAGTTTCAATTTCAATCATAACGCTCAATGGTAGTTCTTTTACTGCAAAAGCAGCTCTGGCAGGGTGATTTTCAGTGTAATATGAGCCATAAACAGCATTCATTGCAGCAAAATTTGACATATCACTCAACAAACAAGTCGATTTTACAACATCAGAAAAACTGTAACCTGCTTCTTCCAATATTGCTCCAATATTCTTCATTACCTGAATAGTTTGCTCTGTAATTCCACCTTCTACAACTTTATTTGTTGAAGGATTGATGGGAACCTGACCGGAAATATACAAAGTATCATTTGCTTCTACAGCCTGACTGTAAGGGCCTAAAGCTTTTGGAGCTTTATCTGTATGAATTATTTTTCTCATATTTTATGTTTTTTTATTTTACGAATTTATCAAAATTTAAAAACTTTGAAAGTTTTTTTAGAGAATTGGCCAAATGTTATCTATCAAGGTGCGATTTTTTCTTTTCCAATTTTAAATCTTTGAACATAGAAGATTTGATGTTGATGCCAAAATTCCAGCTTTTCCAAGTGCCAAGAGGAATCCAACTAAAACGCATTTCCCAGCAATGCAAATCGCGATATACATCCATAGAAGTATAGGATATTTTCTTATTCTGAAAATCATAACCTGAGCGAACACTTACTTTCCAGTTAGGCGTTAATTGTACATCACCATTAAATCCCAATGTTTGAACTATTTTTTGTTCCTTATCCAATACATAAGACACATAATTATGATTGCTAACATATTGAAAAGTATAATTTACACTCAAGTTCCATGGCATAATTGGTTTTTTCCCGCTTTGTTTACCTTCATCGCCCTGAGATTCATCTTTTTTCTTGAAAGAATCATTTTTCAAACTTAGATTAAGCCCTAATCGCCAATCGGCATTTTTTATTCGAAGAATTCGTCTGTTTACACTCCACTCATATTGATTTAAATTATTTCTTCCGGTCGAATCCAAAATATATGGATCGAAAGCACTGGAATACCTTAAATCCAGATTCTTAAAGAGTTTTGTTCTGGCATTAAGAATTAAAGGCGACCAACGCAAACTATCTTTGGCAATATTGTAACTGGTTGATAATGTGAGATTATCGATAAGGATAATTTTTTTGGTGCCCGAAATAGTATCATTTCTATCGCGCACTTTCATTTCAAAATTATTTGTGAGATTTATATTAACATTACCAGATTTGCCTGAAGACGGACTGCCATAAATAGCACCATCGAATATTGAATATTGAACAAATTGTTCTCGTGCTTCATCATAATACTCTTCAAAATATCCATATTTGTCATCTCCAAAATCAGGACGATAACTGAATGATACAGATGGAGTTAAAACGTGTCGTATGGCACGAATGGGGAAATTTTCTCCAAACTCATACCTTCCATAAATTCGAGTATTAATACTTGAAGAAAAACTATAGTCGCGAGCTGCTTTAAAACCATTAATAGTATCTTTAACTACTATCCCACTTACATTTCCATCAGCATCAACACTTGTTACTTCAAAATACTTCTGATAAGATTGTGAGTACCAGCGTTCAGTATAACTAGCACTATTTGTCCATGTTAAAAATTTGAGCAGCTTAATTGAACTACTTATTGGAATACTGTGTTTCATTCCATTTTTGAAATAATTTTTCATTTCAGGTTTAAACAACATTGAGTCGGGCATTAGAGCAGAATTCCGAGCTGTCATACTGTATTTTAACGAAATATTATCGTACCATTTTAAGTTTCCTACTTTTCCATTTTTTCGGAAAGGATAAAATTGAGTACCGGAAAGTGAGAGCTCGGGTAATGTTAATTCAAAACTTTTATTTAGTGTATTTTGCCTATGCCCAAGGTTTAAGTTTAAAAACCATTTTTTATTAAAACTGGTTGAGTAGTTGATACTTGATTGAAAAGTGTTTGAAAGTTTACTTTCAAATGTATTTTGCGTTTCAAATTGATTAAACGAGCTTGTTACAATATTAACATTGGCCGAAAATTTACTGTTTGGTCTAGCCTTA
>CAZTST010000197.1:0-7558 GCA_964616585.1 uncultured Draconibacterium sp.
GTAACCGCTTGGAGTTTCCTTGGCAGGAAAAACTTCTTTTTCAAGCACTTGCCTAACAGCATCTTTCGATAATTCTTGAGCATCAATATTTGATGGACGAAGATTTCCCTGATCGTAGAAAAGCGGATCGATAATATACCACGATAATTTGGCGCGATTCATTCCGTATAATAAATCAGTACCTATTCCTGCCTCCGGAAACATTCCTGCTTGAGTTTGTCCTTGAGGTGTGCTCGCCATTGCCCAACGCGTAACCATTTTTAAATCGATTGTGGATTTTGTTCCTTCAAAATCATCGATATAAGATGTTCCAGCTACTCCAATTGCTCTAGAATGGCCAGGTAAGAAATGTGCAAACTCACCATTAAAAGTTATAGTTGAAGGTGCATCGGTTTCTATAAATGGCAGTTTATCAACCATTTTGGTTATCCAACGCGATTCTTGTTGATAGCTGATATCAAAACCGTAAATTGTATTATTTATTGGGTCATCGCCAATATTGGTTTTTTGAGTGATGGGTTTTTCGCTAAGATTAAGAAAGGTAGCACCCAAATGAAGATTCTTGCTCCAATCATAATCAATGTGAGTTCCAATCATTCGCTTGGTTTGCAAGCTAAAAGCAGCATTGTTTTCCATCGAAATATTGATAGGTGTTCCCGAATTTAAAATTCCTTCGTTAATAATTCGTACACGACCAAGAGTATAATCTACAGTATAATCAACATTTTCGACCAAAGGAATTCCACCGGCAGTTACTTTAACCGAACCTTGAGGAACGTTTAATGCATTTAAAGCAATTTCGGAGCCGGTTGATGATTTAAATGAACCATCGAGCAGAAATTTATTTTTTGCCGGATATTGCTGAGCGCCAGATTTTGTGAGAGTGTAAAGAGAATCGTAGCAATATTTATCAGCTAAATTATTATCAGCCAATTGACTGCGTAAATACTGTCCAAAAGGTTCTAATTTAGGAAAAAATATTCGTCCGTTTGAGGCTTGAATAGTTCCTCCGCTTATAGCTGCCTGATCGATAAAGTCAAATACACCATCGGCTGTTGGATTTAGCTGTTGATCGAGCCTGTCGAGCTTCATTACTTCTAAAAGATTAACGCCTTTTACTGTTTCCGGCCCTTCGCTCAAATAACCTTTTGGTACTCCATCAACTCCTCCTGTATACAAAATATTTAAAGCAAAATCTTCTTTATTAACTTGATAAGCACCAATGTTATAGACGTTTTTCATCATCAGTTTCCATAAATCGATTTTAGTATTGGTAGCAGTACTTTTAATGAGTTTTACCATTAATGTGTTTGGTGCTACAACTCCTTGATCGGAAAACTCACCAACCTGATATATTTTTTGATCTCCAATAACAGTATATTGAAAAGAAACCGCCAATACCATATCTGGATTTAGTCTGGTATTGAGCGAAATAAAACCTAATTTCCGATTCAGTGTATATTCTGAAGGTTTTAACTTTCGAGCAAGTTCAACTTTTTCGTAATCTATTCCCGAAACAAGATTTAGGCTTCCGCCTTGGAGATAGGATGTTATATTACTAATGCTTCGAACTTGGCTGGTATCAATTACTTGCTTCAAATTATTTACACCATTAAAAGGCAAAGTTTGAGAAGTTATCGGACTAAATAATGGATTATATGGCCGATTCTCACCTAAATCCTGTAAAGCAAGGATATTACGATTTTCGGTTAATGGTGCTCCAACATTTGTTACCCAAACTTCTATTTTGGTTATGTTGATGTTTGAATTTATAATTGGCAGCTCACTAAGCCCTTGCTCGTAATTATTTCGAAAGTATTTTGATAAAAAGAAATGGCGATTTTCTTCATATTCATCAATTTTTAGTCGAAATTCATTTTTCTGACCGCCACCTTGAACTGTTATCGAAGAGGATTCGCTTTTCTGCTCGGAAAAAACAGAGGTAATAGTTGTTTTGCCAAACTTAAGTTTTGATTTTACGCCAAACAAACTCTGGCTTCCCTGAATAAGCGTGCTTGTTAGAGGAAGATTAACATCACCGGCTTCGATTAATTGGATTATTTCATCTTCTTTACCTTCGTATTTTAATTTAAGCTTATTCTCAAAATCGAAAGTGGCTTCTGTATTGTAATTGACTTTAAATTCAATTTTATCGCCAATTTTGGCTAAAACATTTAATTGAATTTTTTGTTGAAAATCGAAATTGGTCGTGCTTTGTTGGCGTACGTTTAAAGCCGGATCTTCGCGTTTATTATTCACGACTCCAAAAAGCAGTTCTGCCGAACCTTGCGGACGAATATCGATGGTATTACTTCCAAATATTCGTTCAAAAGCTTCGCCGCCAACATAAATTTTTGGTATTCCACCTTGTTGACCGGCATCAACTCTTTCGCTTGCTTTTTGCTTCCAATAATTATGCAGTGCCTGATTTGCTTCAAAAGCGCGGTATTCGTCTAAATCTATTTTTTGAGAAGGGCGATAATTTAAATTGCCCATTTTACTTGTGAAAACATATTGTCCGCTAACAGGATCGAAAACAAATTGATTTTTCAGATTTTTTGGATCTTTCAAATACAACGCGCTTTGAGGCGTAGTTCCAAGGTATAAAACACTTTTATCTTGAGGAATTGTATAAATTAGTGAAGTGGAATCAGGTTCGGAAGCATCAACCAAAAATGACAGATAATCGATCGGGAAATCGGTCTTTCTTTTGATTTCCTTCACGTTATCAGCCTTTAAATAAGGATTTAGCAGAAAAAAAACAAATAGAAAAACGTACACATGTATCGATGTTCTATTCCTTAAACTCAAAATAAATTGCTTTTTTTATCAGGCATATGTAAAAAATTCAGCTACATTAATTTCAGCACTTCTTTAATCAATTGCTCAACACGTTCAATTTGAGGTTGAGACTTCAAAACTTTCTCAATTCCCTTTTCCGCCATCTGCTTAGAAAATCCTAAAACTACTAAACCTGATAACGCTTCTTCTTTCAAGCTATTGTGTGAAAAAGACAAAATACTGCTTTCGTCTTCGGCCATATCGAGCTTGCCTTTTAAATCAACAATAATACGTTGAGCCGATTTTAAACCAATGCCTTTAACTGATTTAAGCAAAGCTACATCTCCTCTTGCAATAGCTTCAATTACTTCATTAGCAGTTAGTGCCGATAAAATCATACGAGCGGTTGATGCTCCTACACCTGATACACTAAGGAGATTGCGAAAAACATTACGCTCAAAATCATCGGAAAAGCCGTATAATATTTGAGCATCTTCTCGAACTATAAAATGCGTAAATAGCTTGCAATTCTCCTTTTCAGGCAAAGCAGAAAAAGTATTAAGCGAAATGTTTACAAAATAGCCAATGCCCTGACAATCGATAATAACATAGGCTGGATTTTTTTCGATTAGTTTTCCGCTTAAATATTCGTACATCCTCTCGTTTATATTAAAATTCTTTATCCAGTAAAAATACAAATTAATTGAACGGTTTTACATGGGGTATAGGATATACTTGCAATTTGATTTCGTTTATTTATAAATATTTTGTGTTGGAATGAAGGTTAAGTTTACTAGTGAATAAGTTTTAAACTATTATTGATAACTCATTATTTCATTTAAACCCCAACTTAAACAGATAAAATTAATGACATATATCGCTTAAAAACTTATTGTAATTTTCCTATGTTTACTTTTGTTATTTAATAAACAATGTATCTTTGCATAAACAAATACAGCACTAAAAATTTCATCATGGATAATTTATTTAAAAAGGATGCTTTAAAGTATCATAGCGAAGGAAGACCAGGAAAAATTGAAGTAATTCCAACAAAATCACATTCCACGCAACGCGATTTGTCGCTTGCCTATTCCCCAGGCGTAGCAGAGCCGTGTTTAGAAATTGAAAAAAATCCTGAAGATGTATATAAATATACTGCTATAGGAAATTTAGTCGCCGTTATTTCGAACGGTACAGCCGTTTTAGGCCTTGGCGACATTGGGGCACAAGCAGGAAAACCTGTCATGGAAGGAAAAGGCTTGCTGTTTAAAATCTATGCCGATATTGATGTTTTTGATATTGAGGTTGACACCAAAGACATAGATAAGTTTGTTGAAACAGTAAAAATGATAGCCCCAACTTTTGGAGGTATCAACCTTGAAGATATTAAAGCTCCAGAATGTTTCGAAATAGAACGTCGTTTGAAAGAGGAGCTTAACATTCCTTTGATGCACGATGACCAACATGGAACAGCAATTATTTCTTCAGCTGGGTTACTTAATGCTACTAAAGTAATTGGAAAAAAGATAGAAGATATCAAAGTAATTGTAAATGGCGCAGGAGCTTCGGCAATTTCTTGTACACGTCTTTATAAAAAACTTGGTGTTCGTCCTGAAAATATTGTGATGTGTGATAGCCGTGGCGTTATTCGCAAAGATCGTCCAAATCTAAGCATTGAAAAGCTAGAATTTGCTACTAATCAAGACATTCATACTTTGGCTGATGCTGTCGTTGGTGCTGATTTATTTCTAGGATTATCTGTGGGAGGTGTTTTGAAACCTGAAATGCTTAAAACAATGAATAAAAACCCTATTGTTTTTGCATTAGCCAATCCAAATCCTGAAATTACTTTTGAAGATGCAAAGGCAACACGTAAGGATGTAGTAATGGCAACCGGCCGATCTGATTATCCAAATCAAATTAATAATGTTTTGGGTTTCCCTTATATATTTAGAGGAGCACTCGATGTTAGAGCTACAGGTATTAATGAAGAAATGAAATTAGCAGCTGCTTATGCTTTAGCTGAATTGGCAGAACTACCTGTTCCCGAAGAAGTAAATCAGGCTTTTCATAGTGGAAACTTAACATTTGGTGTAGATTATTTAATTCCAAAACCAACTGATCCACGATTGATTGTAACAGTAGCTACTGCAGTTGCAAAAGCTGCGATGGACTCAGGAATAGCTCTACGACCAATTGAAGATTGGGAAGAATACAAAGAGAATTTACGTACAAGATTAGGTATTGGCGACCCACTGCTCCGTCAGATAAAAGAAAAAGCCAAGAAAAGCTTAAAACGCATTGTTTTTGCTGATGCTGAAAATTATAAAATACTAAAAGCAACAGAAATAATAATGAATGAGAATTTGGCAGAGCCAATCTTATTAGGAGATAGAAATATCATTCTTAATCTTGCCAAAGAGAATCATCTGGAAATAGATGGTGTTGAAATTATAGATCCTAGAGCTGAAGATAATAAGGAATTACGACTTCAATTTTCAAAATTACTATTCGAAAAGAGAAAGCGCAAAGGCATGTCACTTGAAGATGCAATGAATCAAATGAGACAACGCTCTTATTTTGCACCTGCAATGGTTGAATCAGGTATGGCTGATGGTATGGTTTCGGGACACACTAAAAATTATCCAGATGCAATTCGTCCAGCATTGCAAGTAATAGGAAAAGCCGATAATGCGAAATTAGTTTCTGGAATGTATATTTTCCTTTCAAAAAAAGGCCCATTATTCCTAGCAGATACTACTGTGAATAAAAATCCTACTGTTGAACAGTTAATAGAAATTACACTACAAACAGCACATTCTGTTCGTCAATTCGGTGTTGAACCTCGTATTGCACTTCTATCGTATTCTAACTTTGGATCCAATCAAGGCTTTAGTCCAAATACAATGCGTGAAGTAACAGAATTCTTACATAAGAATCATCCTGATTTAATTGTGGACGGTGAAATGCAAGCAAATTTTGCTTTGAGCAAAGATTTGCTTAAACAAAAATTTCCTTTTTCAAAATTAGCTGAAAAAGGTGCTAACACCTTGATTTTTCCAAATTTGTCCTCAGGTAATATCGCATACAAATTAATGCAGTCTACAACCGATTATAAGGTAATTGGGCCTATTTTAAATGGGTTTAAAAAATCCGCTCACATTCTACAATTGAGTAGTTCTGTTGAAGAAATTGTTGATATTGCTATGATTGCAAGCATAGATGCTTCCTATAAAAATAAATAATCGTTTTTTATAATCAATAAAAATAGTTAAATCGGCTACATATTTACATATGTGGCCGATTTCATATTACAGATTTAGTATATTTGCCGTTTTTAATGCAATCGATTGAAATTGAAATAAATTCTATTCAAAATCATTAAACATGGCTAAAAATTTAGACAAAATTAAAACCGCGTTAGCGTCTTACGGAATTAAAGACACAACAGAAATTCATTACAATTTATCATTCGATGAATTGTATGCACACGAAACAGACCCATCTCTTGAGGGTTTTGAAAAAGGCCAAGTATCAGAATTAGGCGCTATAAATGTAATGACAGGTGTTTTCACAGGTCGATCTCCTAAAGATAAATACATTGTAGAAGATAGCATAACAAAAGATACAATTTGGTGGACAACTCCAGGATCTCCTAATGACAATAAACCTATTTCACAAGATATTTGGAACGAACTAAAAAAAACGACCACAGATCAATTATCAAGTGAAAAACTTTATGTTGTAGATGCTTATAGTGGGGCAAATGAAGATTCACGCTTAAAAGTCCGCTTTATTATGGAAGTCGCTTGGCAAGCACATTTCGTAACCAATATGTTTTTAAGACCTACCGAGGCTGAATTAGAATCTTTTGGCACCCCCGATTTTATTGTTATGAATGCTTCTAAAACAGTTAATCCAAACTGGAAAGAGCAGGGTTTAAATTCGGAGGTTTATACCGTTTTTAACCTGACTGAAAAGATGCAGGTAATCGGAGGTTCATGGTATGGCGGAGAAATGAAAAAGGGAATGTTTGCCATGATGAATTATTATCTTCCGCTAAAAGGAATGCCTTCGATGCATTGTTCTGCAAACCGCGGAAAAAATGGTGATGTAGCTATTTTCTTTGGTCTATCAGGTACTGGAAAAACTACCTTATCAACCGATCCTAAGCGCGAATTGATTGGTGATGATGAGCACGGTTGGGATGATGACGGAATTTTTAATTTCGAAGGTGGTTGTTATGCTAAAACGATAAATCTGGATCCTGTTGAAGAACCTGATATTTATCATGCAATCAAGCGTGATGCGCTGTTAGAGAATGTAACTCTTGACAAAAATGGAAAAATAGATTTTAACGATGGTTCAGTTACACAAAACACCCGTGTTTCATATCCAATTTATCATATCCACAATATTGTTAAGCCAATTTCAAAAGCCGGTCATGCCAATAAGGTCATATTCTTATCGGCCGATGCTTTTGGCGTATTACCTCCGGTTTCTAAGTTAACCCATGACCAAATACAATATCATTTCTTATCCGGATTTACTGCTAAATTAGCGGGAACAGAGCGTGGCGTAACTGCGCCTCAGCCTACTTTTTCAGCTTGTTTTGGCGCGGCTTTCTTATCCTTGCATCCTACGAAATACGGTGAGGAATTGGTAAAGAAAATGGACGCTCATAATACGGAAGCATATTTAGTAAATACAGGATGGAATGGGACCGGAAAGAGAATCTCTATTCATGCTACCCGTGCGATTATTGATGCTATTCTTG
>CAZTST010000198.1:0-7558 GCA_964616585.1 uncultured Draconibacterium sp.
TTCGGCTCTTGAACGTACATATACTGCGTACCAATTGTATGTTATCGAATATCCCAATTTAGTTTGGCATTTTAATTATATAGAAATAGATTTTAATATTGGATGAAAATCACCTTTTAAGCCAATAGGTTTTGCATTTCGAATAAAGTGCACCATATCAGTACTTTGCCTAGCTTCCTCGATGCGAAAACCATTGCCGGCAAGAATTTCCTGATAGCTAAGTGTATGCAAATCTGTAAATCCACCACTAAACTCAAATTCTTCACCTTCCATTAGAATTGAACGAAAAGTACTTTGTCCTTGTTCTCTTCTTTCAGAAGAAATATCATTGCTGTCGATGCTTAAAAACCATCGAACACGTGCATTCTCTAATTCCATATAGCCTGCAGCTTTATTATCTTGCAACAGATGAACTTCGCTTTTTTTGGTCTTTCCAAAAATAAAAGAAAGCATATCAAAGAAATGAACGCCAATGTTGGTAGTAACTCCGCCTGATTTTGCAATATCGCCTTTCCAGCTAATGGCATACCATTTTCCGCGCGATGTAATATAACTTAGGTCGATGTCGTAAATCTTGTCTTTTGGGCCATTTTCTACTTTCTTTTTTAATGCTAAAACCGAAGGGTGTAAGCGTAACTGAAGAATAGTATAAATTTCTTTTTTTGTTTCTTGTTCAAGAATCTGAAGCGCATCAATATTCCAGGTATTTAACACAACAGGTTTTTCGCAAATTGCATCTGCATTATTGCGCAAGGCTAATCGAATATGTGAATCGTGAAGATAGTTTGGCGAGCAAATGCTCACATAATCAACGGCTTGTCCATTATTTATGCGGCGAAGTTTATCCAAATGTCTGTCGAAACGCTCCGGCTCAGTAAAGAAGCTTGCATTAGGGAAAAACTGATCCATTATTCCAACACAGTCAAATTTATCGAGCGCGGCTATCAAATTATTCCCGGTTTCCTGAATGGCCATCATATGACGTGGCGCAATGTAGCCGGCAGCTCCGATTAGTGCAAAATTTTTAACAGTTGACATAAAATTAGTTGTTTTTAAGTCTTTAATGGAATGAGGCAAAGTTAAGCCAATTTTGCAGAATGGAAAACTAGCTTTTAAATAGATTTTGAAAGCAAAAATCGTGATGATAAAATCAATTTCCACATCAGTAAAACAAAAGTATCTTTGCAGGCTCAAATACAAACCATGCTTTTTTATAAAACCAAACATTTAAATGCAAAAGAGAAGGAAACCTTTCGTATCCACATGCTTTATAGCATCTTGGAAGGTTTTGTCTTGGGAGTTCTAGCCTTGAACGAATTTGTTTTTATTAAAAGTTTAAAGGGAAGCAATATTGAGTTGGGTATATTATTTCAGTTTAGCGCAATTGTTTTTACGGGTCTTATTTTTATCAACGAATTTCTTCGTCGCATACGCGATAGAAAGAAATTATTGCTGACTACCGCGTTGCTTACCCGATTGCCCCTGGTTCTATTAATCTTTTTTCCAAAAAGTGATGTGGCCATGCTAGGAAATAGCATTTACCATTTTATTTTCCTTGGAATATTTTTCATGTATTATTTGGCTTTACCTATTGTTTTGCCAAACATTAATTTGTTTTTAAAAAATACTTACCGTCACGAAAACTTCAGCAATTTATATAGCTCTGCCACTTCTATAAATAAAATTGTAATGTTGGTTGTTACTTTTGTTTATGGCTTGCTCCTCGATTGGAATCCTTTCGCATACACATATGTTTTTCCATTTATAGCTCTTATAGGAATAAGTTCTATTCACCTTTTAACTAAAATTCCATACCAAGCAGTTGGGCAAGTGGTGATAAAAAAATCTTTTTTGAGATCTATCCAAAGTTCCTGGCATAATATGTTCATTTTGATGAAAACCAATAAGCCTTACCTACATTTTGAAATTGGTTTTATGATATATGGATTTGCTTTTATGTCGACGGCTGTGGTAATAACTATCTATTTCGACAGAGCCTTGGGTTTAAATTATTCAAGTATTGCTTTTTATAAAAACGCTTATAATATTATTGCCATTTTGTTGCTGCCTTTTTTTGGAAGACTTTTGGGGAGGATTGATCCTAGAAAGTTTGCTGTCATTACTTTTGGGTCTATCTTGCTGTTTCTTTTCTTTTTGGCATTGACGGAATATTTCCCTGCTAGTGTTGAGATTTTTAACATCAAAATATACTATATGTTGCTATTCTACATTTTGTTTAATAGCATTTTTGCGGCAACTATGTCATTGCTTTGGTTTATCGGCTCCTCCTATTTTGGAAAAGATGAAGATGCCGGCGAATTGCAAGTAGTCCATCTTTCATTAACTGGCGTTAGAGCCTTGTTTGCTCCATTGATAGGGGTGCTGTTTTACGAATTGTTTGGATATACAATAACCTTTGGCATTGCCATTCTATTATTGCTTATGGCAATTTTATTAATGATTTGGTCTTATAAAAAGGAGCAAATCCAATAAATTAATCATCGAAACAGCTTATTTTCTGAGTTCAAAATTAGCACCCAAATAAACTTTACGAACATGTGGATCAGCTGCCAGCTCTTCTGCCGTTCCTGTTTTTAGAACGGAACCTTCAAAAAGCAAATAAGCACGATCGGTAATTTTTAGGGTTTCATGCACATTATGGTCGGTAATTAAAATCCCAATATTTTTTTCGCGGAGTCTGGAAACAATATTTTGGATGTCTTCAACAGCAATTGGGTCAACTCCTGCAAAAGGTTCATCGAGTAAAATAAAATTCGGATTCATTGCCAAAGCTCTTGCAATTTCAGTTCGACGTCTTTCACCACCTGAAAGTTGAATACCCTTGCTTTTACGAATATGTTTCAACCCAAATTCATCAAGCAAAGAATTTAATTTTTCAATCTGTTCTTCTTTGCTGAGATTGGTAAATTCTAAAACTGAACTTATATTATCTTCAACCGACATACTGCGAAATACAGAAGCTTCTTGAGCCAAATACCCTATTCCCAACTGAGCTCTTTTGTACATTGGCTCTTTAGTAATATCAATATCATTTAAATAAACACGTCCTGAATTAGGTTTAATTAAACCAACAATCATGTAAAACGAAGTTGTTTTGCCTGCGCCATTTGGACCTAGTAATCCAACAATTTCGCCTTGTTTTACATCAATGCTTACTTCTTTTACAACAGTTCTTTTTCCGTATTTTTTTAAAATATTCTCAGTTCTTAATATCATTTGCTTTCTGATTATAATATTCCTTCTTTCAAAATATCATGTAAATGTAAAATTCCTAAATATTTATTTTCCTGACAAACAACTAGTTGTGTAATACTATTAATGCGCATTAGGTTTAAAGCATCTACCAATAAAGTATCATCTGAAATCTGTTTTGGATTATGACTCATAATTTGCTCGGCTGTAAGCTTTTCTATTTGGGAGTTATTTCTTAGCATTCTACGCAAATCGCCATCAGTAATTATTCCTACCAATTTTTCATTATTAAGTACTGCTGTAGCGCCTAATCTTTTGGATGTCATCTCAATAATAACGTTCTGAATGGAAGCATAAGTTTGAACTTCAGGCTTCTCGTTTTGTGAGATTATATCCTTTGCACTTAGATATAATTGTTTTCCCAGAGTGCCTCCCGGATGTATTTTTGCGAAGTCGGCTGTTGTAAATCCTTTTATCTCAAGCAAGCAAACTGACAAAGCATCGCCAATAACTAATTGAGCCGTAGTGCTTGATGTTGGAGCCAAATTATTTGGACAAGCTTCTTTTTCGACACTAGAATTTAAAACATAATTTGCCTGACGAGCTAAAAAAGAATCTGTATTGCCTGTAAGTGCAATAAGTGTATTTCCAAAACTTTTTATAAGTGGAATAAGTACTTTTATTTCAGGAGATTCTCCGCTTTTTGAAATGCAAAGAACAATATCGTTTTCGCGAATAATGCCTAAATCGCCATGAATTGCATCAGCAGCATGCATAAAAACAGCAGAAGTACCGGTTGAATTTAATGTTGAAACAATTTTATTTGCAATATTGGCGCTTTTGCCAATTCCTGTAAGAATTAAGCGTCCGCTTGATTTGGCAATGCACCGAACAGCTTGCTCAAACTGATCATCGATAAATGACGAAAGTTGATTAATTGCTATTGCTTCTTCTTTAATAGTACGAATTGCAATACGTTTGATATCGATAATTTTACCCAAAATAATAGTTTTGTCCGACAAAGATAAATTCTTTTTATAAGCCATCATTTTTCTAGTTGATAAAATTGCGAAAACTGCTTAATTCATAAAATATAGTTGGATTTTTTTGCAAAAATTAGATATGATTTTTTTCTAGTAAAACAATAAATAAATTCGTACCTTCGCGCGCATTTTTAAGGAATTAGGTTAATATCGAAATATAAATCTTTGTTGTAATTAGTATTTTTTTTTATTATATTTGTTTTTGACAAATTATTAAAAAAATAGAAAATAGACATTAAAAAACACTATTTAGCCGTTCGGGGGATGTTATTTTAATGCTAAAAAAAGGAAGTAGATGTTATTAGGAAGAGAAAAAGATTCACTCTCAGAATTGTTAAAAAAGATTTTTGGTTTCGACAGCTTTAAGGGAAATCAGGAAGCTATTATAGAAAGTTTGCTTGATGGCAAAAATTCTTTCGTAATTATGCCTACAGGTGGCGGTAAATCAATGTGTTACCAGCTTCCGGCTCTCAAGAGTATAGGTACTGCAATAATTGTATCTCCCCTGATCGCTTTAATGAAAAATCAGGTGGATGCAATGCGAAACTTTGGAGCAGACAATGGTATTGCACATGTGATGAATTCTTCATTGTCGAAAACTGAGCTTAATGAAGTAAGAGCTGATTTATTAAGTGGGAAAACCAAACTATTATATGTTGCTCCGGAATCATTAACCAAAGAAGATAATGTAGAATTTCTTAAGAAGATAAAAATTTCATTTTATGCTATTGATGAAGCTCATTGTATTTCGGAATGGGGTCATGATTTCCGCCCGGAATATCGACGCTTACGGCCAATAATAGATACAATAGGGCAGAAAGTACCTGTGATTGCGCTTACTGCAACAGCAACGCTTAAAGTTCAACAAGATATATTAAAAAATCTAGGGATTGAAGATGCCGAGGTTTATAAATCTTCATTCGATCGCCCAAATCTTTATTACGAAATAAGACCGAAAACCAAAGATGTAAATAAAGATATAATTAAGTATGTAAAAAATCAAGCCGGGAAATCAGGAATAATATATTGTCTTAGTCGTAAGAAAGTTGAAGAAGTAGCTGAAACACTGCAAGTTAATGGCATTAAAGCTTTACCATATCATGCCGGTCTGGATGCGAATACCAGAAAGCGAAATCAGGATATGTTTCTGATGGAAGATGTTGATGTAATAGTTGCTACCATTGCATTTGGAATGGGAATAGATAAACCTGATATCCGTTATGTAATCCATCACGATATTCCTAAAAGTATAGAAGGATACTATCAGGAAACCGGTCGTGGCGGTCGTGATGATGGCGAAGGAAACTGTATAACTTTTTACAGCTATAAAGATATTGAAAAGCTGGAAAAATTTATGAAAAATAAACCTGTAGCTGAACAAGAAATTGCAAAACAACTTCTACAGGAAACAATTTCCTATGCTGAATCATCGGTTTGCAGGCATCGTCAGCTCTTGCATTATTTTGGTGAAGGTTATACTAATGATAATTGTGGTGCTTGCGATAATTGTTTAAATCCAAAAGAGCAATTTGATGGTAAAGAGGATGTTCAATTTGCTTTAGAAACTGTATTAGCTGTAAAACAGCTATTTAAGCGCGATTATATTGCTAATGTTTTAATTGGAGATAAAAATGCCGATATAAAAAATGCTAAACACGATAAACTTGAAGTTTTTGGAATAGGCATGGATGATGATCTTAAGCATTGGAATGCGGTTATTCGCCAAATGCTTATTCATGGATTGTTAGATAAGGATATCGATAATTATGGTATTCTAAAAATTACTCCTGCCGGGCAAGCATTTTTGGAAGAACCACGTTCAATAATGCTCACCAAAGATCATGATTATGATGGTTTAGATGAAGGAAGTTCACTTGGTGGAGCTGCAAAAACTGATGCTCTGGATACAGTTTTATTCAATATGCTTAAAGATTTGCGTCGCGATATCTCGAAAAAGGAAAATCTGCCGCCTTTTGTAATTTTCCAGGATCCATCACTGGAAGATATGACAGTCCAATATCCTACTAATTTAGAAGAATTAAAAAGTATTTCGGGCGTAGGTGTTGGAAAAGCAGCTAAATATGGCGAACCATTTGTAGAACTTATCAAATCATATGTTGAAGAAAATGAGATTATTCGCCCTATGGATATGGTAGTTAAATCGGTTGTGAACAAATCTGGAATGAAAGTTTTTATTATCAAAAGCATTGATAAAAAATTGCCTTTAGAAGTGATTGCAGGTTCAAAAACGCTTACTGTTTCCGAATTAATAACTGAAATTGAACATATTGTATCTTCCGGAACAAAACTGGATTTGACTTATTATATTAATGAAACCATAGATGAATATCATCAGGAAGATATTTTAGAATATTTTTCTGAAGCTAAATCAGATTCGCTGAAAGATGCTCTTGAAGAATTAGGTGAAGATGAGTTTACTGAAGAAGAAATCCGTTTGATGCGAATCAAATATATGTCGGATGTTGGAAACTAGTATTTTTATCGCAATTGTATAGAAAAACCTACCTTTGCTTACTAAAATTTACGAAAATGAACATTCGCCATTTTGTTGGAATTCTGGGAATAATTCTTCTCCTATCGGCATGTGCCGAAAAAAAACAAACTCATGTTGATGTGCCTAAAGTGATTATCCCTGAAGATACTATGGCAATAATTCTTAGCGAAGTACAATTAACAGAAGCCTACCTTAATCAAATTCCTTTTAATTTGCGTGGCGACAACGATTCGGATTATGTATATTTTCCATTATTGTTTGAAAAATACCGGATTAGCAAATCCGACTTTTTAGATAATTTAACCTATTATTCTCTAAATGAAGATGTTATCACTGCAATTTATGATAAATCAATTGTCATACTTAATAAACTAAAAGCAATAGATTTGGAGATTCGTCTGCAAATGAAGCTAGATAGTATTCGCCTGGATTCAATTAGAATAGAAAGAGAGAAATTCATAGCCGACAGTTTAGGAGAAATTACACTATTATCTAAAAAAGCAAAAAAATAAATTAATGCATTTGTTTTATACGCCTGATATTGAAAGTGATGAATTTTATCAGTTGAACGAAGAAGAGTCAAAACATGCTGTTCGCGTCTTGCGTTTAAATGTTGGTGATGAAGTTTGGTTGACCGATGGAAGAGGACAAATGATGTATGCCGAAATTATTGATAATCAGCTGAAAAGATGCAATCTTCAAATTGTAAAAAGAATAGCCGAATACGGTAAGCGTAATTATCGCTTGCATATTGCTATTGCTCCAACAAAAAATATTTCGCGATTTG
>CAZTST010000199.1:0-7534 GCA_964616585.1 uncultured Draconibacterium sp.
AAAACATTCTTATTTACCTGATAATCATTATTTTACTGCTTCTAGTTTTTCTGGTTATAAAATACGGAATCAAGCAAAAAAACGATTTTGCTTTTGATGATTTTAAACGCAATTTAAAAGACGATTTGTCTGAAACTCGTAAAGAAACTCGCGAATTAAATGCTGAGAACCGTAAAGAAATAAACGATGTTTTTAAAAGCCTGCAAGACAGCTTATTAAGCAGATTGTTCGAATCAATTCAAATGCAAAAAGCTGAGTTTGAGCAATTTTCGAAATCGCTTTCAGAATTCACAGCAAAAATGCAGCAACATTTTACAGCTTTTCGCGATGCGCAAACTATTGATTCTAAAGATAATCGTGCTGAAGTAAGTAAAAATCTCGGAAGCTTTGAGGAAAAATTAACAAAGTCGTTAAACGATTTTTCGGAGAAAATGCGCGTAAATTTCAACGATTTAAATCAACAGTCAAAAGATAGTCAGAAAGCCCTTAAAGATACTGTTGAAAAACAAATGACTGATATACGCTTAGATAATACTAAGCAGCTGGACGAAATGCGCCGAACCGTTGATGAAAAGCTGCAAACAACACTAGAAAAGCGCCTGGGCGAAAGCTTTAAACAGGTAAGCGATCGGTTGGAGCAAGTACACAAAGGTTTAGGCGAAATGCAAACTCTTGCCACAGGCGTTGGCGATTTAAAGAAAGTTTTGAGCAATGTAAAAACTCGTGGAATTATGGGCGAATATCAACTTGGAAATATTTTGGAACAGATTTTAACTCCTGACCAATACGCCAAAAACGTGGCCACAAAAAAAGGCAGTCAGGCAAATGTTGAATATGCAATTAAATTGCCGGGAAAATCGAGCGATCAAGAAATTTGGTTGCCTATCGATTCTAAATTTCCATTGGAATCATATAATACTTTGATTGATGCTTTTGAAACAGGCGACAAAACCGTGATTGAATTAGCTCAAAAATCACTTTTAAAAGTTATAGAAAATTTTGCTAAAGATATTAGTTCCAAATATATAGATCCGCCAAACACAACAGATTTTGCGATTATGTTTTTGCCTGTTGAAGGCTTGTATGCTGAGGTTTTGCGACATCCGGGATTTTTTGAGCTTTTACAAAGAACATATCATATTACAATAACTGGTCCTACCACTCTTTCGGCACTTTTAAGCAGTTTGCAAATGGGTTTTCGCACTTTAGCAGTTCAAAAACGCAGCAGCGAAGTTTGGAAAGTTTTAGAAGAGGTAAAAACAGAATTCAGCAAATTCTCTTCTACTTTGGAAAAAGCTCATCGTCAGATACATACAGCAGCCGGTACTTTAGATACGCTGGCAAATACACGTGCAAGAGCTATGGAACGTAAGCTTAAAAATGTTGATAGCTTGGAAAGTTTAGACCATACAAATCCTTCATTATTAAGTGACAATTTGGAAGAGAAAGTCGGAATTTTACCTTTTGAGGAATAAAACCAATTATATAATCGTTTTAGTATAAAATTGTTACGTTTACGAATTGGCTCTATGTTTATTGAAAATTTAAATCTTTTATTCAGAAATTTTTGTATATTGCGCTATAATTATTAAAAGATTATTAATTTTCCTGAGCAAACCAGTTATTTATGAATAAGTCGACTAGCCAGACTTCTTTTGAATTCATTTTTGAACATTCCCCAATTCCATTATTGGAAATGGACTTTACCGAATTATTTGAATATTTTGATTCCCTTAAACAAGACGGAGTTTTTGACATAAATATTTATTTAGACGCAAATCTGCAAGAAATTGAAAAATGTATTTTCTTAAATAAAATAAAGAAGGTAAACGCCGCTGTTTTGCAATTGTATGAAGTTCAAAATCAAGATGAATTATCAAAAAAACCTGAAACATTTTTTTCAAATAACTCACTTTTATCATATAAAGAACAACTAAACCATTTATTCTCAGGTAAATTAAATATTATATCAAATATTGAAATACTTACGAAAACGGGAAAAACTAAAGCCATTCGGCAAAAAATAAATATTCAAAGGAATAATGGCCAGATAATTGGAATTATTTCTGCAGAAGATATTTGCGAACAAAATGTTCAAGAAGAGCAATTCAGAAATGCTATATCATCGAGTACCGATGCTGTTACAATTTCTCGTGTTTCTGATGGCAAATTTGTATTTGCCAATAAATCTTTTAAAGATGTATCTGGATTTACAGATTATGAAATAATTAGTAAATCGGCATTTGAACTTGGAATGTGGGTAGATGAGAATGATCGTAATTTCTATTTAAATGAGCTAAAAAAACATGGGTATATTACGAATTTTAACACCTCATTCCGGACAAGAAATGGAGAAGTTATTGATGTTTTAATGTCTGCAAAAACAATTATATATAATGCTGAACCGCATATACTTGTCACTTCAAAAGATGTTACAAAATTAAACGATTTAACACGTAGTTTAAAGCAAAGTGAAGAGCAATTTCGAAAAGCTTTTATGAACATTCCAAATCTGGTTCATATTAATCGCCTTTCAGATGCTACTTTTGTTGATATTAACGATTATTTTATTAGTTGTACCGGATATTCGCGCGAAGAATTAATTGGCAAAACTCCGAACGAACTCAATTTTTGGATAAATAAAGAAAGTAACCTTAATTTTTATCGACGGTTAAAAGTAAGTGGAGTTATTGAAAATCAGGAAATTACTTTCAGAATGAAAGACGGTAGTTTGCTCGATGCATTAATTTCTTCCAATATTATCGATTTAAATGGCGAGCCACATATTATTACTGTAATTCAGGATATTTCAAAATTAAAGATTGCTCAAAAAGAAATAAAGCTCAGCGAAGAAAAATTCCAAAATATTTTTAGCAAAAGTCCAGATGCTTTAGCTATTATGGAAATGGAAAACTGGACTTATGTTGATGTAAATGAAGAATTTACAACTATTACTGGTCTGCCATACGAAAAAATTATTGGGAAATCAACTTTTGAACTTAACCTATGGTCGCAACAATCAGACATAGATTTTTTTACTACTAAATTTCAAAATAGAGAAGAGATTATCAATCATAAGGGTTTGTTTAATTTAAGCCAAGGAAGGCAAATTCATGTGCTTGTATCTGCAAAATTGATAGAAATCAATAATGAAAAGCATTATTTGCTAATCGCCAAAAATATTGGCGATTTTGTTAAAATTCAAAAAACGCTCTTCGAAAAGGACAATCGTTACAAAGCCATAGTATCCAATTCTCATGAAGGCATTGCTATTATCGACCAAGCTTTCCATATTGATTATGCAAATCATCAATTAGAAATAATCACGGGATATACATCTGATGAACTTATTGGTAACGATTTCCGTAAAATTCTCACTAAAGAAAGTGCTATTTTGGTTGGGGAAAGATATAAAGCACGCCAGGCGGGTAAAGATGTTCCTCAGAATTATACTTTTGAAATTTTACGTAAGAATGGAGAAATTCGAATTGTTGAATTACATTCATCTGTAATTATAACAGCTGAAGGCTATCCTCAAACAATTGCCCAGTTATTGGATGTGACAGATCGTGAAATAGCGGCTAAAATCTTAGCCAAAGAACATCGGCGTGCTACGCAATATTTTGAAGTTTCAGGAATGATGATGTTAGCAATAGATACTGATGGAATCGTAACTGCCATCAACAAAAAAGGCTGCAATATTTTGGAAACTACAGAAAGCAATATTATAGGTAAAAACTGGTTTGCAGAATTTATTCCAAAAAATATCAGAGAGCAACTACAAAATAAATTTATAGACTCAATTAAACAAAACAAAGAGATAAAGCCTTATTCTGAAAACATAATAAAAACATCAACAGGAAAAGAAAAATTAATAGGCATGCGAAATAGTCTGTTAAAAGACGAAAACGATAAAGTAATTGGAATCATCAGCTCAGGCGAAGACATTTCCAACAAAGAAGAAGCTAGTAGAATTCTGAATCTTAGTGGTATGGTCGCTATTTTGTGGAAGAATGCAGAAGATTGGCCTATTGAGTTTGTTTCAGAAAATGCAGAAATTTTATTTGGTTATAATTCTAATGAATTAGTTTCCAAAACTATTAATTATCAACAACTTGTACATCCAGACGATATATTACAATTAAGAAAAGAAACAAAAGAGTTAACTAAGCAAAAAAGAAGTCATTATAACCATCAGCCATACCGAATTATCACAAAAAGTGGCGAAGTAAAATGGATAAACGACCGCACCACCTTGCAATACGATACGGAAGGCAATATTTCTTACTATTATGGAATTTTATCAGATATTACTGAGGATGTTTTAAAAGGCGAAAAACTTCGTCAATCGAATGAAATTATATCGCAAATGAATGATGCGGTTATAATTACAAATTTTCATGGTGAAATAACATCCTGGATTGGTGGAGCTAAAAGAATATTCGGATACGATTCTGAAGATACAATTGGCGAAAATATTCAATTAATTTTTGAATCGAATATTGATGCTAAAAATCTATTATCCAATATCTTAAGTGATATTAATTTTTTTGGTGTCTATCAAAACGAAATTAGCTCTGTTGGAAAAGATAAACATAAAATACCTATTGAACTTACAGCAAAAATACTTTACGATTCCTTTAGTAATCCACTTTCATTAATACTTATAAGTCGAGATATTAGCAATCGGAAAATTGCTCAAAAAGCTTTGCAGGAAAGTGAAAAGCGCTATCGTAATATTTTCGAATCGATTCTGGATGGCGTTATCATCTATAATATGAAAAAAGAAATTGTTCAAGTCAACAAAATGGCAACTCAAATGTATGGTTACTCTACAGAGGAATTTACTCAACAGGTAACTTCTCGATATATTTATCCAATGCAAAATCATAGTTTTGAAGAGGTTATGGAACACCTCAATAATGATTACGAAAAAATGTTTGAAGGTGAATCGGTAGATATCACAAAATCAGGGGAAAAATTCTTTGTTAATGCAAAAGGTCGATTAATTTCATATAATAACCAACCTCACTTACTTATTACAGTTCGAGATATTACTAAAATAAAACAAGCTGAAAATGATCTTTTTAAAGCTAAAGAACAGGCAATTGAGAGCGAAAAATTAAAATCAGCATTCTTAGCCAATATGAGTCATGAGATAAGAACACCAATGAATTCTATACTTGGATTTTCTGATTTAATGGCTGATGAAAGCATTTCGGCCGATGAGAAGCTGCATTTCATTAAGATTATCAGAAAAAACGGTAATCAACTAATGACCATTATTAATGATATTATCGATATATCGAAAATTGAAGCAGGACAAATAAAATTGAATTATGAGCATATAAATCTTTACGAAATTTTTGAAGATATTTTTAATATGTTCGTGTTAACTTCAAAAGAAAAAGGATTAGAGTTAATTAAGAAATCTAATCAACTTCAGGACGAATTCTATGTTAAAACTGACGAAATGAGGTTAAAACAAATCTTAATTAATCTAATAAGTAATGCTTTGAAATTTACACATAATGGATTTATCGAATTTGGTTGGAATATTATTGATAATGATAAAAGCATACATTTTTATGTAAAAGATTCAGGGATTGGAATTTCAAAAAACAAACAAGAAGAAATATTTCAACGCTTTACACAAGCCGAGTTAAAAACTACAAAACTTTATGGAGGTACAGGTCTTGGTTTGGCTATTTCTTTAGGATTAGTACATACATTTAAAGGCAATATTTGGTTGGAATCAGAAGAAGGAAAAGGCTCGACATTTAATTTTTCCATTCCTTTAATTTTAGAGTAATTGGCTGATTTTAAAGCCGAAAAATGCATTTAAAAATTAAATACAAAAAAGAGAAATAATATTTGCAGATAATCAAAAATAATGTACTTTTGCAACGCTTTCAAGGAAGCAAGTTCATAGAACAAACGGTTTGGTAGTTCAGTTGGTTAGAATGCCGCCCTGTCACGGCGGAGGTCGCGGGTTCGAGTCCCGTCCAGACCGCTTAAATGATTGAAAATCAGAGCAAAACATTAAGAGCTTCACATTTGTGAGGCTTTTATTGTTTATATCGGTTTAGTACTCTAGTTGCTATTCGTTCAATATTAACAACTCAGATGTAATTATTGTGTCATGATTATTTATTTGCTAAAAGTTTAACTGTTTTGAACCAATAGAAAAAAGAAGACTTATCCGGTTGTTTCATAAGCTTATTTAAGAAGTTCCATTCTTGAACTTTAATTGTCATTGCTTTTAAATCTTCCCCATTGTAATAGGAAATGGTTGTTAAATCACCCATCAATAATTTTGCAGCAAGATAAGCCACTCTTGAAGATGCGACAACTGCATCATCTATCCTAAAATTACCTGACATAAGGTAACCTGTACCAAAAGCCCTGATTCCGTTTTGCAGCAATTTGAAGTTAGATTTTGCAGGTTCCTCTTTATTTGTTTCTCTTTTAACTATGAGTAAACACGTATCAATAATATCCTGAAGGATAATCTCAGGAGTAAGATCTTGTTTACCATCGCCGTCCCTACGAAAATGAATCTCTTGTTCTGCATGAACCACAAAACTTCTATGGACAACCTCTACATTTGATATCTTTTCAAAAAGTCTACTCAAGTCAAACAGTTGCTTACAAATTTCCATTGTGAAAGATTTTTTCCCTTTGAAGAATGGAATTCCAATTGTGTTTGGAGCAAAAGCCGCTAATTTATCACCTGTTATTGCATCAATCGAAGGTGTTTTAACTGTCATGTCATTATCCATTTCAATCCATTTTGTTTGAATCAGACTCTCTACGAGTTCAGGATATATGGAGTCCTCAACCAAAACATCCAGTAATATATTACCTGGTACTTTCGTGTTAAAAACTGATTCAAAAGCAAATGAATAATGGGCTTTTGGTATTGCAGGTTTGTAACTTCTGCGTTCATTGAGTGTAACTGAACTGAATTTTGAACTCTCAACTACATTGTTCAAAATGGCCTCAAGTTCTTTTCGCTCAGTTTTACAAACAATATCAATATCTATTGAGAACCTATTTCCTTCATCTAACAAAAGTACTAAGCTCGTTCCTCCTTTGAATACAAATTGAAGACCATTGTTTTTAAGTTGCTCCAAAAGGTGAAAGGCGTAAATCATTTTCTCCAGTATATTCGTCTGAATTAATTTATGCTCCTTTTGTGCCTTAAATGACTCCAACCATTCAGAAGTAAAACACTTTTCGTTAATCATTTATTATGTCTTTTAATAGGTAGTCCATATTGTTCATTATAAAAGATTTGATTTCCTTTTCCCGTTCTCTTCTTTTTGCATAACTAAAGAGCTTGGTATAGTTGATAGTGTAGAGATTTATGGCATTCTCGTATATATGTGCTAGTTCCGAACCTTGATATAAATAGAAAAGTTTTTCTTCCGCGAAAAGGTCAACCAGGATTTTCTCAAGCAAAGGGGTTGAAAATCTTAACTTATTTTCAGTTCTTTTACCAATAGGAGAACGAGTGATTAATTTTTTTATT
>CAZTST010000200.1:0-7533 GCA_964616585.1 uncultured Draconibacterium sp.
ATTCCTGATGGATAATTATTTTATTGATACTTGATCTCGCCTAATTCTTGATTTATCTTTGATTTATAAATCAAATAAATAAAAATTATTCTACAAATTTATTTCATAAAACAATCTATTAAGTCCCAGATTAATAATCTAATCGCCTAATTATGGAAATAAAAAATCTAATTAATCAGCTCGAATGGCATCCTACGCGCAGATGGAACACACGGCAATTATCAAGTATCAATAAAATAATTATCCATCAGGAATTGGCTGAAGGAACAATCGAAAATGTGAATGCTTATCACATTAAACCTAATCATATTTCGCCAAAAGGTTGCCCAAGAATTTGCTACCATTATGGTATTCGGAAAAATGGTGAAATCGTTCAAATGAACGAATTATCCGGCATAGTGTGGCATACAAGTGGCCAAAATGCAGAAGCAATCGGAGTTTTACTTGTCGGAAATTTTGCCGGTCTTGGTCATACAGCTGCAACCAGTGAGCCAACAAGCGAGCAAATTGCTTCTCTGGAGTTTTTAGTCGACTACATTCTAAAAGCATTCAATTTTTCCAATCAGGAACTTTTTGGTCACTATCATTTTGGGAAACCTGCTTGTCCCGGCAATATTATTCAAGCATGGATTGAGAATAAACGTAATGAAATAGCAACACCTAAAAATGATATTCAAAATGTTGAAAAAACTGTGAATGAGATTCAAAAACGACTTGCAAAGCTTAACTATCATCATGGAAATGTAGATGGAATACAAGGAATAGAAACCATTACTGCCATTCGTAAATTTCAGGCCGATAATTTTTTGTTAGTGGATGGCATTGTAGGTCCTGATACTTGGAAACATTTAATTGCTTTAACATCGTAAATTTAAAATCATGAAAAAACAAAAAGATAAAATAAAAATGGGAGAGAATGGTTTTTGGCAAAACTGGTTCTCTAAACTTCTATTTACATTTATTAGTGTAAAAGTCTGGGGATTAATAGCTTGTACTTGGGTTTCAACTTATCTTCTAATTCAAGGATTTATAGATAAAGGTCAATGGCTAACTTTTAATACTACTATATGGGCACTAATTTTTGGTATGAAAGAAATTTTTAGAATTTCTGAAAGCAGAGATATTACGGAAAGTGAGAATCTGGATGCTCAAATCGAATCCAAATTTAAAATCACTTCCATGATCAATGATCCCAGTTGTACAGATAAAACAAGATCGACTTTTACACCGGAAGGACTGGAAATAGTTGGTGATGAGCCAGATACAAATGCTTAAAATTATTTGCCATGAATAAAACATTAAAATATATACTTATTGCAATTGTTGTTTTGGGAATAGTTGCAATTTTAGCATTTAGCAATATTCTCAAAGGCATTGAAGTTGGAGCTGTATTTGCTTCTATAGCAGCAGGTTTCGCTGCTTTTAAATCAAAAATATTCAAGTCTTCTATTCCGGTAGTTCAACAAATAGATGAAATAACAAACGAGCATTCTCAAAAGCGCAACGAATGGAATATCATAAAAGAAGAGTTTGATAGTAAGTATAACGCGTTAAAAGCACGCATGGATTATATCGATTATAAATCGGCTAAAATTTTGAGTGAAATCAGCGATCTGGATGAAATTCAAAAACAAGCCATAAAAAAAGATTTAAAATCGACCAACGATCAATTACTCGATTTTTTAAACCAATAAAAAGATAAATATGAAACTTATGAAAAAGTTATTCATTTCTTTATTTTTCCTTTCACTAATTGCTTACTGTCAGGCTCAGATTGGAATAATAGCTCCCGGAAAATCTTATTTGAACAGCAGTTCAGATACTTTATTTTATATGCCAAAAGCTAAAGTTATAGAGTTTAAAGTGCTTCAAACCAATTATGATTTTTGCTTAGAAAAAGCCGGAAAATACAAAAGGCTTAATGAAAATTATTTGGAACGTATTAAATTGGCGGATAGCACTATAACATTAAAAAGAATAGAGGCTGATATTTGGTTTTCAAAACTGAAAACAAACGATTTGGCTCTGGAAGAACAGCGAAAAATAAATATTCAACTAATCGATGATAAAAACAAATTGCGAAGCTCCAGAATCTATTATTTTGTTGGCGGAGTTTTGGCTACATCTATTGTTTTTATTGCAGTTAAATAATTATTCTCGTTTAATTTATAATCTATTAAGAACAAAAATTGGAAATAAGGTTTTTAATTAATTTATATCTAAGTTACTTTATACCAATACTTAATTATTCTTTAATTCATTTATTATTATTGCTCAAATATGTTCCCTGTCAGCTAAAATATATAACAAAAATCACATCTGGTTATAATATATGGTGATTATATTCACTAAATAACATATCTTTGTGTAAAAATTAATTATGTATTCAAGATATCTGAAAGATAAAATAAACAAAAGGATTGGCTCCGGCAAAGCAATTATTGTTATCGGACCAAGACAAGCAGGAAAAACAACTCTTATCAAGTTATTACTTGAATCAAAAGACTATTTATTCCTCGATGGAGATAACCCAAAAACAAGAATGCTGCTGGCAAATCCAAACACTGAAGAAATAAGAACCATTCTCGGAAAATACAAATACGTTTTTATAGATGAAGCTCAAAGGATTGATGGAATAGGCATAACTATGAAAATTATAACTGACCAGTTTAAAGATGTGCAATTATTCGCAAGTGGGTCATCTTCTTTTGATTTATCAAATAAAGTAAACGAAGCACTAACCGGAAGGAAATGGGAATATCAGTTATATCCTATTTCCTGGGAAGAGTATGAAAACTATCACGGTTTTTTATATGCTGAGCAACAAATTGAAAACAGACTGCTTTATGGCTTCTATCCTGATGTATTAAACAATAATGGCGACGAAGTAGAGATTTTAAAGAATTTAGTAAATAGTTATTTGTACAGAGATATTTTGGCATATTCAGATATCAGAAAACCGGAAGTCCTCGAAAAATTAGTTCAAGCCTTGGCTCTTCAAATAGGAAGCGAAGTAAATTTTTCAGAATTAGCTCAAATAGTAAACGTTGATAAAAACACTATAAGTAAATATATCGATATACTTCAAAAAGGATATATCATATTTAAATTGAATAGTTTTAGTCGAAATATTAGAAACGAAATTAGAACAAACAAAAAGATATACTTCTACGACAATGGTGTTCGCAATATGGTTATAAGCAATTTTAATTCGATTAATCTGAGAACTGACAAAGGAGCATTGTGGGAAAATTTCCTGATTTCTGAGCGAATTAAACAAATTGAATATAAGCAAAGTCTGGCTAAAACATATTTTTGGAGAACAAAACAGCAGCAAGAAGTTGATTTTGTTGAAGAACAAAATGGAGAAATATGGGGTTATGAATTTAAATGGAATAATAGAAAAAAGATCAACTTACCAAAAACCTTTACACAAGGCTATAATGCTAAAAGCATGGTTATTGACACTAATAATTTTAGAGAATTTGTGATAATAAAATAAAGTCTACCTTCAATTACTCCTTTGCAATTAAGATCCACCAGACATAGACGATAGCTCAGTCGAACGCAGACGGATAGCTATTCCATCACAAAAATAGCATAGGAGTTTCTTTAATAAGGTTTGTTTCTGATTGTTTTATATTCTACTAAGGGCAAAAATTTGAAATAAGGTTTTTAAAATAGAATGAAATTATATTAAATCAATGCTTTATATTTTTAGTATTTAATACCTTATTTTTTATCCTCAAAATTGAGCATTTATTATCTAACAGGCTAATTGTGAATTCAGATAAAATAAAAAATTTATTAGAATAAATTAAGATTCGTTTGCCCTTTTGCACTTAACCTAGCCGCACTAGCGAAGCCGAAATGCATTCCGCCCAAACCATTAACCAAATAAAAAACCAAAATAATTTGTTTGTATAATATTTTTTTATACATTTATAATCAGTATTTTACAGTTAAAAAAATAGGAATCCACAAAATTATTTTACACATTTCCAATATTTTTTTTGTTTTATCAAAATAGTTTTTTTTGTTGGGATTATAAACAGTATTTAATTATAGAAAAGGAAATGAATTGAAGCAGCTGAATAGTTTGATAATGAATCTTTAACAAGTTTAAAAATTTGACAATAATGTTTAATTTTGAAATAAAAAAATGGAAAAGCGTTTTTCAGATATTATTCAGCTAATAAAACAATCTCGGATTAATGCTATAAAAACCGTTAATGCGGAGCTGATAAATCTTTATTGGAACACCGGGAAATATATTAGCAAGAAACTCGAAATTGCTGAATGGGGTGATTCTGTGGTGATAGAATTAGCGAAATATATCCAACAAAACGAACCAGACATAAAAGGATTCTCTGACAAAAATCTATGGAGGATGAAGCAGTTTTATGAGACCAATAAAGACTTTCCAAAACTCTCAACTTTGTTGAGAGAAATTAGTTGGTCACACAATTTGGCAATCTTTTCAAGATGTAAAACAATGGAAGAAAGAGAGTTTTACTTAAAATTCGCCAAACAAGAAAATTATAGTTACAGAGAACTCGCCAATAATCATCCTTCTTTTTGAGAAAAGTTTGCTCTTGGCTCGGTTCACCATTACAAATGTAAGGAACTCAATGGAATGTTTAAAACGAAAGTTTATAGCAAGGCCAGGATGATGGATGAATTAGCACGTAATCCTTATACTTTAAGAAAGCACAAATGTTTAGACGGAATTGTGTAATAATGATGTATATATCAATTGGGAATTTTACACTTGGGGATGTGGTTTATCATTTGTCAAACAATAGTTTCCGAATGATAATAGAGCGCAATGGCAATGAATCCAATTCATATTTAATATTCACAACGAACTTTTGTCTTACATCAACACAACAAAAGATTCCATATCGCAGACCTTTTGAAAATACAATTTGGAATAGTTCATTTCTCAACAAAAATCGTAAATTTGAATCTCCGTGTATAAACAATGTTTAATGTCAATATTTCAGAAGTCCGTAATACAGAAACACCTGGTAAATCTAGACAAAAGGCTTGTCGAAATTGCTTTTCAGAAACTGAAAGAGAATTACAATGCTTCGAAAATTGAGCAAATAAAAGAGCTCAAAGAAGAGGAATACCAGGACGGATTTTTACGTGATATTTTTGTTGATGTCTTAGGTTATACTTTAAAGCCAAACGAAAATTATAATCTGGCAAGAGAATATAAAAACTTAGTGGATAGCAAAAAAGCTGATGGCGCAATTCTAAAAAACGACAACGCAATTGCTGTAATTGAACTAAAATCAGTTAAAACTAAAGATTTAAAAAGCATTACAGACCAAGCTTTTAATTACAAAGTCAATCAGCCTGAATGTAAATATGTAATCACTTCAAATTTTCAAAAACTAAGATTTTACATTGATTACGCGAATGAATACGAAGAATTTGATTTATTCAATATTGAAAAAGATGATTTCGATTTATTTTATTTGCTACTTAACAAGGAAAGTATATTCCAAAATCTACCCTTAAAACTTAAAGAAGAAACTAAATTTCACGATCAAGTAATATCCAATAAACTTTACAACGATTATTCGCAATTCAAACGAAAGCTCTTTGATAACCTTTGTAAAAATCATCCCGAAAGTGATAAGCTAACTCTATTTAAAAAATCGCAAAAGCTTTTGGATCGATTTCTATTTATTCTTTTTGCTGAAGATAGTCAGCTTTTGCCTCCAAATTCCATTTCAAGAATTGTAGAACGTTTCAAGCTTTTAGAAGATGAAGACGCTTACAAACCACTTTATGAAATTTTCAAACAGTATTTTGGCTATATGAATATTGGGAGAAAAGGGAAAACATCGGATGGGGATATTCCTGCCTACAACGGTGGCCTTTTTTATCCTGATGAATTACTTGATAATTTTCAGATTGATGATGATGTACTGATAACCGATTTAATGAATTTATCGGAATATGATTTTAGCGCCGAAGTGGATGTAAATATTTTAGGCCATATTTTTGAGCATTCCTTAAACGAGATTGAAGAAGTTACTGCCGAAATTGAAGGGGTAGCACAAGATAAAACAAAAAGTAAACGCAAGAAAGACGGTGTATTTTATACCCCTAAATACATTACGCAATACATTGTAGAAAACACTATCGGTACACTTTGTGTTGAAAAACGAAAAGAATTAGAAATTGAAGAAATAGAATTTGATGGAAGTTACCGAACGAAAGACAATAATCTTACAGTAAATGGGAAAAAACTATATCAAAAACTAACTAAGTATAAAGAGTGGTTGATTAGCTTAAAAATTATCGATCCTGCTTGTGGAAGTGGTGCTTTTTTAAATCAAGCTTTAAATTTCTTAATTGAAGAACACAAAACCATTGATGATATAATTGCTGAACTGACCATTACGCCGTTACGTTTATTTGATGTGGATAAAACCATTTTAGAAAACAACCTTTATGGTGTTGATATAAATGAGGAAAGTGTTGAAATAGCTAAACTTTCACTTTGGTTACGTACTGCGCAAAAAGGCAGAGTATTATCTACTTTAAATGATAATATAAAATGCGGTAATTCCCTTATTGGTGACCCAGAAGTGGCAGGAGATAAGGCTTTTAATTGGAATAAAGAATTTCCCCAAGTATTTGCTAAAGGTGGATTTGATGTGGTGATTGGAAATCCGCCTTATTTAAGAGTTCAAGGGCTAAGAGCAAATTTTGAACTTGAATCCAAGTTCTATGAGAAGAACTTTGAATCTGCTACTGGCAGATTTGATATTTATGTTCTCTTTATGGAGAAATCGCATCAGTTGATAAATAAGGAGGGATTAATTTCTTTTATTCTACCGCATAAATTTCTAATTAGTGATTTTGGAGAAGGAATTAGGAAATTCTTTGTACAACATAAGTTAGTCAATTCACTTGTGCATTTTGGTTCGGAAATGGTGTTTTCAGATGCGTCTACATATACTTGTATTATAAATTTATCTTGCGGTAGTTCAGAAGTTAGATTTAAACAAATTATACCAAGTGAGCTATTTGACCCTTTTATTTTTGAAGTAGCCAATTACAGTTCACTATCGGAAAGAAAATGGAACTTAAAAAACGAAAGCACAGACAAGTTATTCAGTAAATTAAAAAACCAACCTTGGACAGTAAAGGATGTGTTTGAAAATATTAGCCAAGGAATTGTATCTGTGGGAGATGAGATTTTTTTAATGAAAGGAAAAATTCAAGGAAATCAATTTATCGGTTACTCAGATAAAATTCAGGAAAATTTGATTATTGAATCGGCTATAGTAAAACCGTTGCTTAAAGGGGAAGATGTAAAAAAATATTCACCTTTAATAAATAATTACTATTGCATTTATCCACACTTTGAAAAGGATGGGAAAACTGTTCCTTTTGAGGAATCGTACTTCAAAGAAAAGTTTCCTTTAGCTTATAATTATATGCTTCCATTTAAAGATGAATTAATAGAAAAAAAGATAAGATATAAAACTAACCCTAAAGCATGGTACA
>CAZTST010000201.1:0-7512 GCA_964616585.1 uncultured Draconibacterium sp.
TTAGATGAAAACATGCCGGGATTATCAGGTATTGAAACCCTTGAAAGGATTAAGAAAAATCACCAGCAATTACCGGTGGTTATGATTACTAAAAGCGAAGAAGAATCGATAATGGAGGATGCGATAGGTTCAAACATTGCCGATTATTTGATAAAACCGGTTAAACCGAACCAAATATTGCTCTCGCTCAAGAAAAATTTGGAGACTAAAAAATTCGTTTCAGAAAAAACCATTAGTTCATATCAGCAAGAATTTCGGAATATTAATATAGAAATGGATAGTGATTTAGATCATAAAGATTGGATAGATGTATATAAAAAGCTGGTTCGTTGGGAGTTAAGCTTAGAAACTTCGGGAGATAATAGCATGAGCGATATTCTAACTCATCAAAAAGAAGAAGCAAATGCTATGTTTGGAAAATATATAAGTCGCAATTATTTGGATTGGTTGAAAAATCCAAACGAAGCACCAATACTTTCACATACCTTGCTTAAGAAACAGATTTTCCCTCTTTTGCAAAGTGATAAGCCACTTTTCCTTTTTTTAATTGATAATTTAAGATACGACCAATGGAAAAGTATAGAGTCTCTGTTGACGCCATATTTTTATAGCGAAAAAGATGAATTATATTACAGCATATTGCCAACTGCAACTCAATATGCGCGAAATGCTCTTTTTGCAGGAATGATGCCATCGGAAATTCAAAAACGCCATGCTCAATTTTGGGTTGATGAAAATGAAACTCAGGGTAAAAATAATTTTGAAGAAGAACTTCTGGCTAATTTATTTGCTCAATCACTTCCTAATACATCATTTTCGTATAATAAAGTGTTAAATGTTGATTTTGCAAAACGACTGCTTGATAAATTTCCAAATATGCTAGACAAGCAACTTAATGTTATTGTTTATAATTTTGTAGATATGTTATCGCATGCACGAACAGAAATAGAGATTTTGCGCGAACTTGCCGAAGATGAATCTGCATATCGTTCAATAACTCGTTCCTGGTTTGAACACTCTCCGCTTTTCGATATGCTAAAATATTTATCCGAAAAAGGTATAAATGTAGTGATTACTGCTGATCACGGTTCAATTCGCGTAAAAAATCCTGTTCAAATTATTGGCGATAAGGCAACCAGTACCAACTTACGCTATAAAACAGGTAAGAATCTGGCATACAACACAAAAGAGGTGTTTGAAATACGAAATCCGCAGGATGCCTATCTGCCAAAGCAACAGATATCTTCAAGCTTCATTTTTGCGCGTCAGGCCGATTTTTTAGCATATAAAAATAATTATAATCATTATGTAGCCTATTACAAAAACACATTTCAGCATGGTGGAATTTCTTTGGAAGAAATGCTTGTCCCATTGGTATTTTTAAAGGCAAGATAAATGCAATTTCGTTTACTTTGCAGAAAATATTTTTGATGAAAAAGTCATTTACAATCAAGTCTGTTAAAGAGTTAGAAATTGTTGCTAAAGCCTTAATAGAATCTATGCCGGAAGCTAATGTTTTTGCATTTTTCGGAGCCATGGCAGCAGGGAAAACTACTTTTATAAAAGCAATATGCTTAGCGCTTGGAGTCGAAAATAATGTTAACTCTCCAACTTTTGCCATAATAAATGAATATGTTCATCCAAAAGGAGAACCAATTTATCATTTCGATTTTTATCGCATAAATAAAGCGCAAGAAGCAATAGATATTGGTTATCAAGAATATATATATAGTGGCTATTTATGTTTGATAGAATGGCCTGAAAAAATAGAGAAACTTTTACCCGAAAATTGCGTATACGTGCACATTAATCTAGAGGATAGTACAGGTTTGCGAACAATATACTGGGAGATTTAGAACCTGAGAAAATATTTTTTATATGGTAGCTAACGAGCAAAAAATAACCGGCTTTTCAGTTTCATCGCAATTAATTCCTAAAGAAGAAAAACTGGCTTTTTCGCCCAAAAAGGCTAGTTTAACAATTGCTCTTTTAAAGGAAAATGATGATGTAGAGCGAAGAGTTTGTTTGAGTCCTGAGGCTGTTGGTTTGCTCGTACAGAATGGACATACTATTCTTGTAGAGAAGAACGCCGGACTGGCTTCGCAGTTCGAAGATATGCATTATAGCGATGAAGGAGCTCGTATAGTTGAATCAAAAGAAGAATTACTAAAAGCAGGTATTATTCTAAAAGTTTCTGCATTGACTAATTTGGAAATCAGCGCTTTGGGTAAGAATCAGACATTGTTTACTACTCTGCAAATATTATCTCGAGATAAAAGTTACTTTACTCAACTCGCCGAAAAAAAAATTACTGCTTTAGCCTTTGAAAAAATAAAAGACAATACAGGTTCTTATCCAATTATCCGTTCTATGGGCGAGATAGTGGGAAATTCTTCTTTGCATATTGCAGCAAAATATCTTGCACATCACAAATACGGTAATGGAAGCATGCTTGGAGGCATTCCTGGTTTAAAGCCTACGGAAGTTGTAATTATTGGTGCAGGAACGGTTAGCGAAAATGCCGCGAAAGCAGCAATAGGTATGGGAGCAAGTGTAAAAGTCTTCGATAATTCTGTCTATCGCTTACGGCGACTTCAAAATAATATTCAAAACAAAATCTTTACTTCCGTTTTACAGCCTAAAAATCTGGAAGAAGCACTTGCTACTGCTGATGTAGTTTTAGGAGCAATGCGCAGACGTAGAGGAACTCCATCTTTTGTTGTTCCTGCCTATATGATTCAGAAAATGAAAAAGGGCGCAGTAATAATTGATGTGAGTATAGATCAAGGCGGTTTATTTGAAACTTCTCGCCTAACAACACATAACAAACCTGTTTATAAGGAATTTGATGTTACGCATTATTGTGTTCCAAACATTGCTTCAGGTGTACCTCGAACTGCCTCACAGGCTTTATCTAATTTCTTTATGCCGGTTATTTTGCAGATAGCCGAAGAAGGTGGCGTCGATCAACTTTTAAGAGGCGATAGTGGATTTCGCTCAGGAGTTTATATGTACAACGGAGTAGTTACCGATAAAGAAATTGGAGAATCTTATAATTTGGCTTATCGCAATTTAGAACTTCTTTTAGCTGTATTGTATTAAGATATGCCATTATGCTCAATGAATTCTATAACAAGTATCATTTTTTTATAAATAGCAACAAGCTGATAATAATACTTTTAGCTTTCTTTAGTATTCCGGTTTTATTAATTGCACAGGAAAATCAAGTCGAAAAAGAGCAAAACAAAACTTTTCGGCTTATGTTTTATAATGTCGAAAATTATTTTGATCCTTTTGATGATACTCTAACCAACGATAATGAATTTCTTCCAAACGGAATCCGAAACTGGAATTATTCTCGATTTATTAAGAAAAGAAACAATATTTATAAAACCATTATGGCGATTGGTGGTTGGAAACCACCTGCAATTATTGGACTTTGTGAAATCGAAAATCGATTTGTACTTAAACAGCTTGTTTATGAAACGCCCTTTGCTCAATACGATTATCGAATAGTTCATGAAGAATCTCCGGACAGTCGGGGAATTGACGTTGCATTGCTCATCAATCCAAAAGTAATTCAGATTCTCGATCATAAAGCAATTGCCATTAACTTTCCAAATGCTCCTGAAATAAAAACAAGAGATATTTTATATGTAAAAGGAATTGTGCATGGAAGTGATACACTGCATATTTTTGTAAATCATTGGCCTTCACGTTTTGGAGGCGAGCTATCGTCAGAACCGCGAAGAATTTTTGTAGCGCAGCAACTTGCCAAATATATTGATGAGTTATTAGAAATTGAAAAAAACGCCTCTATTGTAGTGATGGGCGATTTTAACGATCATCCATATGACCAAAGCGTGAAAGATGAATTAAATGCCGGAAAAGATATTCAAAAAAACCGTTTGAAAAACCTTATGCCTGAAAATAATTATTTGATTGGAACCTACAAATTTAATGGAGAATGGGGTATTTTGGATCAAATTATGGTTTCACCTGCATTAGTTTTACAATATAAAAGTATATTTGTCGCAGTGGAAGCTAAAATTTTTAATTACGATTTTTTGATGAAGGAAGATAACAAATTTTTAGGAAAAATGCCATTTCGTACTTTTTTAGGTATGAAATATATTGGAGGATTTAGCGATCATCTGCCAGTTTTTGTCGATTTTCAAATAAAATAGACAGAAAAAGACGTTTATAACTATCAGATATTGAATGATATAATAAATAATGAAAAAAAACCGAAATTATAGGGTAATGTTTTATGAAAATTAACCATAAATAGAGTGAAAAAGGAAAGATATAACGATGAAGAAATTATAGAAGGTTTAAGACAAGGAAATGATGATGTTTTAAATTTTTTATATAAAAACTATTACGGAGTTGTTAGAAGTATGGTTTTAAAATCATATGGAAATGAAGAACAAGCGCGGGATATCTTTCAAGAAGTAATTATTGTTGTTTATAACAAATTACAAGACAGCAATTTTAAAATTACAAGTTCTTTTCTTACTTTTTTCTATGCGGTGATAAAATACACTTGGCTCGATTTTAGAAAGGTTAATAAAAGGAATCCTTTAGGAAATACGATAGATTTTAATGACGAAATTGGCATTAATGTCAATATTAATGAAGTTGAAGCGCTTGCAGTAATGGCCTCACGAAATAGCATGTTTAATAAACATCTTAAACATTTGGTAAAAGGTTGTCAAATAATGTTGCAACTTTTTATGGAAGGTTACAATGCTGAAGAAATTGCCAAAAAACTGAATTTGAAAAACTCAAACTATGTTCGTAAGCGCAAATCGAAATGTTTAAGCGCCCTGGTAGAAAGAATAAGAAAGGATAAAAAATTTAAAGAATTATCATGAACAAAGAACACGAAATATTATTACTTGGTAAGATTTACAATGAATTGAATGATGAAGAACTCATTCGCTTCAACTATTTACTTACCAGAGATGAAAAATTTCGAAAAGAATTTGAGCTAATTAGTCAATTATTGGCAAACTTAAACGACAAAAAAGCAATGGATCTTAGGAATAAATTAGACATGATTTACGAACAATTGCATATTACAAAAAAAGAAACTAAAATTATACACTTCTTTAAGCAAAACTGGTATTCTGTGTCTGCTGCTGTGGCTATATTAGTTATGATAGGTGCTTTTTGGTTTAGTGGATTAAATCAACAAGATTGGAACAAGCAACTCTATGAAAGATATTACCAAGAAGATGAGGTTTTTATAAATACGCGAAGCATGGCTAATTTTAATGTCGATGTTTTACATCTTGGAATGGAACTTCTCGAAAAGAAAGAATTCTCTGCAGCCTTGGCCGAGTTTAATAAATTACCGAATAGCATTACAGCAAACTATTATGCAGGAGTTGCAAATATGGAACTTAACAATCATCAAATTGCTGTTATTAAGTTTAATTATGTAATTGAAGATTATTTGAATCTATTTTACGATCAGGCACAATGGTATAAAGGATTATGTTTGGTTAAGCTCAAAAGGAATAGCGAAGCAATCGATTTATTTAGTCAAATTTCAGAAACAGAAAGCTATTTTAAAGAAAAAGCAAAGCAAATTGTCACTGACTTAAGAAAGAACTCAATCTAAAACCCCTTAAGCCAAAGCACAAATTGAGTTAAAACTCAATTTGTGCGCTTTTTGCAGTTATTTTTCTATCAACCTTTTTTAATAATCCTTGTAATACACTTCCGGGTCCTACCTCAATTAATTCTGTAATCCCATCTGCAATCATATTTTGCATTATTTGAGTCCACATAACAGGCGCAGTTAATTGTTTGACCAGGTTTTCTTTTATCAAAGCCACATCAGTAACAGATTCTCCACTAACATTTTGATAAATAGGACAAACACCTTGTTGAAATATTGTGTTTTCAATTGCTGCCGCAAGTTTAACTCCTGCAGGTTTCATTAAAGGGCTGTGAAAAGCTCCACCTACATTCAATGGAATGGCTCTTTTTGCTCCAGCTTCAAGCAATTTTTCGCAAGCTATTTCAATACCTTTAAATGAGCCGCTTATAACAAGCTGGCCTGGACAATTAAAATTAGCAGGAACAACTATCTCGTTTATTTTGTTACAAATATCTATAACTATTTCATCTTCTAAGCCAATAATAGCAGCCATTGTAGAAGGTTCAATTTCGCAGGCTTCCTGCATGGCTAATGCACGTTTCGAAACTAATTTTAAACCATCTTCAAAAGCAAGTGTTTTATTGGCAACCAGGGCTGAAAATTCGCCTAGCGAATGACCCGCAACAACATCAGGTACAAAATCATTGCCCATAACTTCAGCTAAAATTACAGAATGCAGAAAAATAGCAGGTTGAGTTACTTTTGTTTGTTTCAAATCCTCATCGGTTCCGTGAAACATTAAATCTGTAATTCTAAAACCTAGTATCTCATTGGCTTTTTCGAATAATTCTTTGGCTTTTAGGGAATTATCGTATAAATCTTTTCCCATCCCTACAAATTGAGCTCCCTGACCAGGAAATACATAAGCTTTCATCATATATCGTATTTAATAAAAAAAACGGGTAATGAAATTGCCCGTGCAAGTATAAAAAATATTTTTTGTTTACTTTCTATTTCCTAAAAAACGAAGCAGGAATAAAAATAAATTAATAAAATCGAGATAGAGAGTTAAAGCGCCCATAATAGTTAGTTTTCCTTTAGATTCACCTTCAAATTCTCCGGTAGCCATTCCTATGCGCTTAAGTTTTTGAACATCGTAAGCAGTAAGTCCTGTAAAAATTAATACGCCTAAAATACTGATAATGTATTCAAGTGTTCCGCTCTGCATAAAAAAATTGACAACGCTGGCTAGAATTATGCCAATAAGTGCCATAAACAGTATAGATCCAAATTTTGTTAAGTCAGTATTTGTAGTATAACCAACCAAAGCCATCAATCCAAAAGTGCCCGAAGTTACAACAAAAGTGGAAAAAACGCTGGCTGATGTATATGCCAATAAAATGAAACTCAGACTCATACCCATTAAAACAGAATAAGTTAAAAACATTAGGCTGAGATTAGATAAACTCATCTTTTGAAAGCTAAACGACATAAACATAACCAATCCAAATGGAGCAAGCATAACTACCCATCCAAGAATTGATAATCCTGTTTCTGTACGCAATAAAGTTGAAGATTCTGCAAAGGGAGCAAAAAGGTAAGCGGTTAATGCCGTTATTCCTAAAGCTAAAAACATCCAACTAAAAACAGCTGTCATAAATGTTTTAGCAAGACTTTGAGTTTGGACATTCTCCGAGAATGATTGTTCAAATTGATTTTGTTGTATATTCATTTCTATAATAGATTAATAATTTAATTCGAAACAAGAATAATAAATATTGTACCAAATTGCTACAAATTAACAATATTTGACTTTTTGTCAGCCGTGTAAATTAGATCCGATTAGATGGATAAATTCTTCTCGAGTTTCTTTTCTTTTAAAAGCTCCCATAAAATCGGAT
>CAZTST010000202.1:0-2119 GCA_964616585.1 uncultured Draconibacterium sp.
TGATAGAATTGCATAAACAGAAATACTAATAATATGATGCATAACATCTGCCAAGCGTGCACCTTTTAGCATTACCATTCGCATAAAATCGATAAAATAAGCAATAGGATTAAGAATATTAATGGCTTGCGCCCAATCAGGCATATTTTCTACAGCTGTAAATAATCCGCTCAGTAAAATAAAAACCATTACAAAAAACCAAGCGATAAACATAGCTTGCTGTTGTGTATCAGCTAATGTGCTGATAAATAACCCTATACCTAGCACTAATATTAAATAAATTCCGGCAACAAAAGCAATTAAACTTATACTTCCAACAATTGGAATTTGAAAAACAAATTTCGCTATGGCTAGTCCAAAAAATAAATCGAACATTGCAATAAACCAAAAAGGTGCTAGTTTTCCGATTATAAAATGATGCTTCTTAATTGGCGTAACATTAAGTTGCTCTATTGTTCCAATTTCCTTTTCTTTTACGATATTCATTCCTGATAAGAACAAACCAATAATACTGACTAAAAGAACAAGAATTCCCGGTATCATAAAGGTTTTATAATCTAATTCTGGATTATACCAATAGCTTGATTGTGTGTTTATTGATTTATTGTTTAAAGGCAAAACCATTGCTTCCAGCATAAGGCTTTGGTTGAATTCTTTAATAATATTGAGAGCATAGGCACTCATTATTCCGGCGGCAGCACCATCAACTGCATCGGTTATTAGTTGCACTTTTACGCTTTCGTTGTTTTCGATTTGCTTATTAAAGTCGGTGGGAATATAAAGAATCTGCTCTATATGAGAGCTTTGCATTTCATCTGCCAGATTATCTAAAGAAAAGCTTCGCGAATTAATAATATAAAATGGTGAAGCATCAAACTTTTGAACCAATGCTCTTGAAGCCTTGCTTTGGTCTAAATCAATAACGCCGATATTAACGTATTTGATTTCGTAAGTAGCTGCATGTGATAATATTAACAACTGAACAATTGGAATTACAAAAATGATAGGAAGCATCATCTTATCGCGTAAAATCTGCAAAAATTCTTTTTGTATAATATAGAGTACTGTTTTCATTATTCCAATCTAATTTTAAATTTCTTTATACTTAAAGCAATAAAAAATACTGTAAACCCAAGAATTATAAGAGTTTCTTTCCAAATATATCCAAAACCATTTCCTTTTATCATTATGTTTTTAATTATGATTACAAACCATTTAGGCGGAATTAAATTGCTTAAATACTGCAATATTTCAGGCATATTTTTAATCGGGAAAATAAAACCCGACAATAAAATGGTTGGCAATAAAAGTGCAAACATCGACATTAGCATTGCTGTTTGTTGTGAGTTTGCTACTGTTGATATAAAAATACCAAGAGATAATGCCATTACAATAAATAAAAGACTCTCAGCCAACAGTAAAACTAAATTTCCAACTATCGGCATATTAAAAGTAGTAAAGGCTAAAACAAGAATAATAATTGCGCTTATAAATGATAGTAGAACATAAGGCAATACTTTTCCAATTATAATTTGAATAGGTTTTACCGGTGAAACCAATAAGACTTCCATAGTTCCCAACTCTTTTTCTCTTGCAATTGAAATCGATGTCATCATTGCAGAGACTAGCATTAGAATTATAGTAATCAGGCCGGGAACAAACATAAAAACACTTTGCAATTCAGGATTATAGCGCATTTGCGTTTCTGGAATTACTCTTGGAATATTTGCAGGCAAAGGGTTTAGCTCTCTTTCAAAGTCGCGGATAATAGCTGATGTATAGCTATTTATCATATTTGCAGTATTTGGATTCGATGCATCTAAAATAATTTGAACTGCTGCTCTATTTTCTTTTTCAAGATTTGCTGCAAAATCATTTTCTATTACTATCAATTGTTTTATTTTTCCTTTTCTAAAAGCATCTTCAATTGCTTTTTCGTTTTGTAAATCTTCTTGTAAAACAAAATAGCCTGTCGATGTAATTTTGTTAATCAGTTGGCGACTAAGTTCATCTTTCGATTTATCTAAAATTGCAGTAGGAACATCGCGAATCTCATTTTTTAAAGCGAAGCCGAACAATAGTATCTGCATTATTGGAATTCCGAAAAGGATTATCAGCG
>CAZTST010000202.1:2129-7445 GCA_964616585.1 uncultured Draconibacterium sp.
TCAATAAATAATTCATCCATACTTTGTACATTATATTTCTCTTTTAGAATCGCGGGTTTATCGAGTGCATCAATTCTTCCGTCAACCATAATCGACACTCTATCACAATATTCTGCTTCATCCATATAATGTGTGGTAACAAATATGGTTTTACCATTTGCTGCTTCTTTATATATTAATTCCCAAAACTGACGACGAGTAATTGGATCGACTCCTCCTGTTGGTTCGTCTAAAAAAACAATTGGAGGATCGTGAACAATAGCAACCGAGAAAGCAAGTTTTTGCTTGAATCCAAGTGGAAGTTCTATAACCTTTGCTTTCACATACCTTTCCAAACCTAACTTATTGATGTATTCTATAGTTTTTTCTTTTATTCTGTTGCGCGAAAGACCATAAATTCCACCATAAAATCGAATATTTTCTTCGATTGTTAAATCGTTATAAAGTGAAAACTTTTGACTCATATAGCCAATATTTTTCTTTATCAAATCTCGTTGCTTATATATGTCGTAACCAGCCACATATACACTTCCTGATGTTGGATGCGAAAGTCCGCATAAAATCTTCATGGCAGTTGTTTTTCCTGCACCATTGGCTCCTAAAAATCCAAAAATTTCTCCTTTTTCAACATCAAAAGTAAGATTATCGTTCGCTACAAAATCGCCAAACTTTTTAACTAGGTTTTTTACAACAACAACCTTTGTATTGTTTTGATTATCGCTCATTTGTAGATATGTTTGAAATTTCGGCTTTTGACATTAAATCCATAAAACTATCTTCGATATTAGCTTGAAGTCGAATTAAATTTACATTTTCCATACCTGAAGCAGAAAGTTCTTTTTCTAATTTCTTAATATCTAATTCTGTTGTGCTAGCAAAATGAGCATATTCGCCAAACAAATAAGCCGAAATGCAATTTGGATGTTTGCGTAATTGATTCACTAAATCGTACATACGTTCTGCTTTAATTCCGTAAAGAAAATGCGAATATCGATTGATAATGTTTTGAGGTTTATCAATATCCAGAATTTCTCCTTTTTGAATTAGTGCAATTCGATCGCAGAGCGCAGCTTCGTCCATATATGGCGTTGAAACAACTATAGTTATACCTTGTTTTTTAAGCGACTGCAACATTTCCCAAAATTCTTTGCGCGAAACAGCATCAACTCCTGTTGTAGGTTCATCGAGAAATAATACTTTAGGTTTATGAATCAAAGCGCAAGACAATGCAAGTTTTTGTTTCATTCCACCTGAAAGAGCTCCTGCTCGCCTTTTCTTAAAAGGTTCTATTTGATGATAAATAGGTTTTATCAATTCGTAATTTTCTTTCAGCGTAGTTTTAAAAATCCCTGCAAAAAAGTTTAGATTCTCTTCTACTGTTAAATCCTGATAAAGCGAAAACCGTCCGGGCATATAGCCCAATTGGGTTCTAAGCTTTTTATAATCGCTAACTACATCTAAATCAATAACTCTTGCAGTGCCAATATCTGGAATTAAAAGGCTGGTTAGAATTCTGAAAAGAGTTGTTTTTCCCGCACCATCGGGGCCGATAAAACCAAATAGTTCGCCTTCTGCAATGTCAACAGAAATTCCTTTCAGTGCTTGAATATCGCCAAAGGATTTATGTAGATTTTTAATCTGAATCATTTGTTGAATTATTCTTTATCAGTTAGTTGTAAAGAAGGAAAAATAACCTCGCCGGGCATTCCGACTTTTATTCTGCCATCGTTTTTAACTTGTATCTTAACAGCGTAAACCATGTTCACTCTTTCTTCTTTTGTTTGAATTGTTTTTGGCGTAAACTCTGCGCTTTCGGCAATCCAACTAATATTTCCGCTTAACTTCTGATTTTCTTCCTTATTTTTATCGATATACACTTCAACTTCATCGCCAATTTTTACATAAGGCAAAATAGCTCCGCTAACATATACTTTCAAGTCTAGAATATCAAGATTAGCAATCGAAAACAAAGGTTTACCAATGCCGACCATCTCTCCTTCGCGAGAAAGCGTATTTAAAACTCTTCCGGTAATCGGACTTTCGATCTTGCATTTTTGGATGGAGAGATTTAGCAAATCGACTTGTCGATCAAAAACTTTAACCTGATCGTACAAACGAATCTTTTGAGTTTTAGTGGCTGCTTTTTGTTTTTCCAATAAATCGAATTGTGCCTGAATATCGTCCACTTGTTTTTGAGTTGCTGCTTTTGCTTCGAATAAACGATAAATACGTTCTTTATTTATAGATAGACTTAGCTTTTGCTGTTCTATAACAGCTAATTGCGCATCAATATCATTTAATCCTGATAGTGTTGCTCTTTTTTGTGCGAATAACTGCTCTTTTTGCAAATGCAAAGCAAGAGTATCTATTTGACCAATTATTTCTCCTTTTTGTAATGATTGACCATCATCAATCTTAAAACTTAACAGTATTCCGTTGCCTTCGGCTGAAACCATAGTTTTTTTCACTTCAAAATTGCCGTAAGCATCTGATTTATTCGAATCATCAGAACATGATGCTAAAAAGAGAAGCATAATCAATGCCATTGAGCCGAAATATGTTTTTGTGTTCATATTGTTTAAATTAAATTTATCATCATTTAAATAATCTTAGTGAACTTTGTGCGAACTTTGTGGCACTTTGTGGTATAATTTTTCACCACAAAGTAACACTAAGGTAACACGAAGTAACACAAAGCAAATTATCTTGTTTATCACTCATTTTTATAATTTTCCCAATAATTCTATATATGCCAATCTACTATTAATCAATCCAATTTGATGCAGTTCAAGATTTAATTTAGCCTGATTTAATTTTTGCAATTCCACCACATAATCTGTACTTGAAAGCATTCCATTCTTAAATTGAGCTTCAGCAGTTTTTACAACATTTTCTCGCAAAGCAATAATTTCGGGATCTTTTTCGAGCAATGATTTTTGTTTTTCTATTTCAGCTTTTATCGAATTTAAACCCAATTGAATATTTAATTCAAAGCTTTCTTTTTTAGTTTCGATCAATTCTTTATTGATATCCACCATTTTCTTATCATTTTTAGTTTTATTCCAATCCCATAAATCCCATTTCAGATTTAAACCAAGCATATAAAAGTCGTCGAAATCATCTGAAAGGATGTTAAAACCAGGCCGTCCAACTCCAGCAGATGCAAATGCATATAACATAGGCTTGGTTTTTATATTTAAAAGAGCTTTTGAAGATTCTATTTGCTGTTGTTGCATTGATAGAAGGTGATATTCAAAACGATCTTGACTGACCAAGGGCAACTCATTAATTACAGGAAGTGTAAATTGAATGCTTTCATCAATTTCTAATTGCGTAAGTTCTCTGAGATTATAAATTAATGATTTTCGAACAGCATCAATATTAAATAATTCTTGTTCGGTGTTTATAATCTCCAATTGTAAAACATCAAGAACAGAGACCAATGCAACGCCTTCATCTACAAGTACTTTTGCTTCACTATGCTTTTGGGCAAGGATTTCGCGATAGCTTTGCACAATTTGCTTTTGTTTATCGGATAAAATAATCTGCAAGAATAAGTTCTTAACCTGTGATTTTAGACTGTATAATTCTTTGTCGGTTATCAAATCAGCTATTGCCAAGTCATTTATTTCCATTTCGTTCTGATGTTTTAATAAACCACCACGATAAATGGCTTGATTGATATCTAAACTCAGGCGATATTGGTCTTTGCTTACTGTAGGAATAGTAATTCCGGGAAACGAAATTGGAAAACTAAAAACTTCATTTTGCCAGCTTGCTTTTCCGTTCATGCTTATTTTTGGCATCAAATCTGAGTTCAAATTACTCATTTGCAAATTAGTTAATTGCGATTGCAATTGATGCTGAGCATAAAGTGGATTTTGCATTATTGCCTGATCCATACATTCTTGCAGACTTATTTCTCTTGTTTCCTGAGCATAGGAGACTGAAATTAGTAAAGTGAAAAATAAAATTAAAAGTTTCTTTTTTTGATGTATCATTTCAAATAAATCTTAATTTTTAATTGCAGAAATAACAAAGCGGGCAGCTTCAGTTTTTCTTCTATCCAACATTTTTTTATATTCCTCTTCCGAACCTTTAAAAATAATCGTCTTTAACAAGGGTTTTGCCACAATCGGAAAAACACAAAGTGCCAGAATATTGATAATCAAATCAGAAGCTTCTATTTGCTTAATTGTCTTTTCCTCTATTTCCTTTTCAATAGCATCTAATATGGGCTGAATATCAATATTTAAATGGCCTAATGTATCAATCAAACGTTGAGGATTATTACTTAATTCGCTGATTATAAAACCCGGAATATGAGGATTTTTTTCGATTATAGTTAAATATGCATGAATAAACCGTTCTATTTTAGTAAAGAAATCATCTGAACCTTCAAATGCTTTCAATAAATTAGGCACAAAGGATTTAAACACAAGTTGAAAAACCATGGTAAACAACTTTTCTTTAGAGCGATAATAGTAATGCAAAAGCGATTTATTAATTCCTGCTTTATCTGCAATTTCTTGCATACGAGCGCCGGCAAGTCCTTTTTCGATAAATACTCTTTCGGCTGCTAAAATTATTTTCTCTTCTGTATTCTGTTCAATCATAATATTTAACCATTTGATTTAACTATTTGGTTAAACCATTTGGCAAATATATAATATGAAAGGGATTTTGTCAAGGAATATTATTGAAAATAATAATTATACTATGTAAATAGATGACTGATAGATATATAAAAGATAAACTAAATTATACATTTGGTCTAAATATTCAGTGATATCGAATATGCTCAGATAGAAATAGAATAATATTTTCAATTATCCTTCGTCACTATGCAAGAATTCTCTTATATCGTGCAAAAATTCTCCGACGCCTTGCAAGATTTCTCCGACACCTTGCATAATTTCTCCGACGATATGAAAGAATTCACCGACGCCTTGCATGATTTCTCCATCATCACGCAAGTTTACTCCGACATCATGCAATATTTCTCCGTCACCATGCTAATATTCTTCTACTCCACGCAAGAATTCTCCGTCACTATTTAAGATTTCTTAAAAGATATAAATGAATTCTCCATAACTAGGCGAATATACTCCGACACCATGCAGGATTTCTCCGACTCCATGCAAGAATTCTCAGTCACCTTGCTAGAAATCTTTATGATAGCGTTTAAATCCTAAATTTTCTTATTGCTAAAATTAATTTTATTAACCTGTGCAAATTCCGGACTTTTTGCTCCAAATACTGATTTAATGTATTTCTTTACTTCTAAAGCAGTATCAACCAATCCTGAATGTTGAC
>CAZTST010000203.1:0-7278 GCA_964616585.1 uncultured Draconibacterium sp.
ATATAAAATTTATAATCATGACAATAGAAGTAAACGATTCAAATTTTGAAGAATATTTTGAGGCAAAAGAGGACAAAAGATACAATAAAGTATAAGCCACGCCAATAAAAAAAGCATTTTGCTGATCTGAATTAAAAACCGGCACAAAAGCAATTCCAACGCTAAAACTTAATATAAGTACTTGAAAATAATCCTTTACCGACTTATAATAAGCAGAATAAAATGAGAGATTAAAGGCGGCCAGAACCATTTGCTTCTGTTTAAAAGCCAGCCAACTTTCTTTTGTCAAATGAAAAGCTCTTTTGCTTAATTCGTGAAAAGAACTAGAGTTATTGATTTTATCTAAATAGCTTGGATAGAGAGCAAGATTAACCAGTCCAAATAAATAAGGAATTGTTGAAAAAAGGAAAATAATTTCGAGATTAGCGTTTAGAATTACGATTACCGCTGCAAGTGCAGCCGAAACTGATGAGCCTAGCTGCGAACAAGCTCGAGTATTTCCATAATAATCGGTCTTATATTTAGTCCATTTTTTATGTTCTAAATAAGAGAAAATTAAGGCTTTATGAGTTCCGGAACGAAAACTTTCGCCAAAAGAAAAAATCAACATAGCTACCGCAACCCAAAAAAAAGATTGCGCAAAATAAAAAGTTAAAAAAGAAAACAGATAGGCTAAGTAGGAGATAATTAAACTTTTCTTTCTACCAAAAGCATCGGCAAAAATACCGCTGGGTATTTCAGTTAACACAAAACCTATTTCGCGTATAGCATAAAGAATTCCAATATCAAAATAATCAAATCCCTTCGATAAGAAAAACAAGAGCAAAAAAGGATCAAAAAAACGGAGGTTTTTCAAAAAACCATAGGCGCAAAACTGATAAAATTGTTTATCTTTTGTTGGTATCATCAATCTGACTTTTAAATGCTAATTCAAAATTAGTGATTCTAAATCGCTTTCGACGAAAATACATTAATTTAGCACAAATAATTAATGAACAATGGACTGGAAAATATATACAAAAGGTGGTGATAAAGGTCAGACAGCATTAATTGGCGGCACACGTGTTCCAAAATATCATCAAAGAATTGAAGCTTACGGCACAATAGATGAGCTAAAATCATATATTGGACTGATACGCGATTTGTCTGAAAATGAGCAAACTCGAGAATTATTATTTGAAATCCAAGACAGATTATTTACAGCAGAAAGTTTGATTGCAGCTGATACAGAAGAGTCATCGAAAAACTTACCAAAATTATTTGAAGTCGATGTTGAATTATTGGAAAAAAACATTGACCAAATGAACGAAAAGCTTCCCGAACTTTCAAGTTTTATTATGCCGGGTGGTCATCCGCTGGCTTCGCATACCCATATTGCTCGCACAATTTGCCGACGTGCTGAACGTCAGACCATTAAAGCTGCTGTAGAGTTTGCTATTGACCCTTTATGTGTTAAATATTTGAATCGCCTTTCAGATTTTCTATTTGTTTTAGCACGCAAATTTGCTTTTGAGTTAGGTGGAGAAGAAATTACTTGGAAACCAAGAGTTTAATGAGAAAGAGAGACTAAGAGATGGAGAGAATGGAAGAGAGCTCGTTTTAAATATTTATGTCGATGAAGATAAATTCAAAAATAAAAATTATTGCTTTTGATGCTGATGATACACTTTGGGTAAACGAACCTTATTATCGTGAAACGGAAAAGGAATTTGCTCTTTTATTAAAAGATTTTCTATCTGAAGAAAAAGTTAACAAATTACTTTTAGAAACTGAAACAAGAAACATTGAACTCTATGGATATGGAGTTAAAGGTTTTGTGCTTTCAATGATAGAAACGGCATTAAAAATAACCAAAGGAAATGACGACAAAAAAATAATTAATCATATTATCGACTTAGGTAAAGCGCTTATTAATAAGCCGTTAGTTTTGTTAGCAGGAGTTAAAGAAACACTTGAGGCCATCAACGGTAAGGGCATAAAACTGGTTTTGGCCTCTAAAGGCGATTTATTGGATCAGGAGCGGAAATTAAAAAATTCCAGTCTGTCAAAATGTTTTCATCATATCGAAATAATGAGTAATAAAAAGGAAGCCGATTATCAAAAACTTTTGGAGCGACTAGAAATTTCAGCAGATGAATTTTTGATGGTTGGAAATTCTATAAAATCAGATATATTACCTGTATTGGCATTAGGATCATATGCAATTCATATACCTTACCATACAACCTGGGTGCATGAAAATGTTATCAATACAGAGAATAATCATAAGCGTTTTTTGGAAATTGAATCTATTTTAGGAATATTGCCTGTAATTGAGCTTAATAGGAATGCCTTTTTTGATGCTTTGGTTAAAGAAGTACCGAATGAAGGCTAATGATTTATCTAATAAAAACACCTCTTCAAACCGCTAATAATTTTTGCGTTTTTTTACAAAGTATTTCGATGGGAACATGTAGAAGAGAAAACTTCTCAAATGCTGAACTTTATTGTAATGCATAAAAGCATTATCTTTGAGAAGACGAAACAAAACTTTAGTGCATACACAACACTTATTTTAATGGATAACAACGCTTTATGTGATAGATATCGAAGAAATTATAAAAAATTGTTTATATTACAACGTTGTACAAAATCAAAACAACCCCCTCATAAGATATTATAATGACTTTTGGATATTATAATAATTAATAGTCAAAGAAAAGAAATAAAAACGCTTAAAAGCCTCGTTAATAGTTATTTGTATAGAGAAATTTGGGGTTTTCAGATACTAGAAAACCCTAGGTTCTTAAAAAAATATTTCAGGCACGTATAAGTAAAAAGACAAGCACTAAATTTTAGTTATAAAAGACTACTCCTCCTCCAAGGCAGTCTGTAGCTCCTCAGTCATTTCCAAATTGTGAAAAACATTTGTCACATCGTCATCTGCTTCAAAAGCATCAATCATTTTTATTACTTTTTTTGATGTTTCCACATCCAGAACTTCGGTAGTATTTGGAATACGCTGTAATTCAGCAGTTTCGGGTTCAATATTAAGCTCTTCCAGCTTTTTCATCATATTTCCAAAATCTTCCAGACTTGTAGTAACCGTTGCAATACCAGCTTCAATTTCAAAATCTTCTGCACCGGCATCAATTATTTCCAGCTCCATTTCATCGATATTCAAATTACCCACAGGAAACGAAAAAATACCTTTTCTATCAAATATAAAACTTAGTGAACCGTTTTTCCCAAGGCTGCCACTGTATTTATTAAAGATAGCTCTAACATTTGATACAGTGCGTTGTGTGTTGTCAGTCGTACATTCAACAAAAACAGCAATACCATGTGCAGCATAGCCTTCGTAAGTTAATTCGCTATAGTTGGCGCTGTCTTTATCATCGCCTTTTTTAATGGCGCGTAGAATATTATCTTTTGGCATACTTGCATTTTTGGCCAAAGAAATAGCCAAACGCAAGCGCGGATTACTATCCGGATCGTTGCCACTTTCTTTAACCGCAATAGTTATGTCTTTTACTAATTTACTAAAAAGCTTCGACCGCTTAGAGTCGGCAGCTCCTTTTTTTCTTTTTATGGTTGACCATTTACTGTGTCCTGACATATAAACGTATTTAAAAATGTTCTTAATTTACGCAGGTAAAATTAAGAAAAAATAATGCATGTAACCTCATTAATAAATGTACGTCATAAAGGCGAAATAAAAAACGATTATCATGGAACCAAAAAAATTAAGAAGAAGTCATAAAGACTCAATAATAGGAGGCGTGGCAGGTGGATTAGGCGAATATTTTGCAACCGACCCTCTCATTTTTAGAATCCTTTTTGTTGTTTTGCTCTTTACCGGAGGTGGAGGTTTTCTGATTTATATATTGATGTGGATATTTATTCCTAAAAACGCACCAAAATATGGCGAGCATTTTGAGGAATCCAAAAAAGAAGAAAAAATACCATCCGAAGTAGTTAAAATCAAATCTAACAACGGCAGTATTATAGGAGGTACAATACTAATATTAATAGGTTTGTTTTTCCTATTGGATAACCTATGGCCCTGGCTCGATTTTGCTGATTTATGGCCAGTAGCACTTGTAATTGCTGGTTTGGCTATTGTTAAAATGAACTATATGGGAACTAAAAACAAAAATGAAAACGATGAAACAGAGCAATCTGTAGAATCATAAAATAAAATTGCTATGAAGAATAAAAATGTTTTTTGGGGAGTACTCCTTGTTGTAATAGGCGCACTGTTTATTTTTAATAATCTGGGTTGGTTCGATTTCAGTTTCAGGGCTCTTTTCGATATGTGGCCTGCACTGCTAATTATTTGGGGAATTTCGATGTTGCCAATAAATGGAGGCGTAAAAACCACACTCTCGGTTATTACTGTTTTGTTGGCCGTATTTATCAGTACAACAAGAGATTATGGCGATCATTGGTCATCTAATTTGAATCGATTCGTGCATATTAATAACCGAAATTGGGATGATAATGAAGATGATAAAAGCAAATCGGACAATGTATATACCTTTACTTTTACCGAAGATTACGATGCATCAATTGAAACAGCCATTTTAAATATGGATATTGCGGCCGGAAAATTTCGCATTGAGGATTCAACATCTTTTTTAATTGATTTTGATGCAGAAAACAATCTTGGACAATACGAAAAGGAAATCATGAAAAATGGTTCTACTACCGAAATCTATGTTCGCCTTGAAGATGGAAATTTAAGGACAGGAACAAATAAAAACCGCGCTTATATAAAATTAAATACCGAACCCACTTGGGAAATGAAACTAGATATTGGCGCGGCTGATTTCAACGCCGATTTACGTTCGTTCAAAGTAGGTAAAGTAGAAATTGATGGAGGCGCTTCTGCTATTAAACTTAAAATTGGTGATAAGCAGTTTGATACTAATATTGATATTGAATCGGGCGCTTCAGCTGTAAAAATCTACATTCCCGAATCGGCTGGTTGTGAGGTAATTAGTAACACGGTTCTTTCCGATTTAGATTTAGATGGCTTTATAAAAAACGGAAAAACTTATAGTACACCTAACTTTGACAAAGCAAAACAAAAGATTTACATATCACTCGATGCAGCAGTTTCAGCGCTTAACGTTATTCGCGAATAGCTCGAATCAGATAAAAACCTCTCATATTTCATTTGACAAAAGCATCCGAATTGGGTGCTTTTTTTGTATAGGATTTAACCAAACCGGCTAATCTTTTTGAGCATTTCAAGATTTATAATTTTAATACCTTTTCCATCGGTTTCAATAATGTTGTCGTCTTTAAAATCTTTTAATATTCGAATAGCACTCTCGTTCGACATGGCTGTAAGGTCTGCCAAATCCTTGCGCGAAAAAGCCAAGACAAATTCATAAGAACCATAAATTCGGTTAGCCAAACAAAGCAAAATATCGGCCATGCGGCCATGTAATTGCTTTTGCGTTAGGCTAAAAAAGCGGTCGTAAGTTAAAATTTGATTTTTATGACCTACTTTCAATAAGTTCCAGGCAAAGCCTGCATTGCTTTGAGCTATTTGTTTTATTATTTGCAAATCGAAAAAACAAACTTCTACATCTTCTAAAGCGGCAACAGTATAATGAAAAACATTATCAACCGACATTGATGGAAGCTCTAAAAAACATCCGGGAGGATTGATGCATAGAATTTGAATGCGGCTGGCTTCTTCTAAATAACTCTTGGTTAATCCTTTCTGAACAAATAATAAATGCGTGGCAAAAGAACCCTGTTTACAAATTACCTCGCCTTTGTTAAATTTCAATTCAACCCTATGACCGTTTAGTAATTCAATTTCTTGCGGACTTAACGTTTGAAAAGCAACAGAATCACAAAAACAGTCGATACATTGTGTTGTTAACTGAGGCTTGGCCATAAAAGATTTTTTTGCAAAGGTAAGGATTTCAAGTATTGATTTATTTCCAGTCTAAAAATAAGAAAAATTCGCGACCAATTCTCATAAATTAAGAATAAGCCTAAAAAAGCTATGTAAGCAATAAATATTGTAATTTTGTCAATATAAATTCAATAATCATGTCTGCATATCTTGAATCAGATTATAAAAAAGTTACTACACACGTACTTCAGGAAATGAAATTGCGCGGAGAAAAAATTGCTATGTTAACTGCTTACGATTATTCTTCAGCAACCTTGCTCGATGAGGCGGGAATAGATGTAATTCTGGTTGGCGATTCGGCTTCAAATGTTATGGCCGGACATAAAACCACTTTGCCAATAACTCTTGACCAGATGATTTATCACGCTTCATCGGTAATGCGTGGTGTAGAACGTTCGCTCGTTGTTGTTGATCTTCCTTTTGGAACATATCAGGGAAATTCAAAAGCCGCTTTAAATTCTGCCATACAAATCATGAAAGAGTCTGGAGCCAATGCAATTAAAATTGAAGGCGGCAAAGAAATATTAGAATCCGTTGACCGAATTCTTTCGGCTGGAATTCCTGTAATGGGGCATTTAGGATTAACTCCACAATCAATTCATAAGTTTGGAACTTATGTAGTTAGAGCTAAAGAAGAAAATGAAGCAAATCAATTGCGAGAAGACGCTAAGTTACTTGCAAATGCTGGTTGTTTTGCCATAGTTCTGGAGAAAATTCCTGCCAAACTTGCAGGTGAAGTCACAGCATCGATAAATATTCCAACTATTGGCATTGGCGCCGGTTCTCAAGTTGATGGACAAGTTCTTGTTTTGCACGATATGTTGGGTATTACACAAAAATTTAGCCCGCGTTTTTTACGCCGATATCATAACTTAAGTGAAGAGATAAAAGGCTCTGTTAAAGCATATATACAAGACGTTAAAACACAGGATTTTCCGAACGAAAAGGAACAATATTAATTTTACACACAAACATTATGAACCGAATTTTAGCACTATTAATTATTGCATTTATTCCTCTATTTGTTTCAGCAAAGAAAAAACCCGAAATAAAAGGATATCAGTTTAAAATGCTTCACGAAGTACCAACAACTGCAGTAAAAGATCAATATCGCACAGGAACTTGTTGGAGTTTTTCAGGTCTGGCTTTTATCGAAACTGAATTGCTGCGCATGGGAAAAGGCGAATATGATTTGGCTGAAATGTTTATGGTTCGTCAAGCTTATATAGAAAAAGCACAACGTTTTGTACGATATCATGGAAAAACAAATTTTGGCAATGGAGGCATTATTCACGATGTGTTATTTAATATTAAAAATTATGGCCTGATGCCAAATTCTGCATTTCCGGGTTTAAATTATG
>CAZTST010000204.1:0-7274 GCA_964616585.1 uncultured Draconibacterium sp.
GCTATATTATTTCGGTTATATTAGTGGAATAGTAGGCATAGTGCTTATTATTGTAGCCATTATCTTTTTACTAACCGCACTTTTAAACTTCTGTGGTCTTTATGCAATTTTCGGATGCAGTACTTGTTCGAAAAAGAAAGATGAAAAGTAAAAATAAAAAAACTCCGAAGAGAAATCTCCGGAGTTTTTTCATATATTATTCTTTGCTCTTTTATTCACATTTAGAATACCCGCAATGTTTACAAGTCAAGCATCCTTCCTTATATATTAGTCCATCATCGACTCCACATTCAGGGCAATTATTTTTTCCTGCTTTTGTACCATCCGGAATATACTTCTTCAATGATCTGACAACACCATTTTTCCACGTATTTATACTTTCAGTATCAAAGTTTAGATTGGAGATTAATTCTACAGCTTGGTACAGTGGCATACCATGACGTAAAATACCGGAAATTAATTTTGCATAATTCCAGAATGTTTTATTAAAAGTGCGTGACAAACCTTCTGATGTTACTTTATATCCCTGCTTATCAAGGAATTGAAAATCGTAACGTGCACGCTCACCTTCTTTTTTATTTCGAATTACAACTCCCTTTTCAACCCATGGTGGCAAATAAAAGTCATCTGCCTGACCTGTGAAAACTTCATAGGGTTTTCCATCTAGAAGACCCACAACGGCTATCCATTTTTCATAATCGTTTTGGAAACGAATAACATCGGCCTCAAGACGTTTAGGACGAACCGGTGCCTGTGTTTCACAAAATGTATTTGCTTTTTTATCTTTATCTTGTGCTACCAAAACGCCGGAACGAGAACCATCGCGATAAATTGTCATGCCTTTACAGCCAGATTTCCATGCTGTTGTATATACATCACTTACCATTTCTTCTGAAGCATCGGTAGGAAGATTTACAGTAACCGAGATAGAATGATCGACCCATTTTTGTATTTCGCCTTGCATTCTTACTTTACTAACCCAATCAATGTCTTTGGATGTTGCATTTTGGTATGGCGATTTATCTATTAGAATATTTAATTCTTTTTCTGAATACTTTTTTACATCGTCCCCATTATAACCCTTAATGAGTAACCAATCCATAAATTTTGGATGGAAAACATTATATTCTTCCCAACTATCGCCTATTTCATCAACAAAGCTGATATTTGCATTTTTATCGTTGGGATTAACTTTACGACGGCGTTTGTAGGCTACCAAAAACACAGGCTCAATACCAGAAGATGTTTGAGTACAGATACTTACGCTGCCTGTTGGAGCAATTGTTAGTAAGGCAATATTTCTACGGCCATATTTTTTCATGTCTTCAATTACTTCCGGTGCAGCTTCGCGAATACGACTAACAAATGGATTATTAGCTTCGCGCTCATAATTAAAAATAGGGAAAGCACCTCTCGATTTAGCCAGATTTATTGAGGAGCGATATGCTTCTATCGCCATCAATTTATGTACTTCAGTTGAAAAAGTAATTGCTTCGTCAGAACCATAACGCATACCTAAAGCTGCCAACATATCGCCTTCGGCAGTAATGCCAATTCCAGTACGACGACCTTCAATACTCTTTCTTTTAATGTTTTCCCAAAGATTCATTTCAACGCGTTTAATTTCTTTATCTTCAGGATCTGTTTCTATTTTATCAATAATACGATCGATTTTCTCAATCTCTAAATCTATAATATCATCCATAATCCGCTGAGCATAATGAACATGCTCTGCAAATAATTCTGAATTAAAAACTGCTTCATCGGTAAATGGATTTTCTACATAACTGTATAGATTAAGAGCCAATAAACGACAACTATCGTAGGGACAGAGTGGAATTTCACCACAAGGATTTGTAGATACAGTTTTAAAGCCCATATCAGCATAAGAGTCTGGAACTGACTCTTTTATAATGGTATCCCAAAAAAGTATTCCGGGCTCTGCTGATGACCAAGCATTGTGAATTATTTTATCCCATAATTTTAGGGCATCTGTTTCTTTTACAACTTTAGGTTTATCACTATCAATTGGATACTGTTGATGGAAATTAGTTCCGGCAATAACTGCACGCATAAAGTCATCGGTAATTTTTACTGAAACATTAGCACCGGTAACTTTTCCTTGCGTCATTTTTGCATCTATAAAAGACTCAACATCAGGATGTTTTACTGAAATACTTAACATTAACGCTCCACGGCGACCATCTTGTGCAACTTCGCGTGTTGAATTTGAATAACGCTCCATAAAAGGAACTATTCCTGTAGATGTTAATGCGCTATTTTTAACAGATGAACCCGCTGGGCGAATATGAGATAAATCATGTCCAACACCTCCTCTGCGTTTCATCAGCTGAACTTGTTCCTGATCAATTTTCATAATTCCACCGTATGAATCTGAGCTCCCATCATTTCCGATAACAAAACAATTTGATAAAGAAGATGCCTGAAAATTGTTTCCAATGCCAGCCATTGGACTTCCTGCCGGAATAATGTATTTGAAATCTTTTAAAAGCTCGAAAATAGTTGCTTTTGAAACAGGATCTGAATATTTTTGCTCAACACGGCTAATCTCAGATGCAATTCGCTCATGCATATCGTCAGGAGTAAGCTCAAAAATATGTCCATTAGAGTTTTTCAGTGCATATTTGTTCATCCACACACTTGCAGCAAGATCATCACCACCAAAATACTTAGTCGCGGCCTCAATAACTTCTTGATGTGAATATGATTTATGATTAAGCTTAAAATCATTTTCCGCAAAATCATTTGTGGGTTTTTTATTATCCTTAATTACGGACTCGTTTTGAAATCGCTGGACTTCAATTTTACGATAAAAATCAGAAGTAACATTCTTTTTCTCTTCTTCTTTTACTTTTGATGTTTTTGCGTATAATTCTTTCTCCATAACAAATTGAGTTCTAATAAATTTTAAACTAGTCAAAGCTAGGTTGTGGCTCTTTTTTTCTCTCGACCAAATGTAATTATGATTTTTGAAAATTACTTTTTAAATTATCAACAGCCCAATGTTATTAACTTAATCTTAGCTGTAAATGCTTGACTTAATTGGAAATATAAAATTTGTAATTTTCAAGATTATTTTTTGAAATAATTTATTAAAGTACTGATATATTGTATATTACGTTATATTACAAAAACATTTTAGAGCTTTTTTTGCTTTTTTTTGAACAATTTCTTAAAAATAAATTAAATTTTCTTTTGTTTTGGCACAGCACTTGCACGATGCTCGCTCAAGCAAGTGTACCGTGCATTTTAGAATGTTTTAACTGAAAATTCGAAAAAAAATCCGGCTTTTTGAATTGATCAAAAAGCCGGATAATAGCAATTTAATTTCTTAATAACGGTAATGATCTGCCTTATATGGACCTTCGGCATTAACTCCAAGATAAGCTGCTTGCTCGGGAGTAAGTTTTGTTAATTTCACACCAATTTGCTCTAAATGTAAACGAGCAACTTCCTCATCGAGATATTTTGGCAAACGATATACGCCAACCTTATATTCGTTGCGTTTTTCCCACAAATCTAATTGTGCCAATGTTTGGTTGGTAAACGAATTACTCATAACAAAGGAAGGATGGCCGGTTGCGCAACCTAAATTTACAAGCCTACCCTCTGCCAAAATAAAAATAGAACGACCATCTTCAAAATAATATTGATCAACCTGAGGTTTTACGTTCACTTTTTTAACACCGGAAGCATTGTCTAAATCAGCAACTTGAATTTCATTATCAAAATGGCCAATATTACAAACAATGGCCTGATCCTTCATCGCTTTCATATGTTTTAAGGTTATAACATCTTTATTACCGGTGGTAGTAACAAAAATATTGCCTTCTTTTAAAGCATCTTCCATAGTGGTTACTTCAAAACCTTCCATTGCTGCTTGTAAAGCGCAAATAGGATCAATTTCTGTAACAATAACACGAGCTCCATAAGAACGCATACTATGGGCAGAACCTTTTCCAACATCGCCATAACCTGCAATAACTACAACTTTTCCGGCAAGCATAACATCAGTAGCACGTTTTATTCCGTCGGCAAGTGATTCTCTACATCCATATAGATTATCAAATTTCGATTTGGTAACAGAATCATTTACATTAATAGCGGGAATAAGTAATTCGCCTTTCTCAAACATTTGATATAAACGATGAACACCGGTTGTTGTTTCTTCGGAAACGCCTTTCCAATCAGCTACTGCTCTATGCCATTTTTTATTATCCTCAACCAAAGTTGCTTTCAGCAATTTCAGGATTTCTTTTTCTTCAATACTGCTAGCATTTACATTTAAAACAGAAGCATCTTTTTCAGCAGCATAACCTTTGTGAATCAACAAAGTAGCATCACCACCATCGTCAACAATTAGTTGAGGACCTTTTCCGTCAGGAAAACTAAGCGCTTGAATAGTACACCACCAATATTCTTCCAATGTTTCGCCTTTCCAGGCAAAAACAGGAATTCCTGAAGCCGCGATAGCAGCAGCTGCATGATCCTGAGTAGAGAAAATATTGCAACTGGCCCATCGTACATCTGCTCCTAAAGCCACAAGGGTTTCAATAAGAACGGCTGTTTGAATTGTCATATGTAAAGAGCCGGTTATGCGCACTCCTTGCAAAGGTTTTGTAGTATTATATCTATTGCGAACAGCCATCAATCCCGGCATTTCTTTCTCGGCAATTTCTATTTCTTTTCTTCCCCAATCTGCTAATTTTATATCAGCAATCTTATAATCAATTGTTTGCGTCATCGTGTTGGACATATTTCTATTTTTTTTAAAATTTTATGGCTGCAAAGTTAATCTTTTTTCCAAACTCATTTTGGCTCGTATCTTGTATCAAATCAATTTAAAATTGTATTTTCGTGTTATGAGTAAAAAAACTATCGTCAGCTTTAGCTTCTTTTTATTTTTTGTGCTTTTTTTTCTCGGGTTAAGCTTGAGTATTAACAATTCGCGTTTCCAAACGGAAGAAAAAGTTCAGAATGATTTGCAACAAACTGTTCTGGATTTTTCAACTGAAATAAATCCTAAACTTCAAAAGCTGCAAACAACTTTGATTGAACAAGGAATACTTGCTTTTGAAGAACAAGCTTTGATCTATCAAAAAGAAAACGGTTCTAATTTGGCTTTTTTTTTATATCAAAATCAAGAGCTTAAATTCTGGACTAACAACCAATTGCTTTTCCCCGATTCTGACAGTTTACTTGCCAATGAATTTTCTTGTACTAAAATCGGCCCACACTGGTTGATTACTCAAACTATATCTGCGCAAGACTATACTCTTTATGGCATAAAAATTTTACAAGTTGATTATACTTTGCAAAACGATTTATTGCATGATAATTTTATGGCGTCAAACAACATAAAAGTCGATTTAAAACTCTCAAAAGAAAGAGGCGATTATGAAATAGCCGATTCGAATAACAACTTTTTATTTTCATTTACCTTTAAGGAAACTCAACGTTTAGCAAATCAAATGCCCTATTTTCTATTCTTTGCTTTTTTGTTATCATTTATATTTTTTGCTTTTTGTGCTGATGCAGCATTGAAAAAAGCAAAAATTTTGAAAACGACTGCTTTAAGAAAAGTATTGATATTTAGTAGTTTACTAGGCATTTACATTTTGTTTTTTGTATGGATTGGATTTCCATCTGTTCTTTTCAAAAGCTATTTATTTCAACCTCAGCTTTACGCCAATTTAAGCATTTATTCTTCGCTGGGGCAGCTATTTTTAATCAGTATCTGGTTATTCTCAAGTGTTTTGTTTTTCTATCACCATTATCAAATTACGCAATTAAAAAAGCTTTCGATAACCTCACAAATTAGCCTGACCACCGGCGTCCTTTTAGTGATTTCTGTGCTTTATTACGGCTTATATCGACTTTTAATAAGTTTGGTTTTCGATTCTCAAATAAATTTGGAAATCACAGCTATTTCCAAGCTGAATTTCTTTAGCTATACAGTACTAATCTTAATGATGTTTTTGCAGCTGGCTTGGTTTTTTCTTAGCAAGAAATTTATCGAATTAGCATTATTTAACCTGAAAAATAAGCTGTTCTATATTCTTCCTTCTTTTTTTATTGCTTTACTTTTTGGATATCTTCCCCGGCAAACCGATCCGATAAATCAATTTAACCAACTATTTTTGTTTATCTATTTTCTTTCGATATTCTATCTTTTTGCTAAAAAATTTCAAACATCTTTTTGGCAAAATGTCTATTTCTTATTTCTGTTCATTTCGATTAGCGCTGTTTATTATACAAGCCTTTCGAACCAAAAAGAGGAAGATATTCGAAAATCCGGTCTGTCAACTTATTTGTTAAAAAACGACCCTTTGTTGGAAAATCATTTTTTGTCTGAAAAGCAAAAAATTCTTTCAGATAGCTCATTGATTGCCAGCCTTTATGCTGCTGATTGTTCGATTGAAGACTTGATTGAGCAGATTAATAGAAAGTATTTTAAGGAAGCATCAAGAAATTATGAAATAAGTATGGTTTTTTGCGATGCCCAAAGCCAGCTTTTGCTTATGCCGCAAGAAGTTGAAACCCCTTGTTTCCCCTTTTTCAATGAACGAATCAGTCAGGCAAACGATACTATAGAAGAAAATGTGCTTTTTTTAGTGGATCAGCATTTTAGAACCAAGAATTACATTGGCATTATTGAATTCTGCAAAGAAAAAGATACCAAAACAAAACTTTTTGTTGAATTCCTATCCAAATACCAACCAAAAGAATTAGGTATGCCTGCTCTTCTTTCTGATGGCAAAAACTGGGATATGCGTTTTTTTAGCAATTATGCTTATGCATATTATTTTAATGGGGAATTAAGTGAGTGGTTTGGAGGATTTGATTACAAACAAAATCTTGAATCCTATAATCAGAATCTCATCGAAAATGAGAATTATTTTTCTTTTGAAGACTATTCACATTTTGTGTATGTTCAAGATAATCAGAATGTTTTAATCGTTAGTAAGCCTAATATATCCTGGCTAAAGCAAATTGCTTCTTTGGCTTTTTTATTCCTCTTCTACAGTTTGAACATTTTAGCTTTGTTTTTGTTAATCTATCTGAGTCAGAATTTTTCAAATTTAAACATAGGGTTTCGGTCACGTCTGCAAATCAATATGGTTGCTGTTTTGCTATTTTCGTTTTTTACTATTGGTTTGGCAAGCTTATATTATCTCTATTATCTAAATGACGAGAAAAACAAAAGCGTTTTAATGGAGAAAGCGCATTCTGTTTTAATTGAACTTGAGCAT
>CAZTST010000205.1:0-7209 GCA_964616585.1 uncultured Draconibacterium sp.
ATATTTATACCCTCAGTTTTGAAGATACTCTTCAATTTCTTAAAAACGATTGTAATAAAGAACAAAAAGAAAATTTGAATAAAATAATTAACAATATTAGACTTTACAAAATTGAAGCTCCTTTTATTGCAAATGCTTCTAATTACGGTGTGCCTCAAAATAGAGAAAGGGTTTTGTTTATAGGTTGTAGAAAAGATCAAAAGTTTATTTCTAAAATTCCTTCAACAGTGAGCTCCGAGGAAAAAGTTACGGTATTTGAAGCTCTTTTTGATTTAGATTTTGTTGGGAATAATGAAGAAGCGCACAATTACGACAAAATTGATTTATCTTTTCAATTCAATGGCAATGAGAAGAAAATGAAAGACCTATTGAAAAACAGATCTTTGGATGGAAGCCTTAATCCATCTACAGGAAAAACTTTTTCAGATTGGAGTAAAATAGGCCGACTAAATGGACGTTTCAAAAATGCCAGTCGTCCATTTTATGTGAAAAGTTCAGAAGCACTTGAAAATGGGGAAAAGGTCTTTGATATACTACATAACCATAAAACAAGCAAACAGAATGAGGATGTAATTACTCGTTTAGATATTATCTTAAAAAAAGGTGGTTACAAAAAGGCCAAATTTAAATTAGAAGAATGTGGTTTAACATCTAATAAAAGAAACTATAACGTTCTTAATCCGGAGAAACAAAGCCCTACTGTTATGACAATACCAGACGATTATATTCATTACAATTCTCCAAGAGCACTAACCGTAAGGGAAATGGCACGTTTACAATCATTTGATGATTCTTTTGTTTTTCAAGGAAAACGTTCTACTGGAGGTAACAATAGAAAAACAGATGTGCCACAATATACATTAGTCGGGAATTCTGTTCCGCCACTTTTGGCTAGGGCAATTGCTTCTGTAATTTTGAAAAATATAAAATGAGAATATTATCAAAAAGCGAATCGCAAAAACTCACGATTTTAACAGAACATTCAATATCTCTGGCTTTAATAGAACCTACAGCTACAGGTCTTAATAAATCTATTCTGGATGCCACAGGTGCAGTTCGTAATTATTTGAAAACTAATAATTTTCACGATTATAGCTTACAAACTCAAGGCCCTGAACATAAAGTAATTGTTGAGGGACTTATTTACGAAGAAAATACAATTTACAGAACAAAAGTTTCACTTTATAGACCAAAGACAAAAAAAGGAGATCCGAGAATTTGGTTTTCAGGTTTATTAAATCATTCCAATCCAAACGATATAATTGCCTTAATATGTTTTGAAAGTAAAATACACGTATTTAATCTAACTCTATTACCTGTTAAGTTGTTATTAGAATCTTTGTTGATAAATCCTTTAAAAGAGCTTGTGCAAGAGATAAATAGAAGGGAAACTATTATTTCTAAAGAGTTGCTATTTATGCTTAGAAAGATTGCGGGCTCACCAATTCCTTCAATGCTTGCGGCAGATACTTCTGTGGGTAGGACTTTAGAAAGAGCTCTTGGGATTCCTATAAACTCTTCTAAAAAACCAGATTATAAGGGGATCGAACTAAAATCTTATAGAGATAAAAAAGGTAATCGAAAAAATTTGTTTGCTCAAGTACCAGAATGGAATTTAAGTAAGTTTAAAAGTTCGGCTGAAATATTAGATGCATTTGGATACTGGAGAGATGGTGATTTCAAGCTATACTGTACTGTTTCTGCAATAAAAGCTAATTCCCAAGGTCTTTCTTTAAACGTTAAATCAGAAGTCTATAATCTTATTGAAAATTCTAATGATAATAGAATCGGGGATTTTGCAATTTGGACATTAGATAAATTACACAGTAGATTGCTTGAAAAACATAAAGAAACTTTTTGGGTTGCTGCGGATAGTATTAATATTGCAGGAAATGAACATTTCCTCTATAAAAAGGTTGAGCATACAAACAAACCTATTGTTTCTCAATTTGATATCTTACTTGAACAGGGAATCATTACACTTGATCATCTAATTAAAAGAAATTCAAAAGGCAAGGTTGTTGAAAAAGGACCTTTGTTCAAGATTAAACCAAACAGTTTGAATTTATTGTTTCCACCAAGTATAAAATATTCACTATCAAATGTATAGTAGAATATACTTGTTATTTAATCAGTATTTATCATCCAAATAGAAAACTGATCGAGATAATTCCAAAACGAATATAACAGTTCATCGGGCATTCCTAATTTCGGTAGAAGTTCCTGATAAATTCCAAGCCATACCTTACGTGCATCAGCAGTTATTGAAAAAGGATTATGTCTGCGCACCAGCATTGGCGCTCCTCTATTTTCGTTATAATATGAAGAGCCACCCAAAATTTGTACAAAAAAATCGGCAGAATTTTTCTTGGCTACCTCAAAAATTACATCGTTGGGAGGAAATATGTCTCTGATACTGCTTGTTTTAATCAAATCGTAATGATCGCCTATTAATTTTCTAACTCCTTCTTCATTTAAAAATTCAAATATTTCCTTATTTGGCAAGTTTACATTTGGTCGGCTACCTTTAACTGCATCAGATATTTTTAGTTCGATCATAATTGTTTTTCCTTTTATTAAGCAAAAATAATGCATATTTTTAAGTCAAGTGAATAGTATTTAACAATAAGATTACTGAAAAAATGTTAAGTGTCGTTTGTTTTCGGCTGATTTTTATATATTTGCCGCGATAAAATAATGCAAACCCAAAGAACGAATAAAAAATGAATAAAATGAAATTAATCTTACTGGCTCTTTTTATTGGGCTGGTTTCTTTTGCCAATGCACAGGACTTAAATGCTGCAGGTGCTAAATTTAATGAAGGAATTGAGCTTGATAAAGCCAAAAACTACCAAGGTGCCATAAAAGCATGGGAAGAAAGCATTTCAATTTGCAACAATATTGGATTTGATGCAGACGAACTAAAGGCAACTATTCAAAAAACATTGGCCTACACCTATTTTAAAGAAGGAATTACTCTTTACAAAAAGAAAAGTTTTGATAGCGCTATAAAGGCATTGAAAAACTCAGAGAAAATAGCTAAAGAAGTAGGTGATGATAAAACTCAAAATCAGGCGTCTTCTTATATTCCTAAAATTTATTCCACTAAAGGTTTAACGTTGTTGGGGAAAAAAGATTTTGAAGGCGCATTAAAAGTTTTCGATGAGGCTTTAATTTATAAATCCGACTGCGTAGATGCTTTTTATGGTAAAGGAATGACTTATAAAGAAATGGATCAATTAGATAAAGCAACTGAAGCATTTGATAAAGTAATACTTTTGGGCGAAGGAAATAGCTCTGCTGACAAAAAGCTAGCTAGCGCAAAAGAAGCCGCTCAAATAATGTTAGAATCCAAAGCTGCTTCAGAATTACAAATTGAGCACAATTCTGCAGCAATTGAATTATTAAACAAGGCGCTAAATTATTCTCAAAGCTCTCCCAACACTTTTTATTTATTGGCTTTAGCAAACAATAAGCTTAAAAATTGGGATGATTCAATCGAAGCTGCAAAAAAAGCTTTAGAATTGGAAGGCGTTGATGTATCGGCTGTGAACTTTGAACTGGGAAAAGCATTTGAGGGAAACGGAAGTTCTGCTAATGCTTGTGCCGCTTATAAAAAAGTAACAGGCGGGCCTAATGTTGCAGCTGCAAAATTTCAAATTACACAAGTTTTGAAATGTAATTAAAAACAATAATATATTTAAGGCGACTTTTTTAGTCGCCTTTTTTTATTCTTGTATTTTAACAGGAATGACTTATGATAATTTTGTTCTATTCGTTAACTCATTTATTATTTTTGAAACTCAATATTAAGTCATATATTTACTCCATTATAAAAATTATTTGAGATGGAAATGCTATCAAAAAAATGGATTTTAATCTTAATCAATGCTATTTTGGTTACGGTTTTTGGATTAATATTAATTTTTGTTCCTGTTGAAACACTGAAAACTTTTATTTTTCTTATAGGTGTTTTGATTGCTTTTACTGGATTAGTGTTGGTTTTTGGGGCTTTTAATTCTGCAAAAGACAGTAAAAGTATGGTTTTTTGGCTATTTCAGGGTTTGTTTAATCTGGTAATTGGAGCCATGATTATGATATTCCCCGAAGCTTCAATAAAATTTTTATTGATTTTAGCAGGATTGTGGGCAATTGTTTTAGGTGTGTATCAATTCTCTGTTGGATTGATTTCAGAGTCTGAAATTAAGGGTCGCCTTTTACATAAAATTAACGGTTCTGTAGCTGTTATCCTTGGCCTTTTTGTCATCTTTTTCCCGGAACTAATAATTGGACTAATGATCCAAATTTTTGGATTATTTATTCTGGCTATAGGAGTAGGTATGTTCTACTTTTCTTTTTTACTCAGAAAAAGCGGGAAATTGGAAAAACAAGTTGCGACTGTTGATGAAGTAGTTGATGTTTTAGATTCTGAACCAACAAAAAATGAGGGTTTTATTCCTTAAATGCTTTAATGTCCTTAACATTTAGTTGAAGATTTTTCGCGCCATTCCACTCATTTTCTTCCAGAGAAAAACAAAGATTAAAAACTGTCTGCTTTTCTTCATTGCCTTTTTTGTAATATTCGCTACCGGATTTAACCAAATGGAATTTATCGGATTGTTGAAAAGCTATACCGGTAAGAGGGTATCCCGAAGTGTTTCTATGCACAACTTCCAGTTTAATGTGCTTCTCTGCCACAATTCTTGATTTACCTGTATCAATTAGTTCGTTAACCTGTAAAATCGGTACCATATTGCCAGGGCCAAAAGGACCAAATTGTTTTAAAATGCGGTAAAACTTAAGATTGATATCATTAAGGCACAGCTCCAAATCGATTGTGATTTCCGGAACTAGTGAAGATTCTTTAATGTTTTCTTCTACATATCTCTCAAAACATTTACTGAAAGCTTCCAGATTTTCCGGTTTTATGGATAATCCTGCAGCATAAGTATGACCGCCAAAGTGCTCAAGTGTTGAGCTACACGACTCAATTGCATCGTAAATATCAAAGCCATGCACAGAGCGTCCGGAAGCTGTAAGAAAGCCGTTGGATTTGGTAAATACAATTGTAGGTTTGTAGTACTTTTCAATTAGTCGTGAAGCAACAATTCCGATAACCCCTTTCGACCAATCGGGTTTAAAAACAATATTTGCTTTTTTGTTTTTTTGTTCAGGATCGTTTTCAATAATAGCTAATGCTTCTTCGGTAGTTTTACTATCAAGGTTTTTGCGTTCTGTATTCAAATCATTAATTTGGTCGGCAATAATATCTGCTTCTTCAGTAGTTTTACTAATCAGTAAACGTACAGAGTCTTTTCCGCTTTCAATACGTCCTGCTGCGTTGATGCGAGGCCCAAGTTGAAATACTAAGTCGCTAATACTTAGTGGTTTATCAAATGCGTTTTGTGCTTGATTTAAATTGCGTGGTCGAGCTTTGCGTACGCTGGTATATTTTAAAATTGCCTCCACTCCTTTACGAGGAGTTTTATTAATCCTGTTTAATCCAAAAAAGGCTAATACTCTATTTTCCCCTGTAATTGGAACAATATCTGCTGCAATACTTATGGCAACCAAATCGAGATATTCTTCCAATTGCTTAAATGGAATTTGCTTAATATGGGCAATTGCCTGAACAAGTTTAAAACCAACACCACAACCCGACAATTCTTTGTATGGATATGGACAGTCATCTCGTTTAGCATCTAAAACAGCAACTGCATCAGGAAGTTGATCGCCGGGGCGATGATGATCGCCTATAATAAATTCAACTCCCAATGATTTAGCATATTCTATTTTATCAACAGCTTTTATACCACAATCAAGAGCAATAACTAATTTGAAATTATTTTCAGCAGCAAAATCAATTCCCTGAGTTGAAATACCATATCCTTCGGAAAAGCGATCCGGAATATAAAAATCGAGTACAGCTCCAATTTTTTTTAAAAATGAATAAACTAAAGCAACAGCCGTTGTGCCATCCACATCGTAGTCGCCATATACTAAAATTTTCTCTTTTTTTTGGATGGCTTTTTGAATCCTAATCACAGCTTTTTCCATGTCTTTCATAAGAAAAGGATCGTGCAATTGGCTCAAATCAGGACGGAAAAACGATCGGGCTTCTTCAAAGGTTCTTACACCACGTTGCGCCAATAAATTAGCCAGATGCTCACTTATTTCAAGCTCCTGAGACAGTTTTTTTATTATCTGCTCATCTGCAACTTCTCTTATTACCCAGTGTTTTTCCATTTTTTTACTCTGAGCAAAGGTAGGTTTTTTAAGCAAATGATTTTTTTATGTTAAACGCTTTTTTTTCTTGATTTTGAAATCTGTTTCTCACTCAATAAAGAGCCTTTAAAATACATAATACCGATTAGCCAACAAAATGCCGCATATTTCAGCTCAGCATTATTGTTTTTTTATTTGCCTCACTGATTTTCAATACACTTCGTTCAATTTGCGCCTTTGTTAGACTATCGGCATTAACCATTGTAAATTCAAAACTTGCTACGCGGCATTTTGAATAACAATTGGTATAATTTGTATTTTTGCGATATGACAAACAAGCTGATAGTTGAAGATCTGAATTCTTGGCTAAAAGCTGATAATCAACCTTTGATAATCAGTGGTCCATGCAGTGCCGAATCGGAAGATCAGTTGCTTCAAACTGCTCATGAACTTGCCAAAATTGATACTGTAAAATTATTTCGCGCAGGAGTTTGGAAACCGCGAACTCGACCAAATATGTTTGAAGGTCATGGCGAAAAAGCTTTAAAATGGTTGCAAAAAGTAAAACAAGAAACCGGATTAAAAACAACCGTTGAGGTTGCCAGTCCAAATCATGTTGAACTAGCTTTGAAATATGAGATTGATGTGCTTTGGTTGGGTGCACGGACAGTAGTAAATCCTTTTTCTGTTCAGGAAATTGCCAAAGCCTTAAAAGGAGTCGATATTCCTGTAATGATTAAAAATCCTTTAAATCCCGATTTAGCTCTATGGATAGGTGCACTGGAAAGGATTCATGATGTGGGAATTACTAAACTTGCGGCAATTCATCGCGGTTTTGATTTCTATAAAAAATCAGTTTATCGAAATGCTCCCATGTGGGAAATTCCTATTGAATTAAAACGTCTATATCCTGATTTACCCATTTTTACCGACCCCAGTCATATTGCCGGAAAACGAAGTTTACTTGCAGAAATTGCACAAAAA
>CAZTST010000206.1:0-7138 GCA_964616585.1 uncultured Draconibacterium sp.
AAAACAAACTCAATTACGTTTATAAAATGTTCCAGACAGTATTTATAATTTTAGGAATACCTCTAATGCTTGGAATTTTTGTTAATTCAAAATTTCCTAAATTTACAAGCAAGGTTTTAAAACCAATAAAACGTATTTCAATTTTTATTTTTATTGCCGTTATAGTTATGGCTTTTAAAAATAATTTCGATCATTTTATAAACGTAATTGAGTTTGTTTTCTTTATAGTACTAATACATAACGCTTTAGCATTAGGCACAGGTTATTTTTTAGGAAGTATTTTCAAACGCCCATTAGCTGACAGAAGAACCTTATCCATAGAAACGGGAATACAAAACTCAGGTTTGGTTTTAGTTTTGATTTTTAATCCAAAAATTTTCCCTCCGGAAATGGAATTGGGCGGAATGGCCATTATTGCTGCCTGGTGGGGAATTTGGCATATTTTAAGTGGGTTTGCACTTTCGGCTTATTGGTCGGGTGGTTTATCTCAAATGTTTAATTATTTTTCAAGAAAAAATTTAGCAAAAGTTAAAAGCAAATAGATGGGCTTCGAACGAATTGATAAAAAATCATATCCATACCTTTTTTTAAAACCCCTTGTTGCTTTTTGGCATAACCGTGTTTTTTATCGGCGCATTGTTATTCTGAACCATGATCAAGTTCCTAAAAATGCGCATCTAATTTTTACAGGAAATCATCAAAACGCATTGATGGACGCGCTTGTTTTTTTATTTGGATTTAAAGGACGTTTAGTATTCCTTTCTCGGTCTGATATTTTCAGGAATCCCATTATTGCGGCTCTCTTGTATTTTTTTCGAATGATGCCCATTTTTAGAATAAAAGACGGTTACAGTGAGCTTAAGAAAAACGATAAAACCTTCCAAAAAACAATAGATGTAATTAAAAACAAGATTGGACTTGTGATTATGGCGGAAGGCAACCATGGCGATCAACATCGTTTACGTACGCTAAAAAAAGGCTTTGCACGTATTGCATTTCAAACTGAAGATGCCAACGATTTTAAATTGAATATGCTAGTCGTTCCCGTTGGTATGGAATATTCTGATTATGTTAATTTTCGCTCTGAATTACTTATTAATTTCGGTAAACCCATTCCTGTTTCTGATTATGCTGATTCTTACAGAGACAATCCCGCTATTGCCATCAATCAAATAAAAGAACAACTGGCCAAATCGTTGATCTCATTAATGGTTAATATTAAGAGCGAAAAGCATTATGAACTTTATAACGAGCTTCGTGAAATTTATAAAAATGAAATGGCTGAAATGCTGGGTTTCCCATCGGCCAAACAACCCTATAAATTTCAAACCGATAAAGAGTTAATCCGACGTTTAGAAGTTTTTGAAGAAGAGAATCCGGAGAAAATGGACGCTTTTCAGGAACTTGTTCTCCGCTATCGTGATACTATCAATAATCAAGGTTTAAACTATGATATCGTTCGGAAAAAGCCTAGCTTGTTCTTTCCTATGTTTGGCGAGCTATTCATTTATATTTTGACTTCGCCGATATTTTTCATTGGTTGGATTTTAAATTATATTCCTTTTGGTTTATCCATTTTTATCGGACTCAAAATGGAGGATCCACAGTTTAGAAGCAGTGTAAAATTTGCCATTACTTTGGTTTTTTGGCCGCTTTTCCATTTTATCGAAACTTTAATTATTTGGTTTATTTTTAAAGATTGGATAATTGTTTTAGGCTTTTTTGTGGCTATGCCAATATTGGGAATTCTGGCTAGAGCCTATTGGGTTTCTTTCAGACAATTTTTAAAAGCATGGCGTTGGGCACGATTGAAGAAAAATAAGTCTGAGCTTAGCCAATCGATTGAAAATGATCAACAGGAGATACTAAGTAAAACCGCAGCACTGATAGGTTATGATTTGTCTAAGTAAGCATTTTCCTTTGTGACTTTCTTTGTGACTTCCTTTGTGCGCCTTTGTGGTAAATATAAATTGATTGAACCACAAAAAGGATCACTAAGTTCAACACGAAGGCACACAAAGGAGCTTCTCTATTTACCGTTCTTCACCATCACAAAAAACAATTCCCTATTCCTTCGAGGTTTAATAGAATTATATGCCGCTTCAAATATTTTAAAGTTATAATAGGGCGAAAACAAGGCCTGATATTCTTCATGTGTTCCACCATAAGGAGGTCCTTCAAAATTAAAATGATGGTTAAAAATCAAGCCCATCAATTTTCCGCCCGACTTCAATAATTCAGCAGTTTTTGCTGCATATTCTTTTCGCTGAGAAGGAAATATGGAGGTGAAAAAAGTTTGTTCTACTATCAGATCGTAATTCTCTTTATGCTGAAAAAAATCCTCGCAGAAAATATTCTCTGTAGGAAAATCAGGAAAGCGCGATAAAAAGCTTTGAACCGCTACCTTAGAATAATCAAGTACAAACACATTTTTAAATCCTTGTTTCCAAAGATATTCAGCTTCGTAAGCGTTGCCTGCGCCAGGAATTAAAATACGTATCAATTTATTGCTTAGCTGATCAAAATACTCTCGTAAAGGTGTTGAAATAGACCCAATATCCCAAGCTATTTGATTGGTATTGTACGTTTTATCCCAATATTCAGGCGAAAGCTTTTGCATAGCTAAATCACAACATTTACAATGCGATTTAGCACTACAATCATTTTCTTCGGCGGATTTCCTTGCAGCCATTTCTTGGCTTCTGGTGCAGCAAGCACAGCTTTTTCAACTTCAGTTTTATCCATTGTTACCGGCAGCTCAATTTTAAAACGCATTTTTCCATTAAAAGAAACCGGATATTCAAAGTTGTTTTCCTTGATATATTCTTCGATAAAAAGTGGGAATTCTGCTTTACTAATAGTTTCAGTATGACCTATTTTTTCCCAAAGCTCTTCGGCAATGTGAGGTGCAAAGGAAGAAATCAGAATAGTTAATGGTTCTAAAATACCTTTCTTATTGCATTTTAAATCAGTTAGTTGGTTAGTGCAAATCATAAACTGACTAACTGTAGTATTGAACGAAAAGCGCTCGATATCGTCTTGCACTTTTTTTATTGTTTGATGCAAAATTTTAAGTTCTTCTTTTGTTGGTTCGGCTTCGCTTAAATCAAAATCATCAACAGTATGATATAATTTCCAGAATTTTTTCATAAAACGGAAAACGCCTTCTATGCCATTTGTGTCCCAAGGTTTGTGGCTTTCAATCGGCCCTAAAAACATTTCGTATAAACGGAAAGTATCGGCTCCATATTTTATAATCAAATCATCAGGGTTTTGGACATTATATTTCGATTTCGACATTTTTTCAACTTCCCAACCGCAATGATATTTTCCTTCTTCCAAAATAAATTCGGCATCAGAATATTCTTCGCGCCAGTTTTTAAAAGCTTCTACATCAAGAATATCATTATGTACTAAATCAATATCAACATGGATTGCTGTTGAGAACAAAGCTCTGTCTTTAATGTTTTTTGAAACAAAAAGTGGTTTAAATTCTCTGATTCGCCTATGCTCAAAAATAACGCCTTTGCTTTTATCTTTCACCGCTTGTTTTATTTCTTCAGCTATCGAATCATTAAAATCAAGAATATCAGCTATCGGAATTAGCAAGAGTTTTTTATTGCAATCTTTAATGTAAACTTCGTAATATGATTCCAGCTTTTCTAATTTGGCTTCGCTTTTGATTTCAATAATCAGATTTTCTTTTTTGTTATAGAAATCAAATTTTCGGTGACCATCATGGAATTCTCTTACAAAGTCTTCTTCCATGCCTTGCTTTTTTATAAATTCCCAAAGCAAGTATTCAGCATATTTTTCATGATTTACACGATAAACAAAACTACTTCTTCCTTGTATTTTCCCTTGATTAATTAATTTTTTGAATGGTTCTTCTTTTACTGTTAAACCAATATCGTATAAAAACATGCTCCAAAAACGTGCATACATCAAATGACCCGTTGCATGTTCATCGCCACCCATATATAAATCAACATTTTCCCAATATGAATTCGCTTCTTTAGAGAAATATTCATTATCGTTCTGAGGATCCATATAACGATAATAATATGCACTGGAACCTGCAAATCCAGGCATTGTACTGGTTTCCAACGGATAACCATCTTTTGTATTCCAATTTTCAGCTCGTGCTAAAGGAGGTTCTCCACTTTCTGTTGGTAAATATTTATCTACTGAAGGTAATTTCAAAGGCAAATCTTTTTCATCAAAAACTTCTGCAATTCCATCTTTAAAATAAACAGGAAAAGGTTCTCCCCAATAACGTTGGCGACTGAAAATTGCATCGCGTAAACGATAATTGATAGTTCCATAGCCTATTTTCATTTCTTCGAGATGCTTTATTGTTATTGTGATGGCCTCTTTTACCTCCAAACCATCTATAAAATCGGAATTAATCATAATTCCTTCTTTAGAATCGTATGATTCGTCCCAATCTTCAGTAGGCTTTATTTTTTCTCCAGGCTGTGTAACTACCTGAATTATTGGCAGATTGAAATGGCGAGCAAAAGCAAAATCGCGGCTGTCGTGACCCGGAACTGCCATAATTGCGCCTGTTCCATAGCCACTTAGCACATAATCGGCCGTCCAAATTGGAACTTCTTCGCCATTTAAAGGATTTATACCAAATGCGCCTGTAAATTTTCCAGTAATGGTTTTTACTTCTGCCATACGTTCACGTTCCGAACGGTTTTTGGCCCAAGTCACATATCCTTCAACTTCAGCCTTTTGTTTGGTAGTTGTAATTTTTTTGATGTATTCATGTTCCGGTGCGATAACCATAAAAGTTGCACCAAAAAGAGTATCCGGACGAGTTGTAAAAACTTCCAGAACCTCATCAAATCCTTTAATTTTAAAATTCACAGAAGCACCTTCGGAACGACCAATCCAATTACGTTGAGTTTCCTTTAAAGAATCGGTCCATTCCAAATTATTAAGACCATCAAGTAAACGTTGAGCATACGCAGAAATTCGCAATGACCATTGTTTCATCATGCGTTTTTCAACAGGATGTCCTCCGCGCTCAGAAAGTCCGTCTTTAACTTCATCGTTGGCCAAAACTGTTCCTAAAACAGGACACCAGTTTACATTTATATCGGCCAAATAAGCTAATCTATAAGCCATCAAAACGTCTTGTTGTTCTTTTCTTGAAAAGGCTTTCCAATCAGCGGCTATAAATTCTTTTTCGCAGGAATTAGCTGCTTTTAAATTTTGATTTCCATTTCTTTCGAAAAAAGTAATTAATGCGCTGATATTCTCTGCTTTATTCGTTTCCAAATTAAACCAAGAGTTAAATAACTGAATGAAAGTCCATTGTGTCCATTTATAATATTTTGGATCTGAAGTTCTGACTTCACGATCCCAGTCGAATGAAAAGCCAATCTGGTCGAGTTGTTCGCGATAACGTGCAATGTTTATTTCAGTTGTAACAGCAGGATGAGTTCCTGTTTGAATGGCGTATTGCTCGGCCGGAAGGCCATAAGCATCGTAACCCATTGGGTGTAAAACATTAAAACCTTTATTTCTTTTATATCGAGAATAAATATCTGAAGCAATATAACCTAAAGGATGACCAACATGTAATCCGGCGCCTGAAGGATATGGAAACATATCTAAAACGTAAAACTTGGGTTTTAAATAGTCGATTTCTACTTTAAATGTTTTATTTTCAGCCCAGTATGAGCGCCATTTTTTTTCAATCTCGTTATAATTGTACTCCATTTTCTGCTATTTATCCTTCAAATTTGAAGTTGCGAAAATAGTAATATTCAAGGAAATAAAAGGTAAATTATGTTTTGCTTATTTTATAGCTGTTGAAAACCACCCGTTTTTAGAAAAATGCCACAATTCTTTTATATCAAGCTTTTTTAGTATTGATAATGCTTCGTAATAATAGCCTAATAATTCGTCAGGATGGTGAGCATCAGTATTTAACATTAATGGGATTTCCATATTTTGAGCTTCTAATATTTCAGGAATTCCGGGGAAAAACTCATCAAAACGACCTTTATACAATCCTCTTGTATTTATTTCTAAAACTGTATCTGTTTCTTTTACTAATTGCAGGCTTTCGTGGATAAGATTATTGTACCAATTATTTTTGCGAGAAAAAAACCGATTTTTATTGTGCATTTTAATTTTATCGAAATGCCCAAGAATTTCAGGTTTTTGATCGATTAACATTTGATTAGTTTGATGATAAAAAGCACTAACACCGGCCCTAATATCACTTCCAAAAACTTCGGCCAAACCTTTATCCCAAGGTTCTTGACTGCCACCATCAATATACCATAACTCACAAGAAACTGGATGTGTGACTAAATGAATTGAGCCAATAATATAATCAAGTTTACACTCTTTTCTGAAATAAGAAAAATTGTGAGTTTTGTTTGGAATATAATCTGCTTCAAGTGCCAGAAATAATTCGATTTGGTTGTGATAAGTTTCTTTTAAACTTTCAATCTCTTTGCAATATTCTTCAAGCTTTTCAGATTGAAGCGAAAATTCGTTTTCGAATAAAACAGGTGCATGACTTGAGAATCCAAGAGCTCGAAAATTGAGTTCTATCGCTTTTTTAACATAGGTTTCTGGTGCTTCTTTGCCGTCGCAAAAATGGTTGTGTGTGTGGTAGTTGGCTAGCATTATTGTCAGGAGGGTAAAATCGGGTTAGATTCTTAATAGTTGTATTCTACTTTGAAAATGGTCGAAATTCTTTTAATTCAACTACTTTATATTGTAATTTTTCCTTCTCTAAAATAGCATTTATCAAGACGGTTTTATTGTTTTTAAAAGCGTCAGCGGCCAATTTTATTTGTTCTGAATTTAATACTATAGAAATTTTTGATTTAACCTTTTTAACTTCACCTTCAACAATTATCATGTTTTTATCACTATCAACATCCTTAGATTTTAGTTGTATTATTTTCCCGTAGACGTCATTATCAGAAATTTCCTTCATTTTTTCACGAACGGTTTTAGAAAAAGTACTTAGGTTATTGACTTTTTCTCTGTTCAAATCTTTTGCAAAGGTTGAATTTTTCGCTGAAGTACTCTTCAGAGATATTTCAATATCAGAGTAATCAACTCCAGCATACAAATCTTTTATTTTATTTGATACATTAACACT
>CAZTST010000207.1:0-7092 GCA_964616585.1 uncultured Draconibacterium sp.
ACTTACGGTTTGCTTGCGTATCAATTAAAAGTCGTTGATTTGTTTTCATCTTTGGATCAAAACTGGCAGCTATGTTCCTCATGAAAAACTGACCTTCAGCCGTAATTTCAATCGTATTATTATTAAAAATTAATAGCCCTTCTCTTTCAAACTGTTTTATTATGTCTTCCTCGAATATTAAAATGGTTTTTAATTCTTCAATTGTAATTTTGTATTTTGAAGCCATTTTCGGAAAAGACAGATAATTATTGCACATCAATTCATTAATTACTTCTCGTACAATCCTTTCTTCATCATTTACAAAATATACTTTTTCAACAGGAAATTCACCTGCATTAATAGCTTTCTTATAAACTTTTAAATCTTTGGTATTTTGCAAATAGAGGTTGTCTAGCTGACTAATTCCGCTTACACCCAATGCATATACCTGACCAGTAGTTTCGCGAGTGCAATAACCCTGAAAATTACGATGTAAAGATTTGGTATTTAGCGCTATACTTAGTTCATCTTCCGGTTTGGCAAAGTGATCCAGACCAATTGCAACATAGCCATTTTCGGTTAAGATTTTAAAAGCTGTTTCGAATAAAGCAATTTTTTGTTCGGCATCAGGCAAATCGTATTTTTCCAGTTTTTGTTGTGCTTTTTTCAGCCAAGGCACATGTGCATAAGAGAATATTGCCAAGCGATCAGGATTAACTGATAGAGCTTTATTTATAGTCGAATTAAAATTTTCCGGAGTTTGGAACGGAAGTCCGTAAACAAAATCAAGATTCACGGAAATATCACCTTTAGTTTTGATGTATTTTACAAGTTCATCAATTGGAATAATTGATTCATCACGGTTAACAGCTTTCATTACTTGAGATTCGAAATCCTGAACGCCTATACTCATTCGGTTGATGCCGCTTTTTATAAGTCGGTCAACATAATCAAAAGTCAAATGAGCAGGATGACATTCCATGGCAATTTCAGGGTTTTGGATAAACTCAAAATGCTCAAAAAACATAGCCATAATTCCTTCAACTTCTTCAATTGGCAAATAGTTAGGAGTTCCGCCACCACAATGAATTTGAGAAATTTTTCTATTTGGATCAAGGAAGTTTTTATAAAGAATGATTTCCTTCTTCAGAGTTTCCACATAGCTCTTTATCATCTCTTTATCTTTGCTGATATGTGTGTTGCAACCACAATAATAACAAAGTTTGCCACAAAAAGGAATGTGAAGATAGAATGAAATATTTTGAGGATGAGATTGATTAGATTCAATCAAAGCCGCCTTGTTTTTTTCAGCGGTGAACTCTTCGTGAAAATAGTTTGCCGGTGGATAGCTTGTATATCGAGGAGTTGGTACGTTGTATTTTTGAAGAAGTGATTCGGGGATTTTCATATTTTTTAATTTTAAATCAAATTCAATAAAACCAATTATTTCTTAGTGTCTCCGTGTCTCTGTGGTTAAATTTACACTACTAAGGCACAAAGAAATTACTATTTACATATATCTAATTAGACATTTTATTAAGGTTTATAATTTTCTAATTCTTGTTTATAAAGAAACGGAACCGCCATAAATACTAATGTTGCCAAAACAATTTCAATCTTAAACAAACCATCGTAACCTATTGATTGAGCCACTTTTCCACTTCCAACAGCAATAATTAAACTGCTAAGATGAGTAAGAACAATTTGTAATGTAAAATCTGTTCCTTCGCGGCCTTTTCTAACAATATCCATACTAATTGTATAAATAGCAACTGAAGCCATTCCGTAAGTTCCCCAAAGCATTAAAATTGCCGGAAGCAATTGTTCTAAGTTTGGAGTAAAACTACTTAGCCAGACAAAGTAAATTCCATCCAAAAATCCCATTAAAGAAATAAAAAGTAAGGCTTTCTTTTTTCCGATATATTTAATAATAAATCCTGCTGCAAATGCCATTAAAGCTCCGGCAGCCGGACCGTAAATTCCTGAAATAATTCCAATTTCTTTTATATTATAACCTAAATCTACTAACCACGGTTTTACCATTGTTAGTATTCCAATTATTCCTGAATAATAAAAAACAAGAAGTACAATGCGTTTTCCGATTCCTTTCTGAGAAAAGAATAAATAAATGTCTTTTATCGAAATGCTTTTGCCTGATTTTGAATACGTTGCTTCCTTCGATTTATAAAAATAAAGAGGAATAAGTGCAACTAGAACAAAAGCTGCCAGACCTGCCAATAACATTTGCCATCCGTAATAATGGTAGATAACCAATAAGATTCCACTTCCCGTTAAAGTACCTAAAAAAGTTCCTGCAGATTGCATGCTGTTACCAAAACTTCGTTCTTCCTTTTTCAATATCAATATCGCAAAGGCATCTGTAGCAATATCCTGCGTAGCAGAAGCAGTAAAAGCAATCAACATCAAAACAATTATGGTTGTAAAATTAGTTTCCAAATTTAAAAATCCGATACTTAAGATAACCAAAGCATAGAAAAGTTCAGAAAATAAAATCCACTGCTTGTATTTGCGTAAAGTTGTGGCCGATTTATCTATCATCGGAGCCCAAAGAAATTTAATAATCCAAGGCAATTTTATAAGTTGAATTAGTCCAATTGATGTAAGCGAAAAATTTTCCGTTCGCATAATTACAGGCATCACCGTAGAGAAAAAACTCATGGGAATTGACTGCGCCAAGTATAAACTTAGTAGAGTAGAATATTTTTGTATTGGTTTAGTTTGCATTTGCCAAAATTATGGGTTTTGTTTGTTACTTAAAAATTGAGCAAGGAATGAGTAATGTTGATTGAAAAGTTTCTACAAACTTCGCAAATGTCACATCCTGCATTCCCTGCTCTGAAATTAAAACACGTTTCTTTTTATTTTCTAATCAATCAAATAAGTTTAAAAATTGAAGTGAACAAAAACACCATATTGTACCGGTTTTCCTAATTGAACAAAAGATTTTCCAAGAGCTTCAAAATAGAAAGCATTATAATCGGCATTTAGCAAATTTTTACCCCAAAGACCAAAATCTACATCAGCAGTATGGAAATTTAACCTGCCATTTAGAATTCCATAAGCCTCTTGAAAAGATTCATTTGAATCGTTCCAAAATAATTTTCCAATCTGTTGATAATTAAGGGTTAAAGTAGCATTGCGAATATTATTATGATTGAAATTTACAGTATAATTTGTTCCTAAACTTAGAGTATTTTTTGGAATGTAAGGAATCATGTTTCCGCTATAATCAATGGTTGCGCTGCGTTCATATTTTATGAATTTCGCTTCATTGTAACCATAAGCGCCCCAAATACTTATGTTTTTATTAACTAAAAAACGCATTTCCAACTCAATTCCTTTACTTTCTGATAGTCCGGCATTATCTAGTTTTGATCCAACTCCGCTTGTCAGAGGCTGATAGATTTGTTGATTTCTCCAATCGATATAAAAAATATTAAGATTAGTTATTAAACGATTGTTCATGCATACAGATTTTATTCCAAGCTCATAATTATAACTCCATTCGGGGTCAAAAGTCTTTTCCTCATCATTTTCAAAAGAAGTGTTGAAGCCACCTACTTTATAACCTTTACTAAAGCTTGTAAATATTGTAAGGTTTTCGGTTGGGTTATAACTTAAGCTTGCTTTTGGTAATAATTGCGAGAAATTTAGATCGTTTTCAAAAGAATCCGTTGCCGTAGTGTTACCGCTAACATATTTTTCATAGTCGTAATTTAAGAGAGTAGATTCGTAATCGGCACGAATTCCAACAGTTGCTTTAAATTTCCCCAGAGGATAACTAGCCTGACCAAACACAGCCGCACCTTGCGAAGGTTGATCGTACCATTTGAAATAATTTGTTGGGCCTGTAAGGCGATATGCAGGATTCGCGATAGCATCGCTTCCATAAGTTAATCCTACTTTATTATTACTGCTTTGTTTAAATGCAAATGCACCGGCAATCCAATTTAATTTTTTATTTGTTTGAGAGCGAATTGTTAATTCTTGCACCCATGTATTTTCAGCTCTTTCTTGAGTTACAAAATATAAAGAAGAAGAAATAAAATCCTGATCAATACCTTGAAAATCTTCCATACGTTGAAAGCTGGTAGAGGAATTTAAAATTAGGTTTGATAAGCGATATTCCATATTTAAACCAACAGAAAGAAGACTTCGGTCATAAGTACTTACATCATTATAACTTACCTCATTGGCTTCCTGAATATCTGTATTGTAAACTGCGTAAGGATACCCATTTTGATTATTCTTTTCGTAATTGACTGATAATGTGGTTTTAAACCTATCGGTAGGACTATAACGCAATTTAAAATTTCCATTATACACATCAAATTTATCAGCTTTAGTATCGGAAAATGTATTGGTTATATATCCATCGCTATGTGCAAAGGCACCGCCAACAACAATGGCTACTTTATCGCTTAAAGCCTGATTAGTTGAAAAAGTAGATTTGATATGGTTTTTTGTACCATATTCAACCTTAAAATTTCCGTTTGTTTTGAATTTAGGTTCAGGAGTATAAATTTTTATTATTCCACCCATAGTATTTCTACCATAAAGAGTTCCTTGCGGTCCGCGAAGCACTTCAATTTTTTCTATATCGAAAAACTCAAAATTAAAACTGCCTTTATCAAAATAAGGTACATTATCGATATATAATCCAACAGATGGAGAATTAATACGAGCACCAATTCCACGAATATAAATAGGTGATGTTAGTCTTGAACCATAATCCGGCATAAACAGATTAGGAATGCGTGCGCTTAACTCAGGTAAAGCATTTATATTTTGCTCTTCAATTACCTGACGTGGAATTAACGACGTAGCAGTCTGAATTTGTTGTAAATTGTCTTCAGTTTTTGAAGCTTGAATAATAATCTCTTTTAACTTAACAGTGTCTGTTAGCAGTGTTATATTATCCGGATTATAACTAAAGCTGTCTTGCGCGAAGCTGAAGCCGGAAAATAATAGTAATAATAGGATTAATTTGTATTTTCTCATGGTATTATTTGTTTATAAAGTTTTTCTTTTAGTGTAATTTTTTATGCTGCATTATATATTGTAAGTATTTCGTTTTTAAAGTCGTAAAAAATAACAAGGAATGAAGGAATTCTAAATTGAAAGCTTCCACAAACTTTCGTTAAAGATATTTCCAACATTCCCTGTTCTAAAATTAAACACACTTCTTTATATTATAATTAATCATTTTGAAGTTTTAACAAACAAAATGTTAATTGATAAGTTTTCTTTTTTTTACGAGAATATTTTTATCAAAGAACTCTTCTTATGCTTTTGTGATGCAATTTTAGAAATAGAATTTGTAGGAAATCTGTAGTTATTTTTCAGAAAGGAATAATTGCACTATCAAAGTCGATTCCAATATTATATTTGAAACATTTCAGCGTTATATATGATTATTTTGATTTAGCCGAAAATTGAAACAGAATCATCTGCGCGGATCATATAAAGTTAAATATCAATCTAATAAAATCGAATATTTATGTTTTGTATTTATGACAAAGACCTGTTTTGTTATTAAATTAACAATTTTAAATTCTGAAGATTCTGTGTTTTAAGAATGGCTATAAATTGAAAATAAACATTTTTAAAGCAGTATTTTGATCAATTTCAATAGCTTTTAAGATAATTGAGGAAATTTAAGATAAATTCTGTGGAGATTTTCCTTATATTCATAATTGATTTCCATATCGAAAAGCTCAGTAATTTTTTTTACAATAGCTAAACCTAAACCAAGCGATTTAGATGATTTTGTAGATTTATAAAAACGATTAAAAAGTAATTCTGAATCAACAATTAGTGGCTCGCCGGAATTGGCAATTTCCAGACCATAAGAATCTAATTTTATCAACAAAACACCATTGGGAATATTATGCCTAATAGCGTTTTTAATAAGGTTAAGAAATAGAATATCAGATAAGTACGGATTAATTTTTATTTTAACAAAGGGCTCAAAACTTGTGCTAAGTTTTATTCCTTTCGATTGAATTATTTCTTCATAATTATTGAGTTGGCCTTCAATAATTTCTTGTGGCAAGATAGTTTCCGTTTCCGGAAATTGTCTGTTTTCTATTCGCGCAAGCAAAATTAAAGCTTTATTCAATCTGGCTAAACGATCAGAAGCATCAGAAGCATCAGCAATAATCTGGTATTGTTTTTCGGGAAGTTCTTTGCATTGCAATAATAACTCCATTTTAGAATTGATAATGGCCAAAGGAGTTTGAATCTCGTGAGATGCATTCTCAGTATATTCTTTCATTCTGGAATAATCGCTTGCAATTCGTTTACTCATGCGACTGAGTACTATATTCAGATCTTCAAATTCTTTAATATCAGTTGATGGCAGTTCTAATTCTCCATGCCTATTAAGATCGAATTTATTGATCTTATCCAAACTCACATAGAAATCTTTCCATAATTGATGAGATGAATACTGATTGATTATTAACAAAGCTACTATAAGCAGGATAACTAACAAGGTCATTATCAGAAATATATTGATAATTAATCTGTCAGTTTGTTCCAGCGGACGTATTATTTTAACTTCAAATGCCGAATACTTAGTTGATATGGCAAAAGTCATTTGTCGGTAAGGAAAGTATTTTTTTGCTTGCTGATCAAAAATCAAAGTATCGCGATAATGAACTGCTGAATCGTTAATATCCGGTATATTTTTAAGTGGCATTAGTTGGCATGCGCCTAAATATGTTCCTTCTAATGATGAAAGATTATCTGACTTTTCAAAAAAAGCAATTTTAGCTTTGTTTAATTCGTTGTTTATGAATTTATCTACTTGATAACGAAGAGTATAATAAAAAGCAATTATGCCAAACAAAAAGGTAAATAAGGCAACTGATAGGAAGTTAAGACTGGTTTTAGTTGCTAGTTTCATTGGTTACAATTTTATTATGACTTAATTTATGCAACATCAAACTTATATCCTACACCATAAATAGTTTTTATGTAATCGGCAGATCCTGTCCTCATCATTTTCTGTCTTAAATTTTTAATATGAGTGTATATAAAATCGAAAGAATCAGCAGTATCCATATAATCGCCCCAAAGATGTTCGGC
>CAZTST010000208.1:0-7089 GCA_964616585.1 uncultured Draconibacterium sp.
TACTACTACTATTAATAGAGCCAGCTGTTTAAGGAATATTTTTCCCATCGACCGTATAATCAGCTAAATCTTTTCCTGTACCAATATCCATTCCTCTGTAAACCTGTCGAGAATCCGCACTAATTATTTCGCCATTTAATAAGTTGGCAAGATTAGCTGCAAGACTTGTCTTTCCGGTAGCTGTAGATCCTAAAATTGTAATCATAGAAATAAATCTGAGCTGCAAAACTAAGGTTTTGATTTCATTTTGCGAAGTGAATACTCAAATTCCACAAGAGTTTCTCGAATAATTTCCAATGAAGAGAGTTTATTAAAATCGGCTGAACCAGCCAATTGTTTTAAACTCATGGAACATTCGTTATCAATAGTACTGAAATACAATAAATTATCAGCTAGGTTTTTTGCTTGCAGGTTTTCATTTGTATCGACATCCTGTTTCAGAAATTGAAGAATTCGCAAACCATCGACTAATATTGTACAAGCTTTAACGAATTGCCCTTTTGTTTTGTAATTCTTGCGCAGTGGCTCCCATAACTCCTCTTTTTTTAATTGATTTTGAAGAAAGATAGTCATTGGTGTAGCCATATCTTTTTCGAATAAATCAGGAAATGCATCGTAGGTAAATTTTACTTTTTCAAATAATTTGAAATGATAAATTGGATACGATGACCAATCACCTGTATTTCCTTTTATCATTGCCGGACCAGTTCCAAAGTTTACGCGATCTGAGAAACGAGCTGCTGGATAAACTTTCTGATCATTCCAATGTTCTAACTCACCAAATTTACTTAGTTTTTGTAAGAAATAGAAATCCTCCCCGGATGCTTTAGGGCTAATCCCTCCTATCCTATTGTATGTTTTGACCGTAGTTGCCATTGCCGAACCTAAAGCCGTAAAATGATAGGGATTATCAATTAAAATCATATTTATTGCGTAATTGCGCATATAAATCTCATAACGCAGAATGGCAAGATTGGCTTTTTTATCTTGAGTTAATCGATGGTAATATGGATTGGCTAAACCAACACTATTTGGTTTTCTAGCGAAAATTTCGGCAACTGAAGTAAGGTAATCCCTTGGATATTCGGTATCGGCATCTATAATTATAATCATATCTATTTCAGAACCTAAGCTAGCAGCTTTGTCCATCACAATCTTTCGGGCCCAGCCCACTCCTTTTTGTTTTCCTTGCCAGGCATTTCCTTTGCTGCTTTTATCGATAATTGTAATTGGAAATTGATTTTCTTTCCTGAGAATTTCGATGCTTCTTTTATTGTCGATGCAAAGGTCTATTTTCTCAGGCCTCTCCCACCATTCCTCTGGTTGATTCACACAGGCGACCAATTCAAAGTTTTTAAACGTTTGCTTCTTTAATGAGTTTAATAGTTCAGGAATATTTTCTGACTCATTTAGAATGGGCAAACACACAAAAATTTTGGGAAACTTCATTCTGAATAGAAAAAAGGAAGCTGTCTTAAAAGTACTTTGAGCGCCTTTGTGGTAAAAATAAAAATTGAACCACAAAGTAACACAAAGTTCGCACTAAGGGTCACTAAGCATAAAACAATATGTTTTATTTCTTTTTAGACAGCTTCCAAAATTAATTTAATCCTGACTATTTTAAAAATTCAGGTAAACGACCAGGAGTCCAAATTGCTCCAATTTCGTCTAACTTTTTCTCAATTGTTTCTAATTCGGCCTTGGCAGCTTTTATTTGTGTAAGAACTGCTGGGAATTCTTCGACTAGTATTTCATAGTTTGAAACAGCAGTTTGAGTTGGAGCCGATGTTGAAGCCCACATAGCATTCATAATGATACCCATGCGATCATTTAAGCAAACTTGCTCAGGTGGAACTTCCTCTGGACTCGCAACAGCTGGTGTGCCATTTAAAGCGAATGTAATATCTTCAAGGGTTTCGTTTAGAATTTTTGCTTTTTGTGCCATTTCGAATGAACAAGCAGGCGTATTATGAATGGCTTGACGAACCTGAACCATTTTTCCTTTCATTTCGTTCAAATAACGTTCTGCACCGTCCATAGTTTTGGCTAATTCGCTTACTTGCTTTTGGAAAGCCATCAATGCTGCCCTGTCTGTTGCACCTAAAGTAGTATTATTTAAAACTTTCGCATTGAAATCAACCGGACCGGAAAGTAATTTTGTTTCGCCATCGAAAACTAGCGACATACTCACTTTATAAGCACCCGGCATAGCCAAAATTCCATCTGAGCCACTGTTAGTAGCATCAAATTTAGTAATTGGTTTACGCGCTGGTGTTAGTCCTTGATTACGCAGGTTCCAAACGACACGGTTGATTCCGGCAGAAGGTTTTTTATAAATATTTTTCACAATATCGCCACTTGCATCTGTGATTGTAAATGCAAGATAAGCATCAAGCTGATTTTCTTCAGCTTTAAGTTGCTCTTTTGTAGGTTGTGGAATTGGTTTACTTTCTTTAAACAACTCACCCTCTTTTTTAAGTCTGGTTTCTTTAAGCGTTTTAGGAACTTCATTTAAGAAATAAGTGAATGTAGCTCCAAACTCAGGATTAGCTCCAAGATATTGAGTAGAACCCTGGCCGTATCGACCGCCCGTTTGCAAATACATCAATGCATCGGCAATTGGAAAAACATGACCTTCTGTTTTAAGGAAGTCATCATTTACTTCGCGTAATGCAGAATAATCGTCAATAATATAGAATCCACGACCGAAAGTAGCGATTACTAAATCGTTTTCTCTTTGTTGAATGGTAATATCTCTGACAGCAATGTCAGGTAATCCGGCATCCATTTTTTTCCAGAATTTTCCTCCATCCACGCTTGTAAAGAAACTGAATTCAGTACCAACAAACAATAAATTCTCTTTAATAAAATCCTGCTCAATGGTATGAACCGAACCATTTTCCGGTAGATTGTTGGCGATAGAAACCCAGGTTTTTCCTTTATCTGAACTTTTAAAAATATAGGGTTTAAAGTCATCGCCTTTGGTATTGTTGAATGATGCAAAAACTACATTCTCATCAAATCGAGAAGGCATAATATCACTTACAGGAGTATATTCTGGAACTCCGGGAAAAGAAGCTGTCTTCGTCCAAGTTTTGCCTCCATTATCAGTAGCCTGAATCAAACCATCATCGGTACCAACATAAATCAACCCTTCTTTAACAGTAGATTCAACCATTGCTAGAATTGTACCCCATTGCGATGTAGAAACGTGTTTTACAACAGCATCAGATGGCCAATATTTTCCCATCATTGGGAACATATTACGGTCTTCGTTACGAGTAATGTCTTCACTTATTTTTACCCAACTGTTTCCTCTATCGGTTGATTTAAAAACTTTATTGGCAGCCATATAAAGCGTTTGTCCGTTATGAGGACTAAGTAGCATAGGTGCATCCCAATTCCAGCGATAAGTTTCCTCGCCTTTTAATGGAGCAGGTTTTATGCCTGTGGTCTCGCCTGATTTTTTATCATAGCGATAAACATTACCGTACTGATATTCGGAGTAAACTATATTTGGATCATCAGGATCAACAGCTTGAAAGAAACCATCACCTCCTACAGTTACAACCCACTCGCCTAATGCTACACCCGCACTGCTTGTATTTTGATTAGGTCCGCCATAGCTATTGTTATCTTGTGTTCCTCCGTAAACCCAATAAAACGGATAGGAATTATCGGCAAAAACGCGATAAAACTGAGTTACGGGAAGGTTTGATTTAAATACATAATTTTTTCCCGCATCAAAACTTTCGTAGATACCGCCATCGCCACCAATCATAATATGTTTGGTATCATTAGGATCAATCCACATTGCATGATCATCTACGTGACGTTCGTTATTTCCGAGTACTTCCCAATTTTTACCGCCATCAACAGTAATTTGCGTACGTGTTTCCATTGAATATACTTTATCCGCATCAACCGGGTCGGCAACAATTGTATTGTAATACTGTCCGCTTGAAGAATAAGAACTCATTTTTGAGAAAGAAGCCCCACGATCTGTTGAACGGAAGAAACCTCCTTCGTCATTTTGTGCTTCTATAATCAAATAAATCACATTATTATCGACAGGAGAAATAGCAATCCCCATTCCGCCCATATCACCTTTTGGAAGTCCGCTCGTTACTTTATCAAAAGTAGTTCCACCGTCGGTTGATTTATATAATGCTGTTTCCGGTCCGCCGCCAATTTTACCAAAAGCACGACGACGACGTTGTTCGGAAGTTGCATAAACAACATCAGGATCAGAAGGATCGAGAACTACATTATTGATTCCCGTATTTTCTGAGATATCAAGAACTTTTGTCCAGTTCTTTCCACCGTCTTTTGTTTTATACAAACCACGCTCACCTCCGGGACCCCATGCAGAACCCTCGGCAGCAACATAAACCACATCGGAATCGCGTGGATCGATAGCAATCATACCTATTTGGCGACTTTCTTTCAATCCCATATTCTTCCAGGATTTTCCGCCATCAATGGTTTTATAAACGCCGTTACCATAACCCAATGCGCGTTGATGGTTGTTCTCGCCTGTTCCTGCCCAAACTACATTCGAATTGTTAGGATCCATAGCAAGAGAGCCAATGCTATAGGCACCGTTTTTTTCAAAAATAGGCTCCCAGGTAGTTCCGTTATTTACTGTTTTCCAGATATTTCCGGAAGAGACAGCTACATAATATTCGCTGTGGTTCTTAGGGTTAACTGCAAAATCGGAAATACGACCTGAAGTAAAAGCCGGGCCGATACTACGCCATTTTAAACCTGAGAAAGAAGCTTTTTCAATGGCAGTTTTCTCTTTTTCTACCTCTTTTTCTTTCTTGGCTGCAAAGGTAGGGGTTGCAATAAGTAATGCCAATAAAAGCAAAAAGCTCAAGCTGAGCTTAGTCACTAATTTGTGTTTGTTACTCATAAAATTTTAGTTTAGTTGATTAATTATTTGAAAGAAACCTTTGCAAAGCTTCCTATTCGTTCCAAAATATAGAACAAATGATAGCTTTGCAAAGGTCACTGAAAGTATTCTTACTTATAAATCGGAATTTGGTTTTTTTCCTTTCTTTGGCTTAGCAATGCTTTCGCGCATCGCTGTATCGGCCTGGATATTCTGAAATTTATAATAATCCATGATACCCAAATTCCCGCTTCTAAATGCTTCTGCAATTGCTTTAGGAATTTCAGCTTCGGCCAAAATAACGGCTGCTCTGGCTTCTTGTGCTTTCGCAACCATTTCTTGCTCTAATGCAACAGCCATTGCTCTTCTTTTTTCGGCTTGTGCTTGTGCAATATTTTTATCGGCATTTGCCTGATCCATTTGAAGAACGGCACCAATATTTTTCCCGATGTCGATATCGGCAATATCAATGGAAAGGATTTCGAAAGCCGTACCGGCATCCAAACCTTTTGCCAAAACTGCTCTAGATATTAAATCGGGATTTTCCAACACCGCTTTATGACTAGTAGCTGAACCAATGGTAGAAACGACGCCTTCACCAATTCTGGCTAAAACAGTTTCTTCACCGGCACCACCAACCAGTTGTTGGATATTTGCCCGAACGGTTACACGAGCCTTAGCTATAAGCTGAATACCATCTTTGGCAACAGCCGTAACCGGAGGCGTATTAATAACCTTTGGATTAACTGACATCTGAACAGCCTGAAAAACATCACGACCGGCCAAATCTATAGCTGTTGCGGTTTTAAAATCGAGACCCATATTAGCCTTATCAGCTGAAATTAATGCTTCGACTACATTTTTTATTTTACCACCTGCCAAATAATGTGCTTCTAAATCGTCGCGCTTAATTTCAAGTCCTGCTTTTTTAGTGGTAATCATTGCATTAACAATTATTTTTGGCGGAACATTTCTCCAGCGCATAAGCACCAATTGAATTAAGGATACTCGCACCCCTGAAACAAGAGCGGAGAACCAAAGTCCAACGGGTATATAAACAAAAAGCAGCCATATACTTACGACGACCGCAACAATAATTCCAATTAACATTCCCATTCCTTGTTCCATAGTTTAAAAATTTATTTGTTTAATGAAATGTTGAATAGACTATCCTTGAACAATAGTTTCAACAAATACTTTATTATTCTTGATTTCTACAATGCGAATTTTTACTTCGGGATCCAGAAAATCGCCAAAAGTTGATACCTCAATAAAATCATCTCCAAAACGTGCTTTTCCCATAGGGGTTAAACGCGAACTACTAATGCCCTCATCTCCTACGTGAAAATTTTGTTTGACTTGATCCATTTTGGAATCGATACTTGTGGATAACATAGCCTTTGTCCATGTTTTAGAACGCAGGCTTAGCACCAGCATAGCTATACTGAACAATGAGGTTCCTATCAGTGCGAAAACGCCCCAACCTGTTCCGTAAATTGTAAATGTTTGATAAACACCCAAAATAAGTGCTACTAAACCAATAATCCCAATAAAGGTGGTTCCGGGAATGACTAAAAGCTCAAGAAGTAAAAAAATGATTCCTAATGCTATTAAAACTAAGATGATTATCCAAGGCATTGTTTTTTAATTTCTGTAAAATTAAGAAAAGAAATGGTATAAAGAAAAAAGAATACTTTCTTTTTAAGATTAAATTGAAGGAAATTGCAAATGAAATATATTACTTATGGTTGATTAATCAATGCTTACTGTTAAATCGCGGCGAGATAGCTCATCAAACATAGGTTTTAAATTGGAAAATGAATCGGATTTAACTGCACATTTACCTTTGTAATGAACAATAAAAGCGCATTGTTCTGCTTGAACATCATCGTGTTTACAAACATCAACCAAAGAGCGGATTACAAAATCGAAAGTATTAAAATCATCGTTAAACAAGATCAAGGATTTGTTATCCTCTATAAGCTCGTTATTATTGAATACCGGATTATACTTTTCCTTTGTCATGGTGCAAATATATAAAAATTTGAGATTCTATTTTTATTAGACCTTAATACAACGAAATATTATTTAAATGTACCGGAATATGCAATAAATTTATTTTTTACCATGGCATTTTTAATTTAATTGCATATATTTACCTTGTTAAATATTTAATATCAAATAAATTAAAAACT
>CAZTST010000209.1:0-7032 GCA_964616585.1 uncultured Draconibacterium sp.
AACAATTTCAACAAGATTGTCTTTAGGATTTATACCTGTCGCACTCATGCCGGCTTGCTCGAACTGAGCTAAATAATCGTTATTAAATTCAAAACGATGACGATGACGCTCACTAATTGCAGCAACTCCATAAGTTTCAAAAGCTTTAGAATCAGATTTTAAATTACAAGGATAAGCACCTAAACGCATAGTTCCACCCAAACCGGAAATCGTTTTTTGATCTTCCATAATGTCGATAACCGGAAAATCAGTTTTATCATTAAATTCAGTTGAATGCGCATTTTTATAACCAATTACGTTTCTTGCATATTCAATAACAGCACATTGCATTCCCAAACAAATTCCAAGAAAAGGAATTTTATTTTCGCGGGCAAAACGCACAGCGCTTATTTTTCCTTCTATGCCTCGCTCACCAAAACCAGGTGCTACCAATATACCACTAACGCCTTTTAATAATTTTTCAACGCCTTCTTTTTCAATTAGTTCCGAATGAACCATACGAATATTTACTTTGGTTTCGTTAGTAGCTCCGGCATGTACAAACGACTCAAGAATAGATTTATAAGCATCTTTTAGTTCTACATATTTACCAACCAAGGCAATTTCTACTTCCGATTTAGGATTTTTTAATTTCTCTAAAAAATCTTCCCAGTCGGCAATATCCAAATCATTTTCAACTGGTACATTTACCAGTTTTAGTACTTCAGTATCCAATTTTTCATGACGCATCAAAACTGGAACATCGTAAATGCTCTCGGCATCAATAGATTCAATTACACTACTTGGCGCAACATTACAAAAGCGAGCAATTTTTTCGCGTAAATGACTATTTAAAGGATGTTCCGTTCTTGCAACAATAATATCGGGTTGTACTCCTTGCTCTAACATCATTTTAACAGAATGTTGAGTTGGTTTTGTTTTCAACTCGCCTGCGGCGGATAAATAAGGAACTAAAGTAAGGTGTATAACCAAAACATCATTTCCCATTTCCCATTTCATTTGTCGTACTGCCTCAATATATGGTAACGACTCAATATCGCCAACAGTTCCACCAATTTCGGTAATAACAAAATCGTATTGATTTTGCTTAGCCAATAATTTCACGCTCGATTTAATCTCATCGGTAATATGAGGAATAACCTGTACTGTGGAACCAAGATATTCTCCTTTTCGCTCTTTTTCAATAACTGATAGATAAATACGACCAGTTGTTATATTATTCGCCTGCGAAGTTGGCTCGTTCGAAAAACGTTCATAATGACCCAAATCTAAATCTGTTTCAGCACCATCTTCTGTAACATAACATTCGCCATGCTCATATGGATTCAAGGTGCCTGGATCGATATTAATATATGGATCGAACTTTTGAATGGTAACTTTGAAGCCTCTAGCCTGAAGCAATTTAGCTAAAGAAGCTGAAATAATTCCTTTTCCTAAGGAAGAGGTAACACCTCCTGTAACGAAGATATATTTAGTATGTGCCATGATTTCTTATTTGTTCCAAATAAGTCGGCAAAATTACTACTTTTTAGCTGAAAATGCTTTATTAGTTTGTATTTAAAAATTCAATGTCATTCCATATCAAGATAATCTTATTCAAAATGATATATCTATTAAGAAATAGGAAATTAAAAAGGAATCAGTATTTTTGTTTGCGAAAAATTTAAATTAAAAATTATAGAAAATGACCAACTTATCTACTTCATACATGGGTTTAAAAATAAATAGCCCACTTGTAATTGGAAGTTCAGGACTTACAAATTCTGTTACTAACATTGAAAAATTTGCAAAACTTGGAGCCGGTGCAGTGGTTTTGAAATCGCTATTTGAAGAGCAAATTATGCACGAAGCAAATTTTACTTTAAATCAAGACTCTTCAAATTCTTATCCGGAAGCCGAAGATTATATTCGTAATTACACAAAACAAAATAGTGTTCAACAATATTTAGAATTAATAAAAGGAGCAAAAGAAAAAGTAAATATACCAATTATAGCAAGCATTAATTGTACTTCGGCAAGCGAATGGACTTCATTTGCCAAATCTATTGAAGCTGCCGGAGCTGATGGTTTAGAATTGAATATTTTTGTAATGCCTTCCGACATGAATCGCAGCGGAGCTGAAAACGAACAAATTTATTTTGATATTGTAAACAAAGTAAAAAAAGAAACCAAATTGCCGATTTCAGTAAAATTGTCTTATCATTTTTCTAGTTTGGCAAGCACTTTAGAGAAACTGAGTTGGACCGGAATCAAATCTCTAACATTATTTAACCGATTTTTTTCGCCCGATATAGATATAAATAAAATGGAAGTTAAGCCTTCTTTTGTTTTTAGCAAAGCTGAAGACATTGGAACTTCAATACGATGGGTGGCAATGCTTTCAAATCGTTTACGATGCGAAATTTCTGCTTCTACCGGAGTGCATGATGGAGAAGCTGTTATTAAACAAATACTAGCTGGTGCTCAAACAGTTCAGATAGCTTCAGTGCTTTATAAAGATGGTTTTAATAAAGTTTCAGAAATAATAAAAACATTGAACAGTTGGATGGACGAAAAAGGTTTTTCTGATATTGCCGCTTTCCGAGGTAAATTAAGCATTAATAAATCATCCAATCCTGCAGCATATGAAAGAGTTCAGTTTATGAAGCATTTTGCCGGTATTGAATAAGTTTTATCAGTAGTTTGCATCTTTTAAAATGAAAAAATTAAAAAATTCCGAACTTAATCGACTTAGCGCTGAAGAATATAAAGAAGCCGAAAAAACACCATTTATTGTTGTTTTAGACAATATTAGAAGCCAAAGTAATATAGGTTCAGTCTTTAGAACAGGCGATGGTTTTAGAATAGAAGCTGTTTACTTATGCGGCATTACGGCTCAGCCACCTCATCGTGAAATACAAAAAACTGCTTTAGGAGCAACAGAATCAGTATATTGGAAATATTTCGACAAAACCTCTGATGCGGTTATCGAACTTAAAAGTAAAGGATTTCAGGTTTATGCTATTGAACAAGCGGTTGGTAGTTATATGCTAGATGAGTTTAGCCCTGATTTTTCAAAAAAATGCGCTTTTATTTTTGGAAACGAGGTTAAAGGAGTTCAGCAGGAAATTTTAAATATTTCTGATGCATGTATTGAAATTCCTCAATATGGTACAAAACACTCATTTAATATTTCTATCTCTGTTGGAATAGTCTTATGGGAGATGTATCAACGACTTAAAAAATAATATTTTACATTTTTTTTGCAATGAGTAAAATATTTATTTATATTTACCCGACAATATAAAGTTACGTTTAATGTATAAATATTTTCTTAATTCAAATTAAATCAATACTTTTGCGTGTTAATTCAGAAACAAACATCGAATTCAATAAAAAAAATCAGAATTATGAGAAACTTTCACAAAATTATTTTACCGTTTTTTACGCTTGTTTTTGCGCTAAGCATTAGCGGAGCGTTTGCTCAAAGCGCAGAGCAGCCTGCAAAAAAGACATCAGCCTTTAATCAGTATTTCTATATGAATGGAAGTCTAGGCTATTCTACTTTCTGGGGCGACATAAGCTCTGAGAATTCCACTACTGAAATTGGAGCTAAAGTAAATTTCTTTGAAAATCCTCGCTGGGCTGGTAGCTTTAGCTTAGGGTATCAATTTTCGCCAATTTTTGGTACTAGGTTTAATATGCTTAGCAGTCGTACACGATCTGAGAGATCTACTCAATTGTATGAAGGCCAATATACCGATTTTAGTGCTCAGCTAACTGTTGATTTTACTAATATTTTTCGTGATAATTATGACGCAAAATTTAATCTTTACGGTTTTGCTGGTGCAGGATTTATGACACATAGCGCAAATATTTTTAAAGCTAATAGCAGTCAAATTTATACAACAATTTATAATGGTACTGACTATAGCAATTACAAAAACACTCCGTTTATTTTCCCTTTTGGTTTTGGAGCTAAATATGCTGTAACCGAAAATTTTGATCTTACTCTTGAAACCACTTTGCATTATTCAAATACTGATGATTTAGATCGTATGGGTAACGATGGATTGACTAAAATGGATGGTGTTAAATACACAGCCTTAGGTCTTACTTATAAATTTGTTGAAGGAACTGGTGGTAATTTTATTACTAAGAAATCTGATGGTTTATTTGAGCCATTTTTCTTCGCCGCTTGGGATTTAGGATTTGCTAATTTCTTTGGTGATATTTATTCGGATAATATTTTGGGTAGCGAAAATAAATTTGCCTGGGGCATAAAGGCTGGATATCAGTTCAATCCTGTTTTAGGTTTCAGACTTGGTGTTGCTAATGGACTCTTGGAATCACAATCTGATTTATATAAATTTAGAGGTGTTTTTTCAGATATAAGCGCTCAATTAACGGTTGATTTCGTTAATCTTTTCAGCGATAATTACGATCCTCGTTTTAACTTATACGGTTTTGTTGGTGTTGGTAGAACATATCTCGAAGATGGTGTTTATAATGTTGTATTTGGAACTCCAGTTTATGCCGGAGCAAAACCACACTTCTACAGCTTCCCTGCAGGTTTAGGAATGAGTTATGGTCTTAATGAAAATATTGACTTAACTTTTGAGACTTCTACCAGATATACTTTCGATGATTTATTAGAAAATACTACAGGTGGTAATATGATGTTTGTAAACGATCGTTACCAATTTACTTCAATAGGTTTAGCTTATAAATTTGTTGGAGCTTCAGCAATTAGTTTTGGTGGAACTAATAAAATGATTAAGAACGCAGGAATGATTGTTTATAAAGTTACTCCAGCAGTTCTTCAAGAAAAAGGTGGTAAAGTACCTTATGAAGTTAGTGTTACTATTCCTGAAAATTATTTTGCACGCAATGCGGCTATTAATGTAGCTCCTGTTTTGAAATATGGTGATAAGGAATTGGCTCTTAAATCTCAAACATTTGTTGGAGAAAAAGTTGCAGCTGACGGTCAAATGGTACCTTATTCTACTGGCGGAACTTATACTTTTAGTGGTGAATTTGATTTTGTTCCAGAAATGGCTGCTTCTACAGTTGAAGTTAATCCAGTTGTTTACATACCAAAAACAGGTATGGAAAATGCTTATAAAAACTTAACAGCAGCTCAGTTTAAAATTGCTGATGGTATAATTCATACTGAAGATTTTGCCGGTGGTAATGAAGTTAGCTTATTAGCTGATAACGCTTATGAACTAGAAACTATCATTACAAATAGTGCTAAGTTATATTTCCCTAAAAATTTATACAGTTATAATAATAATTTCGGTCTTAATAAGACTGATAATGTTGCTGCTGCCCGTGAAGATTTAAACAAATCCCTTGCAAAAGGTTTGGCTATTAAGAATATTGCTATTAATGCATATGCATCTCCTGAAGGTGAAGAGACATTTAATGCTAATCTTTCTGCTAATCGTGCAAAAGTTGGAGAAAGCTACGTGCGTTCTGAATTCCAAAAGCTGGTAAAAGCTAAAGGTTCTCTTATTAATATCAAGGATTTGAAAAATGTGTCCTTCAAAGCGATTGGTAATGGCCCTGATTGGGATGGCTTTATGACAGCTCTTGAATCATCAAGTATAGCGGAAAAAAGCACAATTTTAAATGTTGTTAAATCTGCTTCTGCCGCTAATAAAGAAGAAGAAATTAGAAATATGATTCTAATTTATCCTGAATTGGAGAATCTTCTTTCAACATTAAGAAGAGCTGAAATAGTTGTTAATAGTTATAAATTTAAACGTACTGCAGAGGAAATTGCTGCTCTAGCAACAACTAATCCATCAGCTTTATCTTATAACGAATTACTTTATGCTGCTACGTTAACTGAAGATTCTGAGGTTCAGGCCGATATTTACAAATCTGCAGCTAATTTGTTCGCTACCAATTGGGAAGCTCAAACAAATTATGCTTATGCTGAAACAATGAATGGAAATTATAGCAATGCTCTTACTGCTCTTGAAAAAGCAAATGAACTTTCGCCAAATAATGGTATTATTTTGAATAATATGGGAGTTGTTCATGCAAAACAAGGACAATGGGACAAAGCAAAAAAATGTTTTACTAATGCACAAGGTTTAGGTGTTAATGAAAATTATAACCTTGGTGTTGTTGCGATTCAATTCGGAGAATATACTAAAGCTTTAGAATTGTTTGGTTCTAAGAAGTGTGATGTTAATGTTGGTCTTGCGCAATTGATGCTGAAAAAATATGAAGCTGCAAAAGCTAACTTAGATTGTGCAGAAGAAACTTGCAAAACCAATTATTTATTGGCTGTTGTTGGTGCCAGAACAGGTAACGATGCTGAAGTATTTGCCGGTTTAAAGAAAGCATTTGCTATTAATCCTAAATTAAAAGGAAAAGCATTGAATGATAGAGAGTTCTTAAATTATTTTAATAATGATGAATTCTTATCATTAGTTAAATAATTTCTATTCTTATGATATAAACGCCATCAGTCTGTTGACTGGTGGCGTTTTTTTATGTCTCAACATAATTTGGAGTGGGATAAACTTTATGTTTACATAGCTTAAAATTAATCCAATATTGTATTTTATCAGACCAGATATTTATAGTTCTTTATATTTGAATAAATACTATTTCTCATTCCCTTGCTTTTGCCATATGATTGAAATATAATCAGTTATCTTAGATGAATTTATAATCCAAATTAATCTGTTCCGAACATAACGCAGCTAGTAGTTTATGAACCGGTGTAAGTATTTATAAAATATCTGTGTTATTATTTTAATGGGAGAAAAGAGAAACTTCTTTATTCTTCACGAAGTTTTGCATTCAAAATACTTACATTTAATTCGAAGCCAATAAGTAAGATAGTTGAATTGAAATATATCCATAGTAAAATCAGCAAAAGTGTGCCAATAGAACCATATAAAACATTATATGTTGCTAAATTATTGGCATAGTAATTAAATCCAAAATTGGTGAGCATAATAACAAAAGTAGTAGAACTTGAACCGGCAGAAAAGAATTTAAACGGCCTTTTTTTGGCTGGCGCCCAATAAT
>CAZTST010000210.1:0-4932 GCA_964616585.1 uncultured Draconibacterium sp.
TCTTCATTTGTTATATAGGTCAGTTAAAAGAATCTCAAATGATTCAAAAGAATGGTGTTTGGAACTTTGGAATGTACTTGATAAATGGGATAATGAGAACTCTCTTTTTTGGCGTATAAATTTCTTCAACTATTTATCCGATTCATTTATCAATGAATTTTATTGTGAAAAGTTATATGCAACGATTCAAAGTATTGATAAATATGCTTATTTATATTTAGAGTTATATTCTAAGTTTAACATACTTGATGAACATATCACAAAAAGTATTTTAAAAACAGTTGCAGATAAAATAGACAAATTAAATATAGTAATTGCATTTTCAGATGATGTGTTTGAAAAGAATTTAGATTTTTTTGAAAATGATTATGATTTAATTAAACAGACATATTTTCAGCAATACAACACTAATCACTCTCAAATATTTGATTTTAAAGGGAAAGGTTTTGCAAAAATATTTAAGAATTATCCAGTATTTTTAAAAGATTTTATTTCGAAATATTACACAGACCATTCTCTAAGTAACAGGGATACCAGATTAAAACTAAGCTTCCTCTGGGATACTGATTCAAATTTTGAGATTATTGAAGAAACAATGGAGTTAGTAATTGAAAGAAATCCATATTTAGGAATTGGAGACCATTCAATAAATATATTTTTTAATGAACTTAATGAGAATCAATTATTAAATGCAAAAGAGTTTTTAAAACAATATCTAACAAAAAATAAAAATGATTATCGAAGAATTAATTTAGTATTTGATGGTATACGAAATTGTTTGAATGGTCTGTTTGAAGAATTCTTCCTTTACTTTTTAGCGATTAATCATAAACTTGAATTATTTCAAGAAATTGATTGGGTCGGTAATGTAGGCGTTCAAGTTGGCGAGGTCAATTTTGGAGAATTGTATGCCCAAAGGTGGGAAAGTATTTTAGAAATAGTTAACAAATCAAATGACACATTAGCTATGATTCCAATTAAAGCATTTTTAAAGAAGAAGATAGCTGGTCAATATAAAAGTGCAGAACACGAACGAGAAAGAAAATTTTTAAGACCTGATTGGTAGCAACGCTTCGCATCCATACACATTGCCAAGTCCCGCGAAAAGCTATCGCACAATCCAAAACTTGTCAAAGAGTATGGCTGCCCAATCGCACTGACAGACTGCTGAGAATAAAGCACGAAAACACAACACGCAATATACGTAAGCCGGGGGCTGTAGGTATTTTAAACTTTTGTACATTTATTAAAAATTGTAACGGTTTGTCAAGTTGGAGCTTCGAAATCCCGGCCTCCGCATATTGCCATCCGTTATGGCACAAGCAAAAAAAAACACAGCTCTATGGAATCAAATGAAATCCTTAGGAAACAAATTTTCGATGTAATAGAAAATCAAATTAGAGACAATAACCCACCCGAAACTAATTTGACTTATATTCGACTTAAAAATTTAGGGTATAATGATTTTGAAACAAAACAATTTATTGGACAATGTGTTGCTGTTGAAATATTTAATGTAATTAAAGAAAAAAAACCTTTCGACGAAAAACGATTTGTCAAAAATCTAAAAAATCTACCTAAAGAACCATTTGATTAAATTATGAATATAGAATTAACAAAAGACCAATATCAGACATTATTAATGATGATGTACTGTGGAGAATGGGTTTTAAACAGCTCCAAAACAAAAGAAGATAGAATTTCTCAAGAAACGGGTAAATTAGAACAATATCTTTTCTCGTTTGCAAAAGATTCTGGATTTGAAAAATTTATTGAGTTCGATATTGAATTAAACCAATACTTTCCAACAGCTGAAATGGAAGACGAATTTCATAAATTTATCGATAAATATAATCAACATCAAAGAAAATAATAAATTCCAGTGCACAATAAAGGCTCATATGCAATAGCGGCTGACGGATCGGGAGCTTTGCCTCCTCAACGATTCCTTATCGGTAGTGCCAACAGAAAAACAGTCATCTTCAGAATGCTAAGAGCCAAACAACCAAATGCACAAAACAGCACAGCTTGTCCCGATTTTTCAGGATTTGCAAACGCTCCAGACGACACGAAACCAAAGTTTGCAAAAGTGATGCTTTCTTGCCGAAGCACCAGAGTAATTTGATATATTTGTATTTATTTGAAACTGATTAGAATATATGACATTAGCGCAATATTTAGACAACATAAACAAACGCTACAAATTAGGAAATGCAACAGAGCACACTTTTCGTGGAGACTTGCAACAACTGATTGAAAGTTTAATGCCGTCAATTCGTGCAACCAACGAACCAAAAAGACAAAGTTGCGGTGCGCCTGATTTCATATTGACAAAGAAAGATAACTTGTCCCGAGAATTCGGGATTCCAATTGGTTTTATCGAAGCTAAAGATATTGGAGATAAAGACCTTGAAGGCGCAAAGAAAACAGGAAATAAAGAACAGTTCGACCGATATAAAGCTTCTCTTAACAACCTGATATTTACCGACTATTTACGTTTTTATTTATATCACGATGGAGTGTTTATTACAAAAGTTGAAATTGGAGAAATTACCGACAAAGGAATTAAACCTCTCTCAGAGAATTTCAGCAGTTTTGAAAACCTGATTAAAGATTTTTGTACTCATATTGGGCAAACAATTAAAAGCCCTAAGAAATTGGCGGAAATGATGGCAGGCAAAGCCCGCATGCTTTCTGAGATTATTGAAAGGGCATTAACAAGCGATGAGAAAAATGAAGAAAACAGCTCGCTGAAAGACCAAATGACAGCTTTTAAACAAATCCTCATTCACGATATTACTCCCAAAGGATTTGCCGATGTATACGCACAAACTATTGCTTACGGAATGTTTGCCGCCCGATTGCACGATACTACACTGGACGATTTTAGCCGACAAGAAGCTGCCGAATTAATTCCAAAATCAAATCCTTTTTTGCGAAAACTGTTTGGCTATATTTCAGGACCGGATATTGACGACCGTATAAAATGGATTGTTGATAGTCTTGCCGATATATTTTTAGCAAGTAATGTTGAAGAAATCCTAAAGAATTACGGAAAAGCTACAAAAATGGAAGACCCGATAATCCATTTTTATGAAACATTCCTGAGCGAATACGACCCAAAACTACGGAAATCCCGTGGCGTTTGGTACACTCCTGCACCTGTTGTAAACTTTATTGTTCGTGCCGTTGACGATATTTTAAAAACCGAATTTGATTTACCACAAGGACTTGCAGATACAAGCAAAATAACCACCCCGTCCGCTGGACACCCCTCCAGAGGAGGGGAATTGGTACACAAAGTACAAATACTCGATCCTGCAACAGGAACAGGCACATTTTTAGCTGAAGTAATCAAACACATTCACAAAAAGTTTGAAGGACAACAAGGCATTTGGAGCAATTATGTAGAAACACATTTATTGCCTCGCCTCAATGGTTTTGAATTGCTGATGGCAAGTTACGCAATGGCACACCTTAAATTGGATTTGCTATTAACCGAAACAGGTTATAAACCGACCGAGCAATTCCCCTCCTCCGGAGGGGTGTCCGCAGGACGGGGTGGTAGAATTCGCGTTTACCTAACCAACAGCCTAGAAGAATACCACCAAGACACAGGAACTCTATTTGCCAACTGGTTAAGCACCGAAGCAAACGAAGCGAACCACATTAAAAGAGATACGCCCGTAATGTGTGTAATTGGTAATCCTCCATATAGCGGAGAAAGTGCCAACAAAGGCGAATGGATTATGAGCCTAATGGAAGATTATAAAAAAGAACCGGGTGGAAAAGAAAAACTTAAAGAGCAAAACTCGAAATTCATCAATGACGATTACGTTAAGTTTTTGCGTTACGGTCAGCATTTTATAGAAAAAAACGGAAGTGGTGTTTTGGCTTTTATTAATCCTCATGGGTTTTTAGATAACCCTACTTTTCGAGGTATGCGATGGAATCTTTTGAAAACCTATGACAAAATTTATACAATAGATTTACATGGGAATTCAAAGAAAAAGGAAACAGCGCCAGACGGAAGTGCCGACATAAATGTATTTGATATTGAACAAGGAGTTTCAATAAATATTTTCGTAAAATCTGGCAAAAAGAAAGCAAGCGAATTAGGCAGAGTTTTTCATTACGACTTATTTGGGAAACGTGAGATAAAGTATGATTTTCTTTCAGAAAAATCAATTAAATCAATTTCATTTAGTGATTTCACCCCTTTTAAAAATAGTTTTCTTTTCAAAAACATTGATGAAACTAAATTATTGGAATATCAGAAAGGATTTAATCCAGTAAATTTATTTCAGGTTAACGTAATGGGTTTTCAGACCCATAGAGATGAATTTGCTATTGATTTTGAAATGAATGAAATTAAAAAACGAGCAAAAGACTTATACAATAAAGAACTTTCAAACGAAGACATTTACAAAAAATATTCAATAAGCGATAATCGTGATTGGAAATTAGCAAAAGCTAGAGTTGAAATTCAGTCAGATAATAATTGGGAAAAGAAAGCCATATATTGCGGCTATAGACCATTTGACAATAGACCTTGCTATTTCAGTTATGTTATGATGGACTATCCAAGAAAAGAGTTAATACAAAATGTTTTAGGCAAAGAAAATGTTTTAATTGGTATTGGCAGACAAGGTTTAGCAATTGGCAATATTGAATGGTGTTTAACTACTGTTTCTAAAATTCCAGTAGATGCAAATATTTTCAGACGTGGTGGTGTAAATTTATTCCCGCTTTATTTATATCCAGACAATAACGGACAACAAACAATAGGACAAAGCACCGAAAGAACACCCAACCTAAACGCAGAAATTATAAAGCAAATAGCAGATAAATTAGATTTAACTTTTACCAACGAAAAAAATTCCCCTCCATTGGAGGGGTGCCCGCAGGGCGGGGTGGTCAATTCCCCTCCAT
>CAZTST010000210.1:5032-7003 GCA_964616585.1 uncultured Draconibacterium sp.
AATTCCCCTCCATTGGAGGGGTGCCCGCAGGGCGGGGTGGTCAATTCCCCTCCATTGGAGGGGTGCCCGCAGGGCGGGGTGGTCAATTCCCCTCCATCGGAGCTGCGCTCAACAAGCGGGGTGGTCAATTCCCCCACCACGAAAAATATCATTACCCATATCAACAACACTCCCATAAAGCGAAACTTCGTAGAAAATCTTCCATACAATCCTGCACTTAGTAAACTAACCAGAGACAAACGAAAAGCAGGAATACTATCCGAAGTATTGTTTTGGCAACAAGTACATAAAAGAAAATTTCATAACATCGATTTCGACAGACAAAGAATTATTGGTAATTACATTGTAGATTTCTATGTAAAAACATTAGGCTTAATTATTGAAATTGATGGCAGTAGCCATGATAACAAAGTAGAATATGATGCTAAAAGACAAACGTATCTCGAAAGTTTAGGATTAAAGATGTATCGAATATCGGATTCAGATGTAAAAAGGAATTTAGGGATAGTAATGCTTGAATTGGAACAGTTTATTTTAAATGAATACGGAGAAACCACCCCGGTCTTCGACCACCCCTCCGAAGGAGGGGAATATAGCACCACGGTCTTCGACCACACCTCCGAAGGAGGGGAATTCGCCCCGATAGACATTTTAGATTATATCTATGCCGTTTTACATTCGCCAACATACCGTGAGAAATACAAAGAGTTTTTAAAAATAGATTTTCCGAGAGTGCCGTATCCAAAAGATAAAGACACCTTTTGGCAATTGGTAAAACTGGGCGGAGAAATAAGGCAATTACATTTATTGGAAAGCCCAACCGTTGAGCAATACATAACACAATACCCGATTGATGGCGATAATATAGTAAGTAAACCTCATTTTGTCAATTCCCCTCCAATGGAGGAGTTAGGGGTGGTCGGCAAAGTTTACATCAACGACACGCAGTACTTCAATAATGTGCCCGAAATAGCGTGGAACTTTTACATCGGTGGTTATCAACCAGCTCAAAAATGGCTAAAAGACCGCAAAAACCGAAAACTTGAATTTGATGATATCTTGCATTATCAAAAAATAATTGTTGCATTATCGGAAACGGATAGATTGATGAACAAGATTGATATAATTGAGATAGAGTAAAGATACTTAATGCTATGTCAAATTTATGGAAACAAGAAGGCGTGCCTCATAAAGGTTGGGTTTTAGAAGAAGTTATTGATATACATGAAGAATATCAAACAGAAGATGAAACTTCATATGAATCTTGTATGATGTGCGGAAATGAAAAAATCCGTTATGTACATATTGTTTCACATAAAGATATGGCAGAAGAATTTAGGGTCGGTTGTGTTTGTGCTGAAAATATGACAAATGACTATATAAAACCAAAAGAGAGAGAAAAAGCACTACGAAACAGAACAAATCGCAGAAATAATTGGGTTAAGAAGAATTGGAAGATTAGTCAAAATGGAAATCATTATTTAAATTACCGAGAACATCATATACTAATTTATCAGGATAAAAAAACTTTAAAATTTAAAATAAAAATTGACGATACTTTTGGTAATAAGCAATTTGATGAATTGAACAAAGCAAAAATTGCCGCATTTAATGGAATAGAATATTTTAAGGAAAAAGGAGAATGGTAATCATATATTTATTTCAATATATCTGTGCTAAGCCTAATCTCCGATTAAGCTTGACTAAAAAATGGTATCCCGCCCATTTAAGTATTGGAAATTTATTGTTTCTCATAGCCAAAATTGTTAATTCTTTTTAAGCGTATATCGCACCACGGGCCTATTCCGGCAAATACAATATTTTATTTATCAACAATTGCTAAAATATTTATACTCAGCATATAATTATTCAAAAACATTTTTTTAAATTTGTGATATTATTAACATTTAAAATTTAAGCTATGACAACTTCCTCAGATTCAGGTCATGCAAAAAATGTTGCAAACCTGCA
>CAZTST010000211.1:0-6993 GCA_964616585.1 uncultured Draconibacterium sp.
CTTAATTTTGTCTGCTACATCAAAAAAAAAATTGCGATGCTTCCAAATAAGAAAAAACATCCAAAAGAAAAATCCAGATTGCACCCACGAAACAAGCATCGCGAGCGCTACGATTTTAAACAACTTATTGATAGCTATCCGGATATAGAGAAATACGTTAAACTAAATATTTATAATGATGAATCAATAGATTTTTTTGATGCTAAAGCAGTAAAGGCTTTGAATACAGCGCTATTGAAACATTATTATGATATTGAAAATTGGGATATTCCTGAAAATTATTTATGTCCACCAATTCCCGGTCGTGCTGACTATATACACCATATGGCTGATGTATTAAGTAGCAAAAACTTTGGAAAAATCCCAAAAGGAAATCAAATAAAGTGCCTCGATATTGGCGTTGGTGCAAATTGTGTTTATCCAATTATTGGAATTAAAGAGTACGATTGGTCGTTTGTAGGAGTTGATATAGATATTATTGCCATAGAATCAGCAAAAGAAATACTTGCAAAAAATCATTTTTTGCAAGGAAGGATGGAATTGAGATTGCAATCGAATTCAAAAGATGTTTTTTTTGGAAGCATTCAAAAAGACGAACAATTTGATTTAACTATTTGTAATCCGCCATTTCATAGTTCTCAGGAAGAAGCTCAATCAGGAAGCTTACGCAAATTAAGCAATCTTACACATCAAAAGCTTACTGAAACAAATCTAAATTTTGGAGGACAAAGCAACGAACTTTGGTGCGAAGGTGGTGAAGAAAAATTTATAAGAAATATGATTCGTGAGAGTAAGTTTTTTAGCAATTCCTGTTTCTGGTTTTCTACTTTAGTTTCAAAACAATCCAATCTTAAAAATGCTTATAAATCACTTAAAAAAGCGGAAGCTTTTGAAGTAAAAACCATTGCAATGGGTCAGGGAAACAAAACATCTCGTATTCTGGCTTGGACATTTCTGACTCAAGAACAGCAGAAAAATTGGATGGAGAGAAGATGGAAAGACTTAGATTAACTTATTCTTAAAAACTGACCGAATTTATTTTTATGTGCTTTAAAAGTTTTGCATTTATTAGATGCGTTTCTTCCAACAATTATTCTATTTATACATCCTATAAGCCACAAATTTTTTATCTTGCAGCCTCAAAATCATTTTAAAAACATCAAAAACCAACCAAACCAACAAATTACAATCATAAATCATAATTAAAACTCAAATCATGAAAAGAAAATTTTTATCATCGCTTACATTCTTATTTTTGTGTGTAAGCCTTATCGGGCAAAACACACCTATTACTGAGGCTGATTACCGAATGGCAGAACAATTCTCTCCAACCAAACTTAAACGTATGGTTTTCAGCACATCAGTTAATCCTAATTGGATGAAAACAGGAGATAAATTTTGGTATTCTTTCGATACTTCTGAAGGAACAAATTTTTATCTTGTCGATTTAACCAACAAATCTAAAAAGCAACTTTTTGATAACGATAAGATGGCTGCCATGCTAACTTTAATTACAAAAGACCCTTATGACGGACAGCATTTACCTAAAATTGAACCAAAATTTAAAAAGGGAGATACTGTTTTTCAGTTTGACGTTACCAGCACACAGGATGAAGAAATAAAGAAAGAAGAAAAAGCTGTGAAAAGAGATAGCACCGAAAAAAAGCAAAAAGAAAAAAATACAGCAGCCACTGATAATGGAAAAAAGAAACCAAAAAAGAAGATTTTTCATCTTGAATATGACTTAGCTTCCGAAAAACTTTACGAAATAAAAGATTGGAAAGAAGAAAAAAAAGACCCAAGATGGGCAAATATATCTCCTGATGGCAAAACTATAATCTTTGCAAGAGATTATAATTTGTTTTGGATGGATAAAGAAAACTATCTAAAAGCGAAAGAAGAAAAAGCTGAAGATGATAAAGATTATGTTCAGGATACAACTATTGTTGAGCATCAATTAACATTTGATGGCGAACCATATTATGGCTATGGAGGCGGTTTCACTTCATCGGAAAATGATGATGAGAAAAAAATCAAAAAAGAAAGCAAGAAAAGACAAAGCGCAAGAATTATGTGGTCGCAAGACTCAAAGAAATTTGCGCTTATAAAAAACGATAGCAGAAAAGTTAAATCATTATGGGTAATAAATGTTCTGGCAAATCCAAGACCTGAATTGGAAACTTACAAATATACTATGCCTGGCGAAAAAGAATCGGCTCAGGAGGAATTATGGATATTTAATATGGCTGATACTTCGCGCAAACAAATAGATGTAAAAGCTTATAACGACCAATCAATATCTATAGAAGGCGAAAATAAAACAAACAAAGAACTCATAGAAGATTATGTACCAAGAACTTGGCTATCAAAAACATCTGACAAGATTTATATTACCAGACAAAGCCGTGATTTATACAAATTAGATGTTTGCGAAGTGAATGTTAACACTGGCGATGTAAAAGTATTAATAGAAGAAAGAATGAATACTTATATCGAGCAAAAAACTCTTTTTATGATTGGCGATGGAAGTGAATTTATTCACTGGTCAGAAAGAGATGGTTGGGCGCATTTATATCTCTACGATGGAAATGGAAACTTAAAAAATCAAATTACTTCCGGTCCATGGCATGTATCAAATATTGTTAAAGTAGATGAAAAAAACAAAGTTATATATTTTACAGCCAATGCTTTGGAGAAAAATGAAAATCCATATTATACTCATTTATATAGAATTAACTTAGATGGTAGCGGCTTAAAGCTGTTGAATAAAGGTAATTTTGATAATAGTATAGATATTAGCGATTCATTTAAATACTTTATCAATAATTATTCTCGTGTAAATACAATACCAAAAACAGATATTATCGACAATAACGGAAGTCTTGTCCTGGAACTCGAAACTGCTGATTTAAGCAACCTTTTTGCTGCAGGATATAAATTCCCCGAAATATTTAAAGCAAAAGCTGCCGATGGAATAACTGATATTTATGGAGTTATGTATAAACCTTTTAAATTTGATTCTACACTTAAATATCCTATTCTTGAATACGTTTATCCAGGACCTCAAACTGAATCTGTTAACACATCCTTTTCGGCACGAATGGACAGAACCGACCGTTTTGCACAACTTGGCTTCGTAATTATTTCGCTTGGAAATAGAGGCGGCAATCCAAATCGTTCTAAATGGTATCATAACTATGGTTACGGCGATTTAAGAGATTATGGACTAGCTGATAAAAAATATGTAGCTGAACAATTGGCTCAAAAGCATAAATTTATCGACATAGAAAAAGTTGGAATTAGCGGCCACTCAGGCGGTGGATTTATGTCAACTGCTGCACTTTGCCAATACCCTGACTTTTATAAAGTTGCAGTATCTTCTGCCGGAAACCACGATAATAGCATTTACAATCGTTGGTGGAGCGAAACACATCATGGAGTACAAGAAAAAATTGATGACGAAGGCAACTCCAAATTTTTATACGAAATTGAAACAAATCCGCAACTTGCCAAAAATTTAAAAGGCAAGCTATTATTAGTTCATGGAGATATTGATAATAATGTACATCCAGGCAATACAGTGCGTATGGCCAATGCTTTGATAAAAGCAAATAAGAGATTCGATGTATTTATTATGCCTGGTCAACGACATGGATTTGGCGATTATACCGAATATTTCTTCTGGCTAAAAGCTGATTATTTTTGCAAGCATTTGATTGGTGATGCTTCTATAAGTACTGATATTTTTGAAATGAATAGAGAAACAAAGATGACTCCAAGTAAAATGAGAGCAACAGATTAGATTGTATTCTTTAAGTTGGATTTAATAATAAGCCGGAGGAAATCACTCCGGTTTTTTTATTCCATTAAATCTTATTTGCAAAATTTGTATGAAAAGATTTTATCTTTGGAGTCAATATAAAAGAAGATTGTAATAAGTATAACGTGAAACATTAGAAAAATGAATTTAGATTGGTTACTAGAATACAATCCTATACTATTGGCACTTGGAGCGACTTTATTTACGTGGGCACTTACAGCCTTAGGCGCTTCTATGGTTTTTTTCTTTAAAACCATCAATCAAAAAGTTCTCAATTCAATGCTTGGATTTGCAGCCGGAGTTATGATTGCTGCTAGTTTTTGGTCGCTACTTAAACCGGCTATTGAAATGAGCGAAGAAAGTGGAACTCCAGGTTGGATACCTGCAGTAACAGGTTTTTTATCTGGTGGAGCTTTTTTATTACTGATTGATAAGATTTTACCTCATTTACATTTGGGGCTATCCGTTGATAAAGCTGAGGGCATTAAAACCTCTTGGCAAAGGAGTGTTTTACTGGTTCTTGCAATTACATTGCACAATATTCCTGAAGGATTGGCTGTTGGTGTTGCTTTTGGTGCGTTAGCACAAAATCCAGATACGGGAATGCTCGCCGGAGCAGTCGTTTTGGCCATTGGTATTGGAATACAAAATTTCCCTGAAGGAGCCGCAGTTTCTATACCGCTGCGCCGTGAGGGATTTTCGAGATTAAAAGCATTTAATTATGGGCAATTGTCTGGTGTTGTAGAACCTATTGCCGGAGTTCTAGGTGCCTATTTAGTGTTGACAATGACTCCAATACTTCCTTATGCTTTATCTTTTGCTGCAGGTGCAATGATATTTGTTGTTGTGGAAGAATTAATTCCCGAATCACAAACTGGTAATGAAACTGATTTATCCACAATAGGTGCGATGTTGGGATTTGCTACTATGATGGCTCTTGATGTTGCATTGGGATAAAACGATTATATAATCATTATGAATTTCCAAAAAAGAAATCGCTTTCTCACCTAATTTAATGTCTAACAATAAATAAATTGTTAACAAATTCCCTTATTTCTTATTTTGAAGGTAATTCCATGTATTTAGTACAAGATGTTATCTACTTTTGACACTTTGCCTAAATTTACTTTTAGAATAATAAGTTTGAAATTTGTTTTTCAGTCTTTAATAACTTTTTTCAAGCTTTTTTCAAACGAATAATTATTAATTTAAAAACGACCTAATTGATAACAAATAAAAATACAGAACCAGTTTCTTTCCCAGAGTTTTTAAACTCATTAAAAAAAACAATTAAAAATGTTTTTTATGAAAGAGATAACATAGAAAAATTCATTCAGAAAAGAGGATTTCCGCCATTAGTTTTACGAGATATTATGGCAGAAAATCCATTTTCAGTTGCTATTCCAAAAGAATATGGAGGCCGAGGCGCTAAAGTCAAAGAATGCCTTGGAGTTTTAGATGCTGCTTCCTACGAATCGCTACCTTTGTCCTTGGCTTTTGGCATAAACATCGGTCTGTTTCTTCAACCAGTGGCAAAATACGGTCAGGAATCAGTTAAAAAAGATATCTTCAATCGGTTCTTAACTCAACAGAATATGGGTGGACTGATGATTACAGAACCTGATTTTGGAAGTGATGCATTAAATATGGCTACTTCCAATGTAAAATTAGGCTCGAATTATCGAATCAAAGGAACCAAGCATTGGCAAGGCTTAACAGGAATGGCGGATTACTGGATTATGACTTCACGCGAGAAGAATGAACACGGAAATCTTGGTCGTGATATTGATTTTTTTATCTGCGATGTTACTCAAACAAATCAAAATATTCAAGTTGAAGAATACTATAACAATATAGGCTTATACCCTATCCCATATGGAAAAAATATAATCGACATCCTTGTTCCGGAGCAATTTAAATTAATTCCGGAAACTACCGGATTAAAATTAATGATGGATTTATTGCATAGAAGTCGCTTCCAATTCCCCGGAATGGGAATGGGCTTTATTCGTCGAATGTTAGATGAAGCCATAAAACATACGACTAACCGAATGGTTGGAGGCAAATCACTTTTTGCTTTAGATCAAGTAAAACATCAAATAGCCAGAATTCAAAGTGCTTTTACAATAAGTTCTGCTATGTGTGCTCGAAGCGCTATATACAGTGGCATTGAAAATAATCTGGCTCTAGCAGCTGTTGAAGCCAATAGTATGAAAGCTTATATTACTGATTTAATGCAGGAAGCAGCGCAAACACTAACTCAACTCAAAGGAGCCAATGGATATAAAGCAGAAAGTATAGCTTCCAGAGGAATCATGGATTCAAGACCTTTCCAAATATTTGAAGGCTCAAACGAGATGCTCTATTCTCAAATTTCTGAAATGGTTTTAAAAATGATGGGAAAGTTGAAAATATCAAACCTTTCAGAATTTATAAAAGATTATTCCTTAACCAAAAATGTGGCTGAATATTTCAAATCCTCAATTAACTTTAAGGTCGATTTCCAATTACCGCAAAGAAAATTGGTCGATTTAGGAAAAATCATCAGTCGAATAGTATCAGCAAATCTTGTTGCCGAAATGGGTGAAAATGGTTTTAGATCTGATTTGATTAATAACAGTTTAGAAACTATAAAGCACGAAATTACAATGTTTGTGAGTTCCTATAAATTTAATACTGCGGTATTACCAATAGAGGATTATAAACAAGATAGTTCTTGGTTATCGTTTTGCTAAGTATGTCTGCTTATCAATAATTTTTTTGAGGGTTTTTTTATAAATGTTTGTGTATTTGATTCTATACACTAGAACTTTATTGAACCCGGAATATTGGATCGAGCAATGATTAGTAACAAATCGTACGTAGTTTGTAACTATAAAATCCATAATTTTACTTTTTTAAATTCCAGCAAAAAAATTGTCAATAAAGAAATATGAATTCTACAATCACAACCATCGGCCTTGCACTATCCACTCTGCTAATCTTCACAGGATGTACTAAAGATGAAGGATATGGAGGCAACTCTCATATTAAAGGCATATTAATCGAAAAAGTTTATAACGACGACTATAGCGAAATTATTTATGAAAAACCTGGAATTAAGGAAGATATATATATTATTTTTGAAGATAATGGTGTTATAAGTGATAAAATAACAACAGGACTCGATGGAC
>CAZTST010000212.1:0-6553 GCA_964616585.1 uncultured Draconibacterium sp.
CAATATATAATATAAATGATTTTTTAACCTTATTTTTAGGTTCAGGAAGTCTTACACATATTTAAAATACAATTATAGGAAATCTTATATTGTATAAAGGATTTAATAAGGTTGAATGCTTCAGAACCAATATCTCTACTAAGCTAGTAAAGATAAAAATAAGGTTAAAAAATCATTTATATTATATATTGATATAAAGCAACTTACGCTGTATTGGTTTAAAAAACCTTATGCTTCTAATGCCACCTTAGTAGAATATTGATTACATAACACACAAACCTTATTTTCGTACACACAAATTTCATATATTAGCATTGTAAATTATACCAATTGTTATTCAAAATGCCGCGTAGCAAATTTTGAATTTACAATGGTTAATGCCGATAGACCAACAAAAGTACGAGTTGAACAAAGAGAATTGAAAATCAGCGAAGGCAAATAAAAAACAATAATGCTGAGCTAAAATATGTGGCATTTTGTTGTCTAATCGGTATAAGTCTTATTTAAAGCCTTATAATGCATCCTATGAAAAAAAACGCATCAATTAGATTTATTCTGCGTAACCAAGGGGAAAAATTTCTATTCAGCCCTTTACTCATAGCACTTATATTAGCTGTTTTGCTCTTTATAATTATTCCTCCTTTTGAGAAATACCAGCTTGAGTTGAAAGAGACTTTTCAAGTTGAAAAACCAGGCGGAATCTCTTTTTATGATGACATTGATTCGGATGGCTTTAGCGAATACATTATTGCGTTTAAAAATAGTGTAAATGAACTTGCTGTAAAAATAATGACGCATGATAACCGTCTTCTCGACCAATGGAATTTTCGTGGTGAGCCACCTCCACTTAAGTTCACAATGCCAGTATATTGTGGTGATTTTGACGCAGATGGCTTCAGCGAAATCTATGCAATTAATCTTGTAAACGACAGTATTTTTCTGAATATTATCAGTCCTAAGAAAAGTGCCGGAATAAATAGAAAAAACATATTTATCGACAAGATTGCAGATTATCATCCAATAAATGACTTTTCTGTAAACTTTGAGCATTTAGCAGACTTTTATCCTGGCGGAAATAAAGAATTGATTTTTGGAATTTATGCAGGTTTTTCTTTACAGCCGCGCCAGGTTTATGTATATGATATTCATAACAATAACCTCAATAAATCACCTTCCGCAGGTGTTTTATTAAATAATTTAAGTATTCTAGATTTGGATGGCGATGGTTTATTGGAGATATTGGGCAGCAACTGCGGCCCGGGAAACATTAAACCTTGGAATCCAATTCCATATAGAGACAGTAGTTCTTATCTAATGGTGCTAAATAATAAATTAAAATTTGCATTTGAGCCAATTGAATTTCCTGCTTATAAATCGGTAGTAAGTGCAATACCTATTGTATTTCAGGGAGATACTAATATTCTTACAGTATTTATTAATTTTGGAGTACAAGCAATTCCGAATTCTCTCAATCTGTTTGATATCACCGGCAAACAACTAGTCGAGAAACAAATTTCATCTGATCTTTCAGATATAAAAATTGTATTTGGCGATAAACAAATTGGTAAATTCAGTCCTGTTTTTTTAAGTGACAAACTTGGTGATATTTATAAAATTGACGAACAACTAAATTTAGTTTACGAAACAACTATAGCTGACCACGACAAATTTATTTCCATGGATGTGGATGAAGATGGTGAAGATCAGTTAGTCTCTTTTAGTGGTAATACACATAAATTAATTGTTACACGCCAAGGCTTTAAATATCCAACAACAGCATCCATTTTACCGTCAGAAAATCCAATGTTTCGACTAAGTTTAAAACATTACGGACCAGGTAAAACAGACATTTTCTTACAAAAAGGAGCACAATGTTATTTAATTACATATAAAATAAATCCGTGGTTTCAATTTAGAATAGTGCTTTATCTAGGTATTTTATTTGTCTTATGGTTTTTTATATTTCTACTTAAGAAACTCTATAAATATCAGATTATCAAACAACAACGTCTTCAGCAAGAAATCACATCTTTACAATTTAATTCTATCAATAAGCAAATAAGTCCACATTTTATTTTCAATGCGCTTAACTCAATATCATCATCAATTTACAAAGAAGAAAAAGACGATGCCTATAGCTTTATTACAAAATTCAGCATGCTATTTAGAGAGTTATTACAAAATTCGGATACTATTTCCAGAACTCTTGAAAACGAATTGGCTTTTGTAAAAAACTATATCGATTTGGAAAAATTCCGTTTCAAAAATACATTCGATTACCGTGTTGAACTTTCTCCCGAAGTAAATCTATCTATGGAAGTGCCAAAAATGATTATCCAAATATTTGCCGAAAATGCCGTATTACATGGATTAAGGCCAATTGAATCAGGAGGTTTGCTTATTATCAGTATCGATAAAAAAGACAATGAAATAATTATTCGCATCCATGATAATGGAATTGGCCGGGAAAAAGCACGAGAAAATGGTTCAACAGGCAGCGGAAATGGACTTGGAATTATCAGGCAAATTTTAGAGCTTTATCGAAAGCTAAAAGGCATTAAAATAGAATGCCGGATTAGCGATTTAAAAAATGCTGACGAAAGTCCATCGGGCACACTTGTTGAAATAAAGATACCTGTTAATGATTAAATTGCATTGCATATGACAAAGCATAGAATCACAGCTGTAATTGTTGACGATGAACTGGATGCAAGGAATATCCTGGAAGATTTGCTGAAAGATTATCCTGAAATACATATAATCGAAAAATTGGCTGATGCAACAAAAGCATTGGAATCCATAATTACTCACCAACCTGAGCTTATTTTTCTTGATATAGATATGCCAAAGAAAAACGGAATTGAACTCGCAAAGGAAATCCGCAAGTATCAAATAGAAACAACTATCATTTTTGTAACAGCATATAACCAACACGCTATCAATGCTTTTGAGGTTGCCGCTTTCGATTATTTATTAAAACCTATTGTTAAAGATAAACTGGCCAAAACCATAGAACGCTTTAATGCCAGAAAAAACACACAAAACCTGGCTGAAAAACTAGATATACTGAGCAGTTGTCTTGCTCCCGAAAAACTTCGTTTCGCCAATCGTAGCGGTTTTATTATGATTGATCCACGAGAAATTGTTTACTGCGAAGCACAAGGAAATTATACATATTTGATACTAGTTTCCGGCAATAAAGAGCTTATTACCATGCAAATAGGCAAACTGAATGATGAACTCTGCAAATTATCATTCCTTCGTATTAACCGTTCTATATTGGTTAATAAACTTTTTATTACTGCCTTTAACCGTAAAACACGTATGCTTATACTAAATAGCAGTACTACTTTAATAGAATTTAAAGTTAGTTTGGAAGCACTGAGGGAGTTGAAGTAATCCTGATTTTCCTTTTATACATAATATTATAGGTTTCTTACATAAAAAGGAAGCTTTCTTACAATAAGCTGATAATCTTTTTGTTGGAGGATGGGTATTGTCTAATTTTAGCATTGGATAATTTTATTTTTCTTATGAAAGGCGCAGATATACATACTGTATTTTGTACAGTTTATTACAAATCTGTTTCCATAATAAAATCCGTATTTAACTAAAATAGATTGAGCTATGAAACAATCCTTATTAAGTTACATATTCCCTTTGTTTCTGGTAGTTTTCATACAAACTAAAAATTTTGCTCAGCATTTTACAAATAATTGGTCAGGGAATCCATACTTACCAATGAGTATTATTATTCAAAATGCAACAATCGATGGGATATCGATGGAAGAAGGAGATGAGATCGCGTTATTTGATACTGGAAATGGAGGTTCGGTTATTTGTGTTGGGAAGGCAGTATTGAATGGAGAACTAACTCCTCAAAATCCAATAATATTAACGGCCAGTAATGATGATCCACTCACAACCATGACAGATGGCTATTCTTCCGCTAATGAAATTCAATTTAGATTGTGGGATAAAAGTGAATCGAAAGAAATACTCATAATTTCAGAATCATTTGACCCATCCTTTGAAGTATTATATTCAAGTTTGAGCACTTCAGTTGTAGCTTCTCTAAGCGGGTTCTCCGCACTAAAAACTTATGCTGGGAGCGTAACAAACTGTCATGGAAATATAATAGTTCCTATAGATGTTGAGAACTTTATTAATGTTTCAGAATTTTCATTAATATTGAATTATGAGGTCTTAAACCTTTCTTATTCAGGTTTTCAAAATACTAATAATCAATTTGATAGCGGTTCTTTCTCTGTAATTGAGAATAATGGCGAAATTATTCTTTCTTGGAACGCTACAACTCCAATTGATATAGAGTCTGGTACTCTTGTAGAGCTAAAATTTACCGCTTCTCCTGTTTTTAATCAGACATCAGAAAATCTTTTATGGAATAAAACAAATAGCTATTATAAAAATAATTATGGTATTGATTTAGAAACTGAATTTAGTGATGGTCTTATTACAATTGAACCTATACCAGTTGATGCCCCTCCAATTATTGGCGAAAGTGATGTTTGTAAAGGAACAATTGCAGAAGGCTATTTCGTTGGAGCGATTTCAAATGCGACCTCCTATGTTTGGAATTTAAGTCCTGAAACTGCTGGAACAATATCAGGTAGTGGAACAAATATTACAATCGACTTTTTCGAAACATTCTCTGGTAATGCTACATTATCTGTCTACGGATCAAATTCATGTGGCGATGGTATAGCATCAGACAAAATAATTAATATAATTATCAATCCTACTGCAAATGCCGGCTTTGATGACACTATTTGTGAAGAAGAAAGCTATACTTTATCAGGATTGGCAACGAATCAACAATCAGTACTTTGGACAAGTTCAGGAGATGGGAATTTTGATGACTCAACTTTACTATCAGCAACATATACTCCTGGGACTAACGATATTAGTAATGGAAGCGCTATTTTAACGCTTACTTCATATGCTATTTCTCCTTGTGGAACAAATGCTGTTGATGAAATGATTCTTTCCATAGAATATTTACCTGAAAAACCTATAATCCCCGATGGCCCAACTACAATTAATTTAAATTTAACTCAGGTATCAGAATACAAAACTTATCAAGCAGAAAATACTAATGCTTATACCTGGCATCTGGAGCCTATTGAAGCAGGAAACATACAAGGGTCTGATACTATTGGAACTGTAAATTGGAATACTAATTATAATGGAATAACAGCATATGTATATGTTACCGCTCATAATAATAATTGCGGAGAGATATCGTCTGATAAGCTTGAAGTTGGCTTTAGTGCTGTGGGTATTAGTCCATTAGAGGTTAATAATCTGGAAATAAAAATAGCTCCAAATCCCTCTAATGATAAAATACGCATTACCATAAAAGGTGCAACTGAAGATTTAGATTTAATTGTCATTAACACCTTAGGACAAATAATTAATCAAGAAAAATTATTAATTGAAAATGGTGAATGTTTATACAATATGGACGTAAATCAAATTAAACCTGGAACTTATTTTTTGAAGTTTGTTTCTAAAAATTATATCTCTATTGAAAAGGTATTGATAAACTAGAGTATTGTAATGTATATGTATTTGAAAGGCTTGTTTCATAATAGATTATTTGACAAGAAAAAAAATATAGCAATTTATTCTTCTCATAGTTGGGATAAGAATTTTTTTTCTACTATTAAGCAATTCATACTAATACAAAAGACTGATAATGTAATGAATGGTGCCATTTTCAATATGCATTTAAAATTTACGAATAATCACATCTTAAAAAACATTTTCAATTATGGTTATTCATTTTAAACTAAAGCAAAACAGTATGAAAAAGTTTTTAATAATTCCATTTCTTATCCTATGTGTTTTCTTTGCAAAGGGCCAAAAAACAAGTTTATTTGATAATTATAAAAACGAATTTTCAATAAACAAAAAATCCATTGATAACAAATATTCATATGTTAATACTGCCCAATGGACTAATGGAGAAATTGATTATCTAAACACTGATTTTTTTATAGTTCTCCCTAAAAATATTGATGTAAAAGATTATTTTTCGCAAGAAGATGGTTTTGTTATTGTTTACTCAAAAGAAAAATATAATATTCATCATATCCATGCAAATTTTCAATTTGATGCTATTCAAGATGAAAATTTAATACGTTCTATGTGTCCCCTGAAGGGATATCAACCATATGTCGTAAATTCAAATTTTGTAAGCTCACAAGCTTATGTTGAAGGTGTATTGAAGTTAGCATCCACAAAGAATATTGAAGTTGAAGACATTTCATTTCCATGCGAAGAAGATATGCGTATTATCCCTCAAACATGTAATCCGGAATTTATTGATTCTTTTAATGAATGCTTGGACCTCTTCTCTATCATTGCAGATGATGATGAATTTAATAAAATGAATATACTTCTGAGCGCAGGAGTAGAAGGATATGATGTTATAAATTTATTTGCTCAATTTGCCGGCTATCCTGAACCTCCTTTAGGTTCAACAATTGATCTTGGAATGGATGTAATTAAGATATTTTGGATAGGGAAG
>CAZTST010000212.1:6563-6988 GCA_964616585.1 uncultured Draconibacterium sp.
AATCCTTTGAGATTTTAAAAGATTTTTCTGATCTAGGATTAACGACTATTGGGACAGTTATTAATCATGGTTTTAGTTTTCATCCTCTAATCTTTGCAATGAATATGTGCTATAAAGTGGGATGGTACGTTTTAAATCAATTTATAGCTTATCTGCAATCCTGTTCGGATTTTCAATATGTTAGTAAGAGGATAAATTCGCATTCTGATGTTTGCAAAGAAGTATTACAAAATACCCAAACAGGTAAAGCTGGTAGCTGTAACTTGGGAGCCAATACAAAGTTTCATTGGCATAATTGGGGAATCAGTCCGGAAAGATATCTCCGTGTAAATCTTTATCATGATTCCTTCTTGAAAAAATACTTTGTTATTCTGAATTATGATATTGATTTTCAGAATTCTGAAATTGGAGATGTAGATTATATA
>CAZTST010000213.1:0-6876 GCA_964616585.1 uncultured Draconibacterium sp.
TATGGTGAAGAAAAACATGTGCATGCAGAAATGGATGCTCTTTTATCAAGTTATGTTAAAACTGTTATTGAGAATAACAATAAAAAAATATCCCCGGTTTGGCTAAAAGGATTTGAAGGTGTTTTGGATGCTTATCTTGGCGCTGTTCCTGAAAAATTTGAAATAGAAGGTCAAACGTTTACACCAAAATCTTTTGTTGACTATCTTGAAATAAACCCCGATGATTTTGTAATTATTGGCTCTTATACTCATCATCCTTTTTATGAGCAATTTGTAATTGAAATTCCCGATAATTGGTTACGCGGAAGCATTTATAATATTCCTTTGGATGATATGATGGAGATAGTAAATTACGCGATAAAGAATGGATATTCAGTTGGTTGGGGAGCCGATGTAAGCGAAAAAGGCTTCTCCTGGAAAAATGGAGTAGCAATTGTTCCCGATGAGGACAAACCTGAACTTGATAATTTGGAACAAGCTAAATGGGATGCTTTGGACAGCAAAAAAAAACAAGAGTTGCTTTACAAATTTGAAAAACCCATAAAAGAGAAAATAATTACTCAGGAATTGCGTCAAAAACAATTTGATAATTATCTTACTACCGACGACCATGGAATGTTGTTTACAGGAATAGCAGAAGATCAAAATGGAGCTATTTATTATAAAGTAAAAAATTCGTGGAGCGAATTAGGAAATGATTACAAAGGATTTTTCTATGCTTCCAAAGCATTTGTTGAACTTAAAACCATTGATATTTGGGTTCATAAAGACGCTATACCTGAAGGAATTAAAGCAAAACTTGGCATCGAATAATTATTTCACATTTTTTCGGTAACTTAGTGTATAAACCTAAAAACATCAATCTGATTTTTACCTTCTTAAGCGGCTTAGTATTGCTGTTTATTTTGGGGCCTCTTGTGGGCATGTTGCTCGATACACCTGCAACCGATATTTTTGAAGCTGGAGCCGAAAAAGATGTTCGCGATAGTATTGGATTAACACTTGGTGCTTCTTTTATTGGAACAATATTTTTTGCAATTGCAGCCATTCCGTTTGCTTATTTATTGGCTCGTAAAGAGTTTAAATTTAAACGATTAATATCAGGAATCATTGATATTCCGGTAGTTATACCACATTCTGCAGCCGGTATTGCTCTTTTGGGTTTTGTTTCTCGCGATAGCATTTTAGGACAAGCAGCAGGAGCAATGGGTTTTTCATTGGTTGGTCATCCTGTGGGTATAGCAATAGCCATGGCATTTGTTAGTCTTCCCTATTTGATAAATGCCGCACGTAATGGTTTTGAAGCTGTTCCGGTTCGCCTCGAAAAAGCAGCTTTAAATTTGGGTGCCAGTTCCTTCAAAATGTTTTTTAGTATTTCATTACCATTGGCTTGGCGAAGCATACTCAGCGGTTTAATTATGATGTTTGCTCGTGGAATGAGCGAGTTTGGCGCCGTAATTATTATTGCCTATCACCCTATGACAACACCGGTTATGATTTTTGAGCGATTTGGAGCTTTTGGATTAAAGTATGCTACGCCTGTAGCTTTAATTTTTATCGCAATCAGCCTAATTGTTTTTATTTTTCTACGCTGGATATCAGGAAAGAACAATCATGCTTGAGTTAAAAAACATAAATCTTTCCTTCGGGCCTTTTTCAATTTCAAACATCAATATGAAATTGGAAAAAGGTGATTATTTTGTGTTGCTTGGACCTTCCGGTGCCGGAAAATCTGTTATTTTGGAGTTGATTGCCGGTATTTTAAGACCCGATAGTGGTAAAATTTATTTAAGCGATAAAGATATTACTCACGAAAAGATTCAAGACCGTTCGGTGGGATTGGTTTTTCAGGATTTTGCCATTTTCCCACATTTAAATGTTGAACAAAACATTGCTTATCCATTAAAAATTAAGCGATGGTCAAAAGAAAATATTCGCAAGAGAGTTGAAGAATTGGCAAAGCAAATGGATATATTTCACTTATTAAATCGCAGAACAACAAGTTTATCGGGAGGCGAAAAACAAAGAGTTGCTTTGGCCAGAACATTGGCGCTATCGCCTGATTTACTTTTACTTGATGAGCCTTTAGCCTCGCTCGACATTCAGCTAAAGAAAGAATTGCGTAGCCAACTAAGAAAACTTCATAAGTTGGGTCAAACCATTATTCATGTAACTCACGATTTTGAAGAGGCATTATTATTAGCAGATAAAGTTGCCATTTTTAATCAGGGAAAAATTTTCCAGCAGGGTTTAAAAACTGAAGTTTTTGCGCAACCAGGTTCTGAATTTGTTGCCCACTTTATTGGTGTTAAAAATTATTTTGAAGTTACAAAAACAGGAGATAAGACTCTTGAAATTGCCGGTAAATTAAAATTAGTGTATAAAAACCCTACTGCCTCTAATCAAAAACCTTATGCTGTTATGATTCATAGCGGCGATATTCATCTAAGCAAGATAGAGGATGATAATACAATACATGAAAATACTTTTTTAGGAACAGTTATGGAAATTTATCCGGCTTTTAGAGGCTTTGAATTGTTGATTGATATAGGTTTGCCCATAGTAGTTAATATCAGCCAAAAACAATTGTTTCAACTCGATTTTGAAGAAGGCGATACTTTGAAGTGTTATATTGCTCCTGAAAATATTCAAATAATAAGCTCAATAGGTTAAGCAACAAAGCTGAAAATCGTCTATCATATCAGGATTGTTAAAAGCCTATTTATGCATTATTTTAGTAAAGCCCACACCCGTAACAAAACTCAAAAAAAACATTTTTAAATTTCCTAATCTATTGTACATTTGCAGCTTGTTTAAATTTAGATAAGATACCATGGCCGCAATAGGAGAAATTAGAAAACATTACGGAATATTAGTCGCAATTATTGCCATCGCACTTGCTGCATTTATTTTAGGCGATTTTGCAAAAGGGAACTCACGTGCACCAAATAATATTGGTGTTGTTGAGGGAGAAGAAATTTCATATCAAAGTTTTAGTTTACAAGTTGAAAAATCGCTTGAAGCTCAAAAGCAAAATAGTGGTCAAAATCAAGTTGAAGCATCGGAAGCATTTAATATCAAACTAAGTGTTTGGAATCAAATGATTCGTCAAATCATTATGCAAAAAGAATTTGACGAAATTGGGCTTAATGTAACCGCTCCTGATTTATTTGATCAGGTACAGGGTCAAAATCCTCACCGATATATTTTGCAGTATTTTTCCGATCCGGCTACAGGTGAGTACAATCCTCAGATGGTTTTGAATTATTTACAAAATATCGACAAAATGCCACGCGAAAATCAAGTTCAATGGTTTGAGTTTGAAAAAGCTATAAAAGAAGATTATTATATGGTGAAATACAATAACTTGGTTTCAAAAGCCTATCATTTACCAAATGCTTTTGCAAAAAAGCTAGATGAAATGGTTGTTGCACAGGCCAATGTTGATTTCATTGCATATCCTTATACCGCAATTTCTGATGAAGAGGTAGTTGTTTCAGATGCCGATTTTAAAGCTTATTACAACGAAAATAAAGAAGACTTTAAACAAGACGAAACACGCAACGTTCAGTATGTTGTTTTTACTGTTAAGCCCTCAGCTGAAGATCGTAAAGAACAAAAAGCTCGTTTTGATGAGTATTATGAAGAATTTAAAACAGTCGAAATTGCAGATGCAGCTTTATTTGCAAACTCAGCCTCTGATAAAAAACACGAAGATAAATGGTATGTTCAAGGAGAATTACCTGTACAAATCGACTTAGCAATGTTTGATGGCGAAGTTGGAACAATTGTTGAGCCCTATATGTTCAACAATGCATACAGTACTGCTCGTTTGTTAGACTCTCAAATACGGCCTAAAGAAATGAAAGCCAGTCATATTTTGATTGCTTATGCCGGCGCTTTGCGTGCTGCTCCTGATGTTACTCGTTTAAAAGTTGATGCTAAATCATTGGCTGATAGCTTGTATAATGTGGTTAGCAAAAACAAAAACAAAATAGAAGAATTAGCCATTGAATTTTCTAACGATGGTGGTGTTGTTGAAAATAAAGGTCATTACGATTGGTTTCCTGATGGCCAAATGGTTCCGGAATTTAATGAAGCTATTGTTAACGGCAAAGAGAATGATGTTGTTTTAGTTGAAACAACCTTTGGATTTCATATTATTAGAATTGATGGCAAACGCGATATTGCTAAGAAAGTGAAAGTTGCAATAATTGAGCGAAGTATAGAGGCAAGCAACACAACCTATCAAGAAGTTTATGTAAGAGCCAATGAGTTTGCCAGTAAAGGCAATTCGGCTGAAGATTTTGAATCGGCTGCTGAGGAAATGGGTCTTTCAGCTCGCGTAGGCGATCATCTAAGTCCAATGCAAAGCAGTATTCCGGGTTTGGAAGAAAGCCGTCAGATTATTATGTGGGCTTTCAACGAAAACACTAAGCTTGAGGAAGTTAATTTATTTGATAATGGCGATGAATATATAGTTGCTGTTTTAAATAAGATAAACATAGAAGGATACAGGAGTTTAGTTGAGGTAAAATCAGAAATTACTGCTGCGGTTACTAATCGCAAAAAAGCAGATATGATGATTAAAAAGCTAGAGGTTTCTACAAATAGTAATGATTTGAATAAATTAGCATCAGACTTTAGCCTTAAAGTTGAAAACCTGCCAAACCTAACATTCGATAGCCGTGGCTTTGGAAGCTATGGCCCTGAACCAGATGTTTTAGGTGCTGTTTTTGCTATGAACGAAGGTGATGTTTCTAAACCGGTTATGGGTAAAAAAGCTATTTATGTTGTAAACCTTAAAGGTCTTAAAGTTGCAGAAATTAAAAATGATTATGCAAATTTATTACTACAAATGCAAAACCGTTTCTCTTCTGAGGTAAATTTCAGCTTATATCGCAAACTTGAAGAAAATGCAGAAATAGAAGACAACCGTTATAGGTTCTTTTAATATCAAAATCTAGTCATGGCTTCACTTTGAGTGAAACTAATAATGATTTTAAAAGCTTTCATTCTTTGGGTGGAAGCTTTTCTTGTCTAGTGATACGAGGACTCGAAGTCATCGTATCACTAGACTCAAGCAAAATGAAATCCTGACTAGTAATCCAAAGCGAAGCCCTGAAATTAAAGCAAAAAACATATCTTTGCAAAAAATTTAAAAAGTCAAAAAACACATTATACATGGCACTTAGCGAACAGGAATTAGTTAGAAGAAATTCGCTTAACGAATTAAGAAAATTAGGAATTGATCCTTATCCTGCTGAAGGATATAAAGTAAACGTTAGCGCTCGCGAAATAAAAGAAAAATTTCCGCAAGACAATAGTCTTTTTCAGGAGGTTAGCATTGCAGGTCGAATTATGGGAAGACGCATTATGGGTGCAGCTTCCTTTGTGGAACTTAAAGACTCCACAGGTAGAATTCAATTGTATTTTAAACGCGATGAAATTTGCCCGGGAGAAGATAAAACCATGTATAATGATGTGTTTAAACGTCTGCTCGATATTGGCGATTTTATTGGAGTTACAGGTTATGTTTTTATCACACAAATGGGCGAAATCAGCATACATGTAAGTTCTTATCGCTTACTTTCCAAGGCTTTACGCCCTCTTCCTGTGGTAAAAGAAAAAGACGATAAAACTTTTGATGCTTTTACCGATCCAGAAGCTCGTTACCGCCAGCGTTATGTCGATTTGATTGTAAACGATCCGGTAAAAGAGATTTTTATCAAGAGAACAAGAATTATCAATTCAATGCGTTCATTTTTAAATGATCATGGTTATTTAGAAGTTGAAACACCTATTTTGCAGGCTATTCCAGGAGGCGCTTCAGCGCGTCCGTTTGTTACCCATCATAATTCCCTTGATATACAAATGTATTTACGCGTGGCTAACGAATTGTATTTGAAGCGATTGATTGTTGGAGGATTTGAAGGCGTTTATGAGTTTGCAAAAGATTTTCGCAACGAAGGAATGGATCGTACACATAATCCTGAGTTTACTCAAATGGAAATCTACGTAGCTTATAAAGACTACAATTGGATGATGAACTTTACCGAATCCATGCTTGAAAAAATTACAACTGATGTTCTCGGAAAAACCGATGTTGTTTTTGGTAAGAATAATATCAGCTTCAAAGCTCCATTTAAACGCGTGCCTATTTTGCAGGCGATTAAAGATCATACAGGTCACGATTTAAATGGAAAAAGTGCTGAAGAAATTCTTTCAGTTGCTATTTCTTTGGGTATAGATGTGGACGAAAGTATGGGAAAAGGCAAGCTTATAGATGAAATATTTGGTGAAAAATGCGAGCACAAATACATACAACCAACATTTATTACTGATTATCCGGTAGAAATGTCACCACTTTGTAAACGCCATCGCGAAAATCCTGAATTAACAGAGCGTTTTGAATTAATGGTGAATGGCAAAGAATTAGCAAATGCCTATTCCGAACTTAACGATCCAATTGACCAGCTAGAGCGTTTTGAAGAGCAAGCTCGTTTAGCAGAAAAAGGCGATGATGAAGCTATGTGGATTGATATGGATTTTGTGCGCTCATTGGAATATGGAATGCCACCAACATCAGGCATGGGAATCGGAATCGACCGACTGGTAATGTTTTTGACCAATAATTCAAGTATTCAGGAAGTTTTATTTTTCCCTCAAATGAAACCTGAATCAAAAAAAGCTGTTCCTAAACCAGAAGATTTTATTGCACTTGGCGTTCCACAAGAATGGGTCAGCCATATAATGGCAGCAGGATTTTCTTGTGCGAAAGATCTAAAAGAGCAGAAAGCCAGCAAAGTACATCAAGTACTTAATGGTTATCGTAAAAAAAACAAATTAGATATTGCTGCTTTAAAAATAGAAGAA
>CAZTST010000214.1:0-6853 GCA_964616585.1 uncultured Draconibacterium sp.
TCTAAATTTCCTTTTATAAATTGTCTAGATTATACGTTTTGCTGCCTTATATGTTTGTTTTTGTTACCGATAGCTATCGGTATTTGTGGCGAAAAAAAATAGGTCACCAAAACATCTATTCACCAAATTTAACTTCGTTGAGGGCTTCGCCATTCACCAAAAAAACAAGATAAATAAATATGAAAACATAATCCAACTAAATTTTAGACAGTTTCTTAATTGTTTTAGAATCCCTTTGATTCAATGATTTAAATACTTAATTACATTTTTATTAACAAATATTTGCAATCATTTAATTTTAATATATATTTGCGTGAAATCAATATGTTAATTTTAATTAACAATATTTTTAATCAGGCTTAAAATGTCGATATTAAAAAAAATCTTCAAATTCTACTATACAGGCTTTAGAGAGATGAAAGTTGGCAAACAACTATGGATTATTATATTAATCAAACTATTTATCATGTTTGCTATCCTAAAACTTTTCTTTTTCCCAAATTTTCTGAAAAGCAATTTCGATACTGATCAAGAACGAAGTGATTACGTCATCGAACAATTAACGAATCCCAAATAAACTTATATGGAAAATTTTGATTTTACTTTAATCGATTGGTCCAGGGCACAATTTGCGTTAACAGCATTGTACCACTGGATCTTTGTTCCATTAACTCTCGGTATAACATTTATACTGGCCATAATGGAAACTATTTATTACAAAACTGGTGATGAGGAATGGAAAAAGATAACCAAATTCTGGATGACTTTGTTTGGTATTAACTTCGCAATTGGTGTAGCTACCGGTATAATTCTTGAATTTGAATTTGGAACCAACTGGTCGAACTATTCATGGTTTGTAGGCGATATTTTTGGAGCTCCTTTGGCTATTGAAGGGATAATGGCTTTCTTTATGGAGTCTACATTCATTGCTATTATGTTCTTTGGATGGAATAAAGTAAGTAAGGGATTTCACCTCACAGCCACATGGTTAACAGCTATTGGATCCAATCTTTCTGCTCTATGGATTTTAGTTGCCAATGGCTGGATGCAAAATCCAATCGGAATGATATTTAATCCCGATACCGCACGTAACGAAATGGTTAATTTCTGTGATATTCTTTTCTCGCCAACGGCGATTAATAAATTCTTACATACTATTTTCTCCAGCTATATACTTGCAGCCATTTTTGTTGTTGGTATAAGTGCATGGTTTTTATTGAAGAAAAAGGATGTGATTTTCGCCAAAAAAAGTATTATTGTAGCAGCAGTTTTCGGATTGATATTTACGTTAATGACTGTTTTTACCGGTGATGAATCGGCAAGAGAAATAGCAACATCTCAGCCTATGAAATTCGCCGCTATGGAAGGAATGTATTACGGCTCATCTAAAGCACCTCTTGTTGCTGCAGGAATTCTAAAAGACGATCCGTCTATTGAAAATCCTAAAAAACAAGATTTCTTTGTTGAATTAAAGATACCAAGTGCACTTTCATATATGGCATTTTTAGATGCTAATGCTTATGTTCCAGGTATATATGATTTAGTGCATGGAAATGAAGATCAAAATATTATGTCGTATTACGAAAAAATTGAACGTGGCACAATTGCAAGAAATACACTTACCGAATACAAACTTGCTAAAAAAGGAGATAATACAATGCTTGCCGATTCGCTTCGTGCATATTTTGAAAATGAAGAGTGGATGAATTCTTATTTCAATTACTTTGGATATAGCTTTTTTGATAATCCACACGATATTATTCCAAGTGTTCCTATTTCGTTTTACTCATTTCATATTATGGTTGTTTTAGGCGGCCATTTTGGAATACTTTTCCTTGTTATGATTTTCTTTAGTCTTAAAAACAAACTGGATAATAAACGTTGGTTATTATGGGTAGCTTTATGGACTATGCCTCTTGCCTATCTCGCTTCTGAAAGTGGATGGATTGTTGCTGAAATGGGCCGTCAACCATGGGTAATTCAGGATCTGATGCCAACTATGACTGCAGTTTCAAATATTGACGCAACATCAGTAATCATAACTTTCTGGCTCTTCTTTGCCGTATTTACTGCACTGTTAATCGCCGAGATTAAGATTATGTTAAAACAAATAAAAATAGGACCAAACGAAGGAGGACATTAATATGTTTGAAACATTAGATTATAGTATTTTACAACATTATTGGTTTGCCATTAATGCTTTGTTAGGAGCTTTGCTAGTATTTTTATTATTCGTACAAGGTGGACAAACATTAATTTATACAGTTGCCAAAGACGAACTGGAAAAGAAAATGCTTGTCAATGCTTTGGGTCGGAAATGGGAATTTACGTATACAACATTGGTTACTTTTGGCGGTGCATTTTTTGCTTCATTCCCACTCTTCTACTCCACTAGTTTTGGAGGTGCTTATTGGGTTTGGATGATTATTCTTTTTGCATTTATCATCCAAGCCGTGTCTTACGAATACCGAACAAAACCCAATAATTTCTTGGGACAAAAGACCTTCGAAATATTTTTGGTCATCAACGGTGTTATTGCTACCGTGTTTTTAGGAGTTGCTGTTGCTACTTTCTTTACCGGATCGCCTTTCCATATCGACGAAATGAATCGCTCTTTCTGGGATTCACCTTTTCGTGGATTGGAACTGGCATTGGATTTTACACGATATGCTACTTTCCTGAACTTATCTTTGGGTTTAGCCGTATTCTTTCTTTCACGTGTTTTGGCAAATCTCTATTTCCTCAACACCATTGATTACGAAGCAATTCAGGTTAAAGCCAGAAAATCACTGATTCTAAACGCTATTCCATTCTTAATCTTCTTTTTATTCTTCCTGATAAATATATTGTTAATGAATGGCTTTGCAGTTAATCCCGACACCAAAGAGGTATTTATGGAATCTAATAAATACTTACATAACCTTTTACAAATGCCGGTAGTACTTATACTATTCTTATTGGGTGTTGTACTTGTATTATTTGGCATTATTAGAGCTTATTTTTTCACAAAAAAATGCGGAACAAAAGGAATTTGGTTTTCAGGAATTGGGACTGTTTTAACTGTTTTCGCTCTATTTTTAATCGCTGGATTTAACAATACAGCCTATTATCCATCCTTCACCGATTTACAATCGTCCATTACTATTTTCAATAGTTCATCAAGCAACTATACATTAATTGCTATGAGCTATGTTTCGTTAATAGTTCCCTTTGTCCTAGCCTATATTATTTATGCCTGGAGAGCCATGAATAAAAAGAAGATTGATGCCAATGAAATGAATGAAGATTCACACGCTTATTAAACAAAAGGAGAAAAAATGTATACAAAAGAAATACTTATGCTTTTAAGCTGGCCGGTAACAATATATATTGCTTACTTGCTAATTCGATTTTTTCTTAAACTATTTGAGAAAAAAATCCAATCCTAAACATCAAGAGGCTGCCCTATGTGTAGCCTCTTTCTTTAAATGCTGATTTTAAGGTCTTCAATTGCAAGAATTGTGTTTTTAAAGATGGTTTGAGTTTCGGCAAGAACAGGCTCCAACTCCTTATAACGAGCTGAGAAATGTCCGATAATCAATCGCTTTGCGCGAATTTCATTTGCAACTCTTGCAGCATCCAAAGTAGTTGAGTGCATCTTTGCCTCAGCAATAGCCCTCATGTCTTCCATAAAACTGCATTCGTGATATAATAAATCAACATCGTTAATATAATCGGAAATGCTTGCAGAATGTGCTGTATCTGAGCAATATGCATAAGATTTATTTGGCTTTCCCGGATTAGTTAATAATTCATTTGCAACAATATCACCTTGTTCTGTAACAAAATCATTGCCTTCTTTTATTCCTTCAAAGGCAAGATCAGGTATATCATATTTTAAAAGCATTTCTTTTCTTATTTTTCTTGGATTGGGTTTTTCTTTAAACAGAAAACCGCAGGTAGGAATGCTGTGATTTAATGGAAATGAATGGACTTCAAGCTGCTTATTTTCAAAAAGAAGATTTTTTGTGTCGTATTTCAAGAAATGATAATGTATCTGAAAATGCAATTGTGATTGAGAAACACTTAATTGCAAATCAATAACTTTTTGGATTTCTTCGGGAGCATAAATATGCAAATCAGTTTTTCTCCCTAAAAGATTAAAACTTGAAATTAAACCAACCAATCCAAAAAAATGATCGCCATGCAAATGGCTGATAAAGATATGATTGATCTTAGAGAAACGAATCTGATTTTTACGAAGTTGGATTTGAGTACCTTCGCCACAATCTACCAGAAAAGGTTCGTATTGATGAGAAACCACCTGAGCACTAGGGTATCGAGTTGATGTAGGTATAGCGGAACTACTCCCTAAAATGGTAACAGAAAATTCGTTCATGATTTGGGTTTACAGCGATAAAAATACAAATTCTTTTTACAGGAATATTTGTTTTGTCAATAAACCCTATATCGACCTGGTATTTTAAATCAAACAGACTTTTTACGAATAAATAATCTCCCCAGTGATTTTTTCTCAAAGGCAATAAAAAAACGATACTGACCAAAAAGAGCTCCCACTATCAGCAATAAAACATAATAAATAGGGATTACGGTAACTATATAAAATGGAATCATAAGTAATAAAGAAGTATCTTTTCCTAACCCTAGTGATAGAAAAAGTAAAGCTTTAACATACACAGTAAGACTTCCTGTTATTGAAAATACAAGAAAAATCAATGCCAAATGCCAATTGGACTCAATTCTCCACTTTGCCTTAAGTTTACTCATAATTCACCTCTTTTTGAGGCTGCAATTTAACATGCATTCCTTTGAAATAATCATTTTATGAAATTTTTATGATATTCCAACAATGAGATAAACACTAAGAATAATCAAAACTACTCCCATCTAAAAACTCACGTAATATAGAGGTAGGTGGAATTTCTTTTTCGGTAATGGGCAAAATATAAGACGTAAATTTCAGCAATCGCCGAGCTTCTGAATACTCAGGAACATTTGGCGGTACCTCTCTCAAAATAGGTTCTACCCATTTTTTTAGTACTCCTAACTCGAATAATAGTGCGGTATTAAACATTACATCGGCTTCTTCCTGATATGGGAAAATATGAACTTCTTCTCCAGCCCTCACACTGGGCCATCTCTGCAAGGTTTCTAAAGCAGAATAACCACGGTATGAATGATCGCGTACCATGCGCCTGATCAATCGATTATCGGCTGTAGAAATTCGATTACTAGAATCGATACTTAAAGGAGTTAATGCCGAGACATACACTTTAAACTTCCGGTAATCCGGAATCATTTCAGAAACGATTGGATTTAAACCGTGAATACCCTCCACCAGAAGAATACTATTTTTATCCAATTTTAATTTCGAACCATTGTAGGATCTTTGCCCATTAGAAAATGAAAATTTCGGTAAGCTTACTTCTTTTCCGGCGAATAAATCCAGCATATTTTCATTAAAAAGTTTAATGTCTAATGCTTGCGGGCTTTCGAAATCATATTCTCCATTTTTGTCCCGAGGTGTCAGTTCACGTGACAAAAAATAATTATCCATTGAAAGAACAATTGGTTTAAATCCAAGAACACTTAATTGAATTGATAAGCGTTTTGCAAAAGTCGTCTTTCCCGAAGAAGAAGGTCCTGAAATAAAAACCACTTTAATATCTTCTTTTCTCTTATTGATCATATCGGCAATGCTTGCCAGTTTTTTCTCTTGCAATGCTTCCGAAATCTTTATTATTTCGCTAATTTTTCCATTTTGAGTTGCCAAATTAAGTTGGCCAACATTGGGGACTCCTATAATTTCAACCCAATCTTTAAACTCTCTAAATATTTCAAATAATTTATTCTGAATTATAATTTTCGGTAATTTTTGAGGCTCTTCTTGCTTTGGAGCGACCAACAACATACCTTCGAAATATTTAACGAGATCAAATTTTTTCAAGTATCCACTGGATGGAATTAGATAACCATAAAAATAGTTAACCACATTATCAAGCTTATATACTGAACTATAAAATTGCCGACGTGTACGCATTAAGGTACATTTGTCATCAAGACCAAATTCTTCAAATACTTGCAAAGCTAACTCTGTCCGAATTTCTTCACGTTCAAATGGAATATCCCGATCTATAATCTCCTGCATCCTCGAGCGCAAACTTTCTACCATATTCAAATGCCCGTGTTCATCGATGATTTTGCCTAATTCGCAATACAACCCATTGGAAACTGCATGTTCTATCTTTAATTTATCTTTAGGATATAAATCTACCGCTGCCTTAAATAATACCAAGGATAAAGAACGCAGATACATACGCTTGCCATCAGGGTGACTGTAATCTATAAAGCGTACTGTTTTAGGTTTGTAAACCAAATAATCGAGTTCCTTCAGCGTATTGTTTACCATAGCACCCAGAATAGGATTGCCAATTTCAATTTTCTGATCTACAATTATATCTTGTAAAGTAGTCCCAAAAGGATAACTCTTTTCTGTATTTGTATTCTCACAATATATTTTAATACTTTCCATTCGATTCCTTGTGTGCCGTTTCTTTTAGTTGCAACCCATTAAAATATTTCAATTTGTCAATATTCTACATCGATAAATGGATAATTCTTTAATGTGCTATGATGTATCGACAAAGATAATATATTATATTCTTGTTCTAATGGATTGTTTAATTCCACTCTCCCCACTTAATCACTTAAAAATCTGTCAATAGGGCATAAAAAAACCCCACTAAGTTAATAGAGGGGTTTTTAAAAAAAGAAGGCAACGACTTACTCTCCCACCCAGGGGCAGTACCATCAGCGCTGGCGGGCTTAACTACTCTGTTCGGAATGGAAAGAG
>CAZTST010000215.1:0-6761 GCA_964616585.1 uncultured Draconibacterium sp.
GAAAAAGTTCAGGAAATTATTCTCCATATCAGTAATCTGGCAAATCAATACAATGACTTACCTGAATTATTTGAATTTATCCAAAAAGAGATTTGTAAAGTCATTGATACAAGCAATTTTTTTATTGCGCTCTACAATTCAGAAACCGATGAGCTTAGTTTTCCATATTTGACAGGAAAAGAGCAGGGAATAAAAAGTTTTCCTGCGGGGAAAACGTTTACAGCTTGGGTAATAAAAAATCAAAAACCTTTATTAGCAACTCAAAGTGTTCAAAAAGAACTGTTAAAACTAAGAGAGGTTGAAATTATTGGATTGCCGGCAGCTGTTTGGTTAGGTGTTCCTTTAAAACTTAACGGAGAAATAACAGGAGTAATTGCTGTTCAGGATTATGATAATCCTGAGGCATTTAATGAGAACGATTTACGTTTGATGGAAATTATCTCAAGTCAAATTTCTTACCCGATTGAACGTTTTCATAAAGAAAAACATCTAACAAAAGCACTTGATAAAGCAACTGAATCTGACAGATTAAAATCTGCTTTTTTGGCTACTATGTCGCACGAATTAAGAACACCTTTAAATGCAATAATAGGATTTTCCGGTTTATTTGATAAAGATACTTCTTATGAGGATACATCTATTTTCTGTAAAAGAATCAATAGTAGCGGGCAGCATCTTCTATCTATAATTGACGATATGTTTGAACTAAGTTTTATTGAAACAGAGAAAACAAAGCTCAATACTGCAAGAATTGAACTTAAAGAAACATTGAAAACGATTTATGAGATTCTAAATATTGAAAAAGCTAATATAAATAAACATGAGATTGAACTCAATTTAAATCTTAAAGATGAAAATATACCACTTTGGATATATCTCGATAAAGGAAAGCTAAAGCAGATTTTAATTAATATTCTACAAAATGCAATAAAATATACTCCTGCAGGAAGTGTGGAGTTTGGTTATGAAAAAATTATAGAAAACAGTAAAACTATGCTTAAGTTCTATGTAAAAGATACCGGTATTGGGATTCCGGAAGATAAGAAAAGCATTGTTTTTGATGAATTCCGACAAGTTGACGATTCACATACTCGTCAACATGATGGAATTGGATTGGGTTTGGCCATTTGTAAAAAACTAGTGCGTTTTATGGGAGGAAACATTTGGTTTGATTCAATATTAGGCAAAGGCACAACATTTTATTTTACCATTCCTTATGAAAAAGGATAATTAAATTTTCTTTTTTACTGAATCTTTTTGATTTCAGAATACATAACATTAGTGTTCAGACAATTACATCGTTTTTTTAACGCTGCCGGATTTAAAATGAAGATCCATTTGAGGAAAAGGAATTGTGATATTGTTTTCAAGAAATTTGCGATTAATAATTTTTCGAATATCGCTTTTCACTTTCTCAATTCTAAAAATATTTTTGCTGAAAAACAAAAGCTGAAAATCGAGTGATGAATTTCCAAAGTCTAATAAACGTGCATCAATAAAATTATGATTAGAAATATCAGGATGCTCTATAGCGCTGTCTTTCAATATTTTTGCTACTAATTCCACATCGCTTCCATAGGCAACACCAACATTAATTTTAAAACGAGTTTGCTGCGATTGATGACTCCAATTAATAACCTTGTTTGTAGTAATTAAAGAATTGGGAATAATTATTGAAATTTCGTCTCTGTTTAAGCCTTTGGATGTTCTTAATCCAATATTTTGAATTTTAACAACATCACCATCAATTTCTAAAATATCACCAACTTTAATCGACCTTTCGGAGAGTAAAATAATGCCTGAAACAATGTCATTAAATGTCTGCTGTAAACCAAGTCCTATTCCAACAAGTAAAGCTGCCGATCCTGCTATTAAAACGGTAACTTTAACTCCTATTGCTTCTAATATCAGGCCAATAGCTATTACCCAAATTATATATTTAATAATCTGATACAATGCATACGCATTTCCAAAATCAAGTTTTTTTGTTTTATGTTTGCGAAATAAAGTCTTCTTTATCAGCCATAAAATTAATTTGGTGATTAGATAGATTATTAAAGCAGCAAGCAAGGTATAAACTTTAATCTTGTTTGTTCCAATTGAGATTAGGTCAAAATCCAGTAAATCATTAATTGATGCCATATTGATATTTTTATACTTGTCTGATTAATTCTAATCGGCTACGGTTACCGAGGCAAAAGTTCTTCTAATACCTTTTGAATATTTAACATTTGGATAACCAAATATCACAAATAATCCTTCGCGACTGGTATATTTTATTCCATATTTCTCGCGCAGCTTTTTCGCTTTCTTTCCATATTGAATTAATGGATGAATACCACCCAACATACAGCTTCCCAGGCCTAAAGATTCTCCGGCAATCATAGCGTAAGTTGCTGCAATTAAAGGATCTGCCGGGTCGGCAAAAGGTGAACCATAAAAATAAATTGCAAGAGGAGCATCGTAAGTTACCAGATTTATTCCTTTTTTCATGTTTCCAATATAAATTTCAAATAAAGGTCTTATAAATCGCCTAAACATTTCATCATTTGATTTTCCCCAAAATGGCCTCATTATCGCTAAAAACCAATTAGAAACATACCATTTCACGCTTTCTAAATATCTGCAGTAGTCTTGACTAAAATTCCTTGCTTTTTCCTTTGTATTAAGAATTAGCACATTAACATCCGATGGAGGAATTCCCATTGGTGCTGTACCGGCAGCCAATAAAATTTTATCAATTAAATCCTGCTCCACAGCTTGTGCTGTAAACTCTCTAATACTTCTTCTTCGTTTTAATAGATTGAGCAATTGTTCATAACTAGCCGCTGTTCCTTTTTTTGGTATTTCAAACAGATCATCAGGAGATAATTCACGTCCATGAATTTCAATTGCTCCTTCAGGGCAAATTGCCATACAATGGCCACAGGCAATGCAACCGAAAAGAGGATTTTCAGTTAATGCAATTTTTCCATCGATAATTTGTAATCCAAAATCTTTGCAAACTGAAACACATAATCCACAGCCGCTACATTTTTCTGTATATAGCTTAATTTCAGCTTTTTCTTTTGTTCTTGAGGTTGGAATCGCCATTTCACTATTTATAAGATGACACGAGAAATTTTGATTTAGATTGAGAATAAAAATGGCTTCTCAATTTAAAGCTCCTAAAGGTACAAAAAAAATCTTTTAAGAATATAATATGTCTAAAATTCAAAACTCTACGAAGGCTAAATCCAAACCCAAAAAACTCTACGAGGGTTATAAACCCTCGTAGAGTTAAACATTTCTGTATAGTTATATAGTAGGTTATTTTGACAAATAAGGTTCTATAAATCAATCTTGGATAAAGCCATCATCTAAAAAAATCCTATGAGACTTACAGTTAAATCCTTGAGCGATATTCGATATTCTCCTTTTTCATAACATTTTACGAGCCTTTTTTGGTGTCTAGAAATAACACGGTTCGCATTAATTTTGTAAAGATCTCAAAAACATAATTTTATATTTATGCTGTTTCTTAATGTAAACAACCGCTTATCAATGAGGCATCCTATTACTACGGATCTTATTGAATCAAAAAGAAATGCAAATGCACCACTATATTTTTAAAAATAAAAGCTGCAAATCATTACGACTGGATTCTAATTTACTGATAATAATGTCTTTAGTGTCTTGGAATTTATCTTTTGCTTCTTTAAATAAATTGTCGTAATAGCTAATTCCATTCTTTAGATTTTCAACAAAAGCGAGCAGACCGTTTTTTTCTTTATTTGTCATCGATTCTTTTGTTTTTTCGATTTTATTTTTTAGAAAATCAATATAAAGTTCCAGCTCTTTTATAAACATATTCGGACGATCGGTACGAGTAATCATATTTGCTTTTCCATAAATATGATCGACCATTTCAATCAGGCTCATTTTCTTTGAAAAATAGGCCATATTTGGTCCCGGACAAACAGAAACTCCAACGCCCTCAATTTTAGTGTCTAATTTGTTCGAAAGCAATGCTGAAGTTCCTAAACCAACACAAATACATGATTTTTCGACAATTGCATCATATTTTACTTGATGTTCATTTGAAGGAAGATGCTCTTTGTCAAGCTCTTTTAGTTTTATACGCTGATATTGACGAGAAGCAGTACAAATTCCTTTTTCAGTAAATTCAGTATTTAATGAAACGTATTTCTTGGGGCAATAACTACCGGGTTTTCCAGTGGCGGCCAAAGTGAGCTTTTCAATATCTTTAGTGTTTCCTCTAAGGCTGTTAAAAGGAACGCCTAAAGGTGAAATACCACTTAAATATAAATCGTTTTCTTTGGCATTTGTTAATAAATCGATAGTTGTATCATCAACATTAACAACTTCCGGAACCAGCATAAAAGGAGTTCCCCAACCAACAGAATCAATTTTATAATGATCGATTAAAAATTGATGTTCTTCTGCAGTTCCAACGCCACCTTGAGCAGTAACTTTTATTGGTAATGCCACCTTTGGTAACATACGATTTTTTGACGAAAGTGCATTTGTTAGAATTTCGTAAACTATTTGAATAAGCTCTTGCTTATGATCCTTAAATTCCTCTAAAACAGGGCCTAAAAGATATCCTTCACTTGCAAAAGCATGACCACCGCAATTTAATCCTGATTCAATTCTATATTCCGAAACCCATAAACCTTTTTTAGCCAGATATTTACCTTGAATTAATGCCGAACGATAATCGCTTACTTTTAGAACAATTTTCTTTTTGATTTCTCCATTTTCGTTTGGATAAAAATCCTCAAAATTTTCCATATAATTATACAATCGAGGATTCATTCCGGCAGAAAGTACAATAGATGAATGTAGATCGCTATTGGCAAACCCACGAAGTGCAGCATGAGCATCGTTGTATTCAACTTCTAGTTTTTCACCTTTAAAATAATTGTCCTTATCAACTTTGGTCATAATATTCACATCTATGCTACCCATTGATAAATTACTTTTTATCCAATTTCTGATTTCATCAAGATTGAAATTTATTGCAGTTAAGTTCTTGAATTCCTGCTTTAAGGTTGAGCTATCGGGCAGTAAATTGAAATATTCTTTTATTCCATTTGCCTTTTCAGCAGTAGCATTTTTTAATTCTTCAAATTTCTTTTCTGCAAGTTTTTGAATCAAATTCAAATAAGAAGTAATTCTTTTTGCTCTAAAATCTTTGGTTTGCTCAGATATTTCTTCGTAAGGAATATCAAAATTATTGCAATACATTTTTCTTAGCTTTTCTAGAAGAATATCATCGACTAAGGAAATAACCGAATCTATTCCCAAAGGAGAAACTTTTAATGGAGTATCGACAGTAAATCCGATGCCCATAACCGGAATATGAAAAGTATGTGTTTTTGACATAAGTCTAATTAATCTTTAATTAAATGAAAAGGGTATCAATCAGCAAAGGTTAAAATGGTGATATTTATTTATCTATCTTAATTTTTATCGAATTTGTTACCACTTTTTTCTAGAATATTTAACACAAATATTCGAATGCAAAATTAAACAGATTTACATGACAATTGCAATAAATCTAGGTATTTAACAATTATTTGCAAATAGAGATTGATAAATTAAACCCGCTTAATTGGATCTGGATGTAGAAAGATAACGCCAATTAATTCATGCTGTTTAATAATGTTTGATTATATGATAGTTATAAACGACATAGACATTTTCAAATAGGAACACTTAGCAGAATTCCAGTCTGTAAATCAGGTGCATTATTAACTTTAATGTCTTCGCTTAAATAAATTGAAAGACCATAATTTTGTGTAGCATAATTAAAAATCAAGCTCCATGTGGTGAGGCTGTAGAATAAATGAGAAACTGAATAATGCCAATGAGAAGAAATCCTTTCGCCGGTTAAAATAATGCCCTCCAGTTCTTTACCATTTCTATAAGGGCTTTGGTGATGATAATTTAATCCTATTTCTAAAGAATTTTTATTCGATTTAGAAACTTGATAGCTTAATTGCCAATCGATTGTAAAAAGAAAAGTTGTATTATTGATATTTACTATTTCGCCCCATTTAAAAAAGCGTGGAATGGTCAAACTACTTCCGCTTGCCATTTGCAGAAGACGATTACTTGTAAGTTTTATTTGTTTAATAAAAGCAGTTGAAACACCAAAATCTGCAGAAGGATTATAGGTTGAAGTATTCACGCCCAAATGAGCTCCAATATTTATATAAGCATTTTGTGATATCAGAAATTTTGAAGGAACAAAAAAATAATAGTGCATTTCCAGACCAGAAATAACAAAATCATTCTTTTTCTTTTCGATTATATTTCCATTTTCATCGACATATAATATTTTAACTTGATCTAATCCATAAAATTTTCTCGCAAAAGGGTCTTCTCCGCCGGCAATATTGCTATGAAAAGCTTCCAAAACCTTATCGCTAGTAAAAACTGAAAAAGGAAGTTTTCCATTCGTAAACAAATAGGAACGAAGATAAAAACTGATTTCCTGATTTTTAGCAATAGGTATCATATAGCTCAAATTGAGACCTTTAACTACGGCATCTGCATGCAATTTTATTTGTTTGCTTGCTAATGAATTATAATCAACAACAAATTCGCGTTCATGCCAAAGAAATGAATTTAAAAAATCCCGATCGCTTTCCATTAAAGGCATATAAGCTGTAACCTGTGGCTCCCAAACATTAGCACTTGAAACCTGAATATTAAAACGGTTTTTAGAAACAGGTCGAATACGGAAATTACTT
>CAZTST010000216.1:0-302 GCA_964616585.1 uncultured Draconibacterium sp.
TCGGTCAACATCACAGCATATTATTGGATGAAGAATATAAAAATTCAAACGAATATAAAGATTTCTGGAAAAATCTGAGCAATGGAGAATTTAAAAGCGGTGAATTCAAAAGAAAAGCCAAAAACGGAAATGTGGTTTGGATAAGAGGAACTTATAACCCAATTCTGAATGAACATCATAAACCTTATAAAGTTATAAAAATTGCACAAGATATTACAGAGCAGAAAAAAGGTGAGCTTGAAATTCTGCAACAGGTTAATACTTTAAATAATGCCGCTCTTGTTTCAATGACCGACAGAAAA
>CAZTST010000216.1:312-6722 GCA_964616585.1 uncultured Draconibacterium sp.
TATTTTTGCCAACGATATGTTCTTAAAGGTAGCTAAATATTCAAGAGAAGAGTTAATGGGTAAAAACCATCGCATATTAAAATCAGGAACGCAAGATGATGAGTTGTTTGTTGGTTTATGGAAGACAATTTCTTCAGGAAATACCTGGAAAGGCGAAATTACAAACAAAGCAAAAGACGGGAGCTTATATTATGTCAGTACGGTTATTACTCCATACAAAGATATTAATGGCCAGATAGAAAAATATGTTGCTATTCGTTTCGATATTTCTGCACAAAAACAACAGCAGTTTCAATTAGCGGAGCAAAAAGAAGAACTTGAAATGCAGACTCAAAAACTTCAGGCTTCCGAAGAAGAGTTGAGAGTGCAACATTCTATAATACAGCAAAGTAATCAGGATTTAGAAGAAAACACACAGCTGCTGGAAGAAAAAAATCAGGCTATAATAGAAAGTAATAAATCGCTGGAAAAAGCACGCATCGAATTAGAAGAAAAAGCTGAAGCATTAGCCATAACGAGTAAATATAAATCTGAATTTTTGGCAAATATGTCTCACGAATTAAGGACTCCGCTGAATTCTATATTACTCTTATCAAAGCTTCTTTCTAATAATAAAGAGGCAAATCTTACTGCCGATCAGGTTGAATATTCAAAAGTGATTAATAATTCCGGCAACGGTTTATTGGAACTCATTAATGAGATTTTAGATATTTCAAAAATCGAATCGGGCAAAATGGAAACAGAATATTCCGATGTAAAAATTGCTTCGGTAATAGAAAATATGAATTCTGTATTCCTGCCACTGGCAAACGATAAAGGGATAAAGTTTTCTATTGAGGCGGAATCTTCTCTTCCCGAATTCATTAGAACCGACAGAATGCGCCTCGAGCAGGTGCTTAAGAATCTGTTTTCCAATGCATTCAAATTTACGGAAAAAGGATCTGTGAAACTGAATATAACTAAGAACAAAAACAGTATGGCATTTGCAGTTTCAGATTCAGGAATTGGTATTCCAAAGGATAAACAAAATATGGTTTTTGAAGCTTTTCAACAAGCTGACGGTTCTACAAAAAGAAAATATGGCGGCACAGGACTGGGTCTTTCCATTAGCCGTGAGATTGCCAAATTATTAGGCGGAGAATTATTGCTCGAAAGCGAAGAAGGGAAAGGAAGTACATTTACGCTTTATCTGCCTTTGAACGGCAAACACATTCCACTTCAACCAAAAGATCAGGAAGGAAACAATCCAAAAGCTCAGCAGGAGAGTGTTACTTCGTATAAAGAGCAGAGCCAAAATTTTATTGTGGCTGATATTCCTGCCGAAATTCCTGATGATCGCAATGATATTCAGGAGAATGACAAGCTTATTCTGATTGTAGAGGACGATACGAATTTTGCGAAAATATTGTTGAACTTAATTCATGAGAAAGGATATAAAGGAATTGTTATTGTAAGGGGCGATCAGGCCGTTCCTTTTGCCGAAAACTTTAATCCCGCAGGCATACTTCTCGATCTTCAACTTCCTGTAATGGACGGCTGGACGGTTATGGATTTGTTAAAAGCAAATGATAGTACACGTCATATTCCGGTGCATATTATGTCTTCTTACGATGGTAAAAAAGAGAGTCTTGAAAGAGGGGCAGTTGATTTTATAAGTAAACCTGTCGCCATTGAAAAAGTTACGGAAGCAATCAACAGGCTCGATAATCTTTCTAAAAAATTGAAAAAGAAATTATTAATTATCGAAGATAGTGAAACCCATTCAAAAGCAATTTCTTCTTTTTTAACAGCTCCTAATTTAGAATGTATTATGGCGAATACTGCAAAAGATGGATTGCATCTTCTTGAAAAAGAAGAAGTTGATTGCGTTATTCTTGATATGGGTTTGCCCGATGCAACCGGTTATGAAGTGATGGAGAATATCAGGAAAAACCCAAAGTTTGAATCCTTACCCATTATTGTTTATACAGGTAAGAGTTTATCGAAAAGCGAAGAGAATAAGATAAATAAATATGCCAGTACAATCATTATCAAAACGGTTGATTCTTACGAACGCTTGCTCGACGAAACAAGCCTGTTTCTTCATCTTGTAAAGAAGCAATCAATAACAGGAATTGAAAAGCCCAAAAAGCCTTATATCGCAGACAAAGCCTTAGAAAATAAAACAGTGCTTATTGCCGATGATGATGTACGGAATATTTTTTCTTTGACCAAAGCGCTCGAAAGCTATAATATGAAGATAGTTACAGCCGATACAGGTATAGTTGCGTTAAAACAATTGGAAGAAAATCCACAAATCGACCTTGTATTGATGGATATTATGATGCCGGAAATGGATGGTTTTGAAGCTATAGCTGAGATTAGGAAAAATAACAAACTAAATAAGTTACCTATTATCGCGGTTACGGCAAAAGCTATGCTTGGCGACAGGGCAAAGTGTATCGAAGCAGGTGCATCGGATTATATTTCTAAACCTGTTGATATTGACCAATTAATATCATTAATAAGAGTATGGTTGTATAATTAATAGAAAGTGAAAAACTGACCGATTATGGAAGATGATGTATTAAAAAACAGAACTGTTTTAATTGTTGACGATGAACAGAGAAATATATTTGCTTTGTCAGCTGTTCTTAAATCTGAAGGTATTAAATGCCTTACTGCCATGGATGGTAAAGAGGGAATAGCTACTTTAAAGGAAAACCCTGATATTGATATTGTACTAATGGATATTATGATGCCCGAAATGGATGGATATGAGGCGATTAGATATATTCGAAATGATGTTAATCTTAAGAATATTCCAATAATTGCACTCACGGCAAATGCTATGAAAGGAGATATGGAGAAATGCATGGAAGCAGGTGCTTCCGATTATATTTCTAAACCTGTTGATATTGAAAAACTGACATCAACAATGATTAAACTACTCACCATAAAATAAGAATTTATTATGACAAATTACAATGTCAACGATGATGAAGTAAATATACTCCTGCAGGATATTAAAAAAAAGTACGGATACGATTTTTTACAATATAGTTCGGCCTCAGTAAAAAGACGAATAAACCGCTTGATTGATTTCGATCATTTCCCGAGTTTTGCCGAATTCCGCTATGAAATATTGAAAGATGAAAACTATTTTGAAAGGTTTCTTCAGGAATTTACCGTTAATGTGACCGAAATGTTTCGCGACCCAACATTTTATAATGCACTACGAGATAAGGTTTTACCTCAACTTGCAACCTATCCTCATATAAAAATTTGGCATGCAGGTTGTTCTACCGGCGAAGAAGTTTATTCAATGGCAATTTTATTAAAAGAAGAAGGTTTGCTCGACCGAAGTTTGATTTACGCTACCGACATTAACCAGTCTGTTATTGAATCGGCAAAATCAGGCATTTTTCCTCTCCAAAGTATGAAACTTAATACTGAAAATTATTTGGCGGCTAAAGGCAAATCAGATTTCTCTGATTACTATACGGCAGCATACGGAAATGCATTATTTGATGAATCCTTAAAAAAGAAAATGGTTTTTTCGATACATAATCTGGTTACCGATCAATCTTTTAATGAATTCCATTTGATTATTTGCCGGAATGTACTCATTTATTTCAATCAGGAACTTCAAAACAGAGCGTTCTGCCTTTTTAACGAAAGTTTGGGAAATAATGGGTTTTTAGCATTGGGCAGTAAAGAATCATTGATGTTTTCATCCTGTAAGGATAAATATGTGGATGTTAACAAGAAAGAAAAGATATGGAAGAAAAAAGCAGTTCTAAATGAAGGATAATTTAAGTACGAATAGCGAATTTAATTTAGTCATCATTGGAGGTTCTGCAGGCAGTATAGAAACTTTGTTTAAAATTATCCCTAAGCTTCCCGAGAATTTTCCTTGTCCTGTCATCGTTGTAATTCATCGAAAAAGGAATGATGATGCTTCATTGGAAAATATGCTGAATTTAAAGTCAAAGCTGATTGTTAAAGAAGCTCAAGAAAAGGAAAAGATTAAGGCAGGTAAAGTTTATATTGCTCCCGCCGATTATCATTTATTAATTGAAACCGATTTTACTTTTTCGTTGGACTTTGGCGCAAAAGTGAACTATAGCAGGCCAAGTATTGATGTTACTTTTACTTGCGCTGCCAATGTTTATTCAAAAAACAGTATAGGAGTTCTTCTTTCCGGAGCTAATGAAGATGGAGCATTGGGATTAGCACGAATAAAAAAAACCAAAGGACTGACAATTGTTGAAGACCCAAAAACGGCAAGCATTGCAACCATGCCTCAGGCCGCAATTGATAAATCTAAGGTTGATTTTATTCTGCCTGTGAGCAAAATTGCCGAATTGTTGATAAAATTAGTTGGAGGTAATTTTGACAAAGAAGAGGATTAAAAGATGGGAATCGAAGAAAAAAGAGGAATTTATGCATTATTGAATTTAAGATTCAGACGAATAAAAAAATAAAAATATGGAATACCAAGCCAACCATAAAATATTGATAGTTGATGATATAAGGGAAAATCTTTTTTCTCTTGAGAAATTACTTGAAACAAAATCTTATGATGTAGTAAGAGCCCTTTCGGGTAATGAAGCTTTAAAAAAATTATTAAAAGAAGAGTTTGCATTGATTTTGCTTGATGTTCAAATGCCTGATATGAATGGTTTTGAAACAGCACAACATATAAAAGGGAACAGTAAAACGAAGGATATTCCTATTATTTTCCTGACGGCAATTGCCAGAGATAGGGAATTTGTTATTGAAGGACTTCTTACGGGAGCAGTTGATTATTTGACAAAACCTATCGACGACCAACTTTTATTATTAAAAGTTGAATCATTCTTAAAACTGTATAATCAACAATTGGAGTTAAAATATGCAAAAGAAGAGCTTGAAATTCGTGTTCAGGAGCGAACCCACCAGCTTACCGTCTCAAACTCGGATTTAAAAGATGCCATTAATTCATTGGTTATTAAAGAAGAAAGACTTCAAAAAGCTCAGGAAGTTTCTCAAATGGGTTTTATTGATTGGAATTTAAAAACGAATGAGCTCTATTTATCAAATGAGGTGTTTAATATTTATGGATTTGATCTGGAGGAACCAATCACCATAGAAAAAATGTTAAGTTATATTCATCCTGAAGATAGGGATTTTAGACAAAAAAGTATGGAAATGGCCTTGAACGGAACTAAGGACATGGATATTGATTTTCGCATTATAAGATCGGATGGTAGAATTATCTGGTTGCAAGCTCAATCTCAATTAATACTTGACGAAGAAGCAAAACCACAAACACTCTTAGGAACAATTATAGATATAACTGAACGCAAAGAAACCACTTTAGCACTTGAAGAAAGTGAAATAAATCTTAGGGCAATCTTTGAGACTTCCCCCGTTCCGCTTATTATCACCAAAATTTCAGATGGTTGTATTTTACGCGCTAATAAGCGTCTTGGCGAAATGTTTCTGCTTTCAGAGAAGGAGGCTATCGGTAAGCTGACTCCCAATTATTATACAAATACGAACGACAGAAAAAGAATTATAAATGACATAAAAAAACATGGTTTCATCAGTGATCGGGAATTGTTTTTAAAAAAAGAGGATGGTACAGAATTTTGGTGTTCGGTATCAATGAAACTAATGACTCTATCCAACGAAAATGTTATACTTACCGCATTCAAAGATATCAATGAGCGAAAGCTTATGGAAAGAAATGAGGCTAATCGCGTAAAAATTTTGGAAAAAATAGCAGATGACAAACCGCTTATAGAAATTTTTAGTGCAATTGCGTCGAACATTGAAGAGCAAGATTCAAAGGCAATTTGCTCGGTACTTCTTGTTGATGAAGAAGGTAAGCATTTGCTTTCTACTTTTGGACCAAAATTAACTGACTTTTATAATGAGAAAATTAATGGATTAGAAATTGGGGAGGGTATGGGCTCTTGCGGAACTTCCGCCTATACAAAACAGCGTGTCATTGTTCAAGATATCTATACCCACCCTTATTGGACTGATTTTGTGGATATTGCTAAAAAAGCTAACTTACGTTCATGTTGGTCAGAACCTATTGTTTCTTCATCCGGCAATATTCTTGGAACATTTGGAATATATCATCGCGAAATCGCAGAGCCTACAGAAAAAGATTTTAAGCAATTGCAGACTGCTGTCGGTTTTGCCAGATTGGCCATAGAGAATAAACAAAAGAAGGAAGATCTTAACAGGAGCATAAATCGTTTTAGTTTCGCTGCTAAAGCTACATCAGAAGTGATTTGGGATGCTGATTTCATCACTGATAAAATTATTTATAATGAGAATTTTACAAAGCTTTTTGGTTGGGAGTTGCATGAGTTAGACTTAAGTAGTGAAATTTGGTTAAGTCGCATTCATAAGGATGATAGGGACAAAACAGA
>CAZTST010000217.1:0-6686 GCA_964616585.1 uncultured Draconibacterium sp.
AAACCATCAGTTTTTCATAAATAGCAGGCAAGCGATTTAATTCAATTTTCTGTTCATAATGTGTTGTGTTTCGCTCATTTTCGCCATAAAAATTAAGCTTACGAATTTCAGCAGAGTCTTTCTTTAAAAAGCGTGCAATACGATCGATAATCGTTTCGATAACAGCAATTCCTTGTGGAGCACCGAAACCACGAAAAGCAGTATTGGAAGGTATATTTGTTTTCCAAACTAATCCCTGAACACGTATAGCAGGTAAAAAATAGGCGTTATCTATATGAAATATAGCACGTTCCAATATAGCCATACTTAAATCCAACGCAGAGCCACCATCTGAATTTAGCATTATATCTAATCCTAAAATGCGTCCTTCTTTATCAAATCCAACTTCGTAGGTTGAATAAAAAGGATGTCGTTTTCCGGTTGTTATTTGATCGATATCTCTGCTGAAATGCATTTCAACCGGTTTTTGCGTATAATTAGCTAAAAGCGCAGTCCAAGCTGCAATATGATTTGCTTGTGTTTCTTTTCCTCCAAAAGCACCGCCCATTCTTTTTACTTCCACTTCAACCTGATTTCGCGAAACGCCTAAAATATTTGCAATAACAGCTTGAGTTTCATCTGGATGCTGAGAAGAACTATATACCAGCATTTCGCGTCCTTCTTGTGGAACAGCCAAAGCAGTTTGGGTTTCTAAATACCAATGTTCTTGTCCGCCTGTATGTAAATCTCCAATCAATTGATAAGGAGCGTTTTGTAATTCTTTTAGCCAATTACCACGCTCAATTTTTCTTACTTTTTGAAAGGTTTCGCCATTTTCCATTGCACTTTCCAAGCTGATAATTGCCGGGAGTTCTTCATATTCAATTTCGATTAATTGAGCAGCTTTAAAAGCTGTTTCGCTATCGCGAGCAGCAATTAGAGCAATAGGAGCACCAATAAAATTAACTTCATTTTCAACCAGACAAGGCTCGTCTTTAGCAATTGGGCCCATTTGATTAATACCGGGAATATCGCTGTGAGAAATTACACAAACAACGCCTTCCAGAGCTTTTGCCTTAAAGCAATTTAAACTTTTTATATTCGCGTGAGCCTTAGTGCTATAAACTAAATGTCCAATTAAAGCATCTTCGCTAAGTTTCATATCATGGATATAAACGGATTCTCCGCTCACATGAAAACGGATGCTGTTATGCTCAATGGATTTCTGCGTCATAGTTATAAGTTTAATCTTTCAAAAATAACAAAAAACCCGTCAGGTTTTAAAAACCTGACGGGTTTGATTAAAGATAAAAGCAAATCTATAATCCCAGAAGATTTTCAATGGGCGATTTTCCACCAAACAACATACGCTCAGGATTTTCTAGCATTTCTTTAATTTTTACCAAAAAGCCTACCGATTCTTTTCCATCAATAACTCTATGATCGTAAGAAAGAGCTATATACATAATCGGGTGAATTTCCACTTTGCCATTAACAGCAATTGGTCGCTCCACAATATTATGCATTCCTAAAATAGCGCTTTGAGGAGGATTGATAATTGGAGTGGAAAGCATAGAACCAAAAACACCTCCATTGGTAATTGTAAAAGTTCCACCGGTCATTTCTTCCAAACTCAATTTTCCATTTCTTGCTTTTATTGCTAACTCTTTAATTGTTAGCTCAATTTCAGCAAGACTCATTTTTTCGGCATTACGAATAACAGGAACTACAAGGCCTTTGGGCGAGCTAACAGCAACGCTGATATCTGCATAATCGTAGGTTACAATTTCATCTCCATTAATCATTGAATTTACCTGCGGAAAATATTGTAATGCTTCTGTTACCGCTTTTGTAAAAAACGACATAAATCCCAGACTAACACCATGTTGCTCTTTGAATTGTTCTTTATATTTTTTACGAATTTCCATTACGGGCGTCATATTTACTTCGTTAAAAGTGGTAAGCATGGCAGTTTCGTTTTTAACAGAAACCAAGCGTTGAGCCAGTTTTTTTCGCAGAAGCGACATCTTTTTAGTATCTTGATTCCGAGTTCCACCCCAAGAACTAGTCGATGCTGAAGTTGATTTTTGAGGAGCTTTATCCTTGGCTTCTAAATAAAACTCAACATCCTTAGTTCCCAATCGTAAAGATTTATAAAAAGCTGTAATTTCTGCTTCATTGATATTTTTTTCTTGCATTAATTTTCGTGCTAAAGGCGAAATATGGATGTCTGATTCCAATGAGACAGATTCATCTATTTTTTCTTTAATAATTGTTGCAGGTTTTTCTTCAGCTTTGGGTTTTGTTTCTTCTTTTTTTGAAATAACAGCTGTTTCTTTTACTTCAACGCTTGAATCTATGCTGCATACAACTGTTCCAATATCAACGGTATCGCCTTCTTCAGCTAAAAGTTTTATTTTACCCGACACTTCAGCTGAAATACTAAGTGTTGCTTTATCTGAATCAATTTCAGCAATTTCTTGATCTTTCTGAACCAGACTGCCGTCTTCAACTAACCAGGAAGCTATTTGAACTTCTGTAATCGATTCACCAGGGCTTGGTACTTTTATTTCTACAATCATTTCGATTTGTTTTGTTCTAATTCGATATTAAAAGCTTTCCAATTGTTTCCAATACATGCCATTTTACAAATTGTTCCTATGTGTGGACAATCGGTACATTCTTCGAAGGCTTTGTCAATTATTTTTTGTTGTTGCTTTTGATGAAATTGGCTTGAACCGGTAGCCGGACTGCCAGATGCAGGACGAGCAACAATAAATAGATTCAAATGCTCAAGTTCGGAACGAATAAATGGACTTGCACCCATATTGTATGGTTCTTCCTGAACCCACATCAAGTTATTGGCATTCTTATATTTAGCTATAATTTCATTGATTTGCTTTTTTGGAAGAGGATAAATTTGTTCTAAACGAACTATAGCCAAATCCTCGTTTTTAAGCTCTCTTTTTTCGGCCAATAAATCGTAATAAATTTTCCCGGTACAAAAGGCTATTTTTTTAATTTTTTCGACTTCAGCACTAGTATCATCTATCAATTCCTGAAATCCATTTTTAGTAAAATCTGTTAAATCAGATACAGCTTCTGGGTGACGCAATAAACTTTTTGGTGTAAATATCACCAAAGGTTTACGGAACTTTCGCTTTAATTGACGACGTAAAATGTGAAACATATTGGCAGGAGTTGTAACATTTGCTACCTGAAAATTATTTTCGGCACAAAGTGTTAAAAATCGCTCCATGCGTCCGCTCGAATGTTCAGGACCTTGACCTTCAAAACCGTGAGGAAGAAGGATTACCAAATCGTTCATCACATTCCATTTATCTTCGGCACTACTTAAAAACTGATCGAAAATAATTTGAGCACCATTGTTAAAATCGCCAAACTGAGCTTCCCAAATAGTTAATTCCTGAGGCGAAGCCATGGCATAACCATATTCAAAACCTAAAACTCCATATTCAGAAAGCAGCGAATTATAAATATAAAAAGGAGCCTGCTTATCACTGATATTTTTTAAAGGAGTATATGTTTCTTCTGAATCATCGATAGTGAAAACAGCATGACGATGCGAAAAAGTGCCACGTTCTACATCCTGACCGCTAATTCGAACAGGAATCCCTTCTTGAAGCAAAGAACCGTAAGCAAACAATTCGCCCATTGCCCAATCGAGTTTTTTGTCTTTAAACACCATATCGTGGCGTGTTTTCTGAAGGCTGACAATTTTCCTGAAGAATTTAATGTCTTTTGGCAGACTTGTAATTTTTTCGGCAATATCAAGAAGATTTTCTAATTTAACAGCCGTATTTGGTGATTTTTCAAAATCCGCTTTGGAGGCTTTTTTTATTCCCTTCCATTGCTTTTTCAGAAATGAAGTGATATTTGCACTGGTAATTTTTTTTGCACTAACTAATGATTCTTCAAGCAAATTGTAAAAATCAGTTTCTATTTTATCTGCTTCCTCAGAATTGATATCTGTTTGAGCAATTAACTTATTGGCGTAAATTGTTCGTGGATCATCGTGATTTTCAATCGCTTTATACAAAACCGGTTGAGTAAACCGAGGCTCATCGCCTTCGTTATGACCATATTTACGATAACATAATAAGTCGATAAATATGTCTTTATGAAATTTTTGACGATATTCCATGGCCAACATTGTTGTAAATGCAACTGCTTCAGCATCATCGCCATTGACATGAAAAACAGGTGCTTGAATTGTCTTGGCCACATCAGTGCAATAAGTAGAAGTGCGCGCATCAAGATAATTTGTAGTAAAGCCAACTTGATTGTTGATTACCAAATGCAAAGTACCACCTATTGTGTAACCTTTTAATTTCGACATTTGAGCAACTTCGTAAACTACACCTTGTCCGGCAATAGAAGCATCGCCATGTATTGTTATTGGAACAATAGAATCTTCGTTAGTATCAGATTTAAGATCATCAATTCTGGCGCGGGTAAGTCCTGCAATTACAGGATTAACTGCTTCTAAATGAGAAGGATTTGGAGAAAGAGTTAAAACAACATCCTTTCCTTTATTTGTTTTTGTTTCAGAAGTATAGCCTAAATGATATTTAACATCGCCAAGCAAAAATGAATCTTCGTATTCGTTTCCCGAGAATTCGCTAAAGATTTGGTGATATGGCTTCCCCATAATATTGGCCAAAACATTTAATCGCCCTCTATGTGCCATTCCAAGCATAAATTCTTTTACTCCAAGTTGATTTCCATACTCTATAGCTGCATCTAAAGCAGGAATTAGCGACTCAGCACCTTCTAATGAAAAACGTTTTTGACCGGGAAACTTTTTATGTATAAATTTCTCGAAACCAACAGCTTGAGTTAATTTATTTAAGATGCTTAGCTTTTCTTCACGCGAAAATGATGGTGTATTTCTCGAAGTTTCCATCTTCTCTTTCAGCCAGGCAATTTCATCCAGATTACGGATATAAACATATTCAACCGCCACTGAACCACAATAAGTTTGGTCGAGCATTTGGATAATATCCTTAAGCTTAGCCGACCCGAGGCCAACTTTTTTTCCTGCTTCAAAAGTTTTTTCTAAATCAGGTTTTTCAAGATCGTAATTTTGATAATCGAGTGAAGGTGAGTAATTTCTGCGTTTGCGAACCGGATTGGTTTTAGTAAACAAATGACCGCGTTTGCGATAATCTTCAATCAGATTAATTACTTTGTATTCTGAGGAAGAAACTACATCAGCGTGAGCAGAATAATCGTTTTTAAAAAACTCAAAGCCTTCAAAAAATTTACGCCAACCGTATTCTACATTATCGGGATTTTCGAGAAATTGTTTGTGCAAAGCTTCAATTTCATCAGGATTGGTATTTAAATAGGAATATTTATCCATAATTTATTTTCAAATATTGCGATATAAATGTATCGTTAATTTAAAATGATTTTAAATAATAGGCAAAAATAAAAATAATACTTAGTAAAAAACCTAAATAGTTTTCCATTTGAGTCATTTATTACATGCTTGTTTTTGTTTGAGCGTTAGAAATTTCATTAGCTAAGTGTTCAAAACTTGAAATCCCATCAATATCACTCGTGTTTATCCATTCAATTCCATTATTGGGAACATAATAGCTTATACCTGTTTTAAATTCTAGTTCTTTTTTACCGGTCTTATTACTAAGTAGCATTTTCCATTTCATTGGTAAATTATTTGTTCTTATTATCTCACTAAAATCATTTGACAAGGCGGAACTATTTTTGGGTTTCATTACTAACAACAAAATACCCAATTTAATATTCTGCGCCACTTGTAAATAACCTGCTATCTGCGAATATTCGGAAAGTCCAAGCTGCTCTAAGTATTTTACTTCGAGTAATATATAGGTTATTTTATTATTTTCTTTAGTTTTAATGCCAAATAAGATATCTAATTTAAGCTTTGGAATATAATCCGCATCGACCGCCTTCAAAACTCCAAACTGTTGTCTAATTTCTGAAGTCATCTGTGGCAATAATTTATTATGTGAACACTTTATTTCAAATGATTCCGGTAAATAGGATTGTAAGTAACTTATATATTTTCTGCAAATTTCAGGGTAAAAGTCTATTTCGTTCATTTATATTTTATTTCGAGGTAGCTAACAGTAATATGTTTCTTTATTAATTGCTGATTTAACGCACTTGTTAGTGCTGAAATTAATATTGCCCTATCATTTTCGTTATTGTAAATGTATAAAGGTGGCAAATGAATGTTATCAACTTTTTTTATTGTGATTATTTTAGCTAAGTTGTTATTCAATATTTTCTTTTTTGGACCAATATGTCTTTTGCCTTTGAGTTTTGAAGATAATAAAAAGGCCAAACCCTATTCAAGTTCATAATACAGTTTTAAATCCATATCATTTAATGCATTGTCAACAGTAATTTTATTGGTGATAATTTTTTTATGCTTTAAATATTTATCACAAAGAGTGTCAAATGAATTTTTAATTTCAGCTCTATTACCTTTTTCTAATCTTGGTAAAACAAAAATATAATCCGTGTAATTTGTTACAACTTTCTGTATTTCCTTTAAAGGAGCATATTTACAGCCAAGGACGGCACAATAATGAAGATAGTGAAGGAAAACCCTGCCTTTAATCTTATCAGGCAAAAATTTTGAATTAATTTCATTATGAATACTAACAGGACTTGGTTTTCTTAAAGTTCTTTTT
>CAZTST010000218.1:0-6659 GCA_964616585.1 uncultured Draconibacterium sp.
AATACCTATAATTATTCAACTGCTCATCGACCAAATAATTTGCTGCTTTATAATCGTTTGTATATTGAAACCATTGTTCAAAAGAATATTCCGTAGCATTGAAGTCAAATTCAAATTGATCAATTTCAATATGCCATCCAACTGCCCAACGTTGATGAAGTATAGAAAATTGAGCAATTTGACCAATAGAATTAACCGAAATAGAATTTTGATTGAAAATTTTTAAATAAACCACACTGCCATCTTCCTTAAAAATTCTTAACCTAAACGATTGAAGCTGAGGCAAAATGTACAATGCTGAATTAAATTCATAAATATTCAGATTTCCTTGAGGAGCTAATGCTTTTATAAAAATATCACTTTTAAAATGACCTTCTTTTTGCCTAAACACTTGATAAGAAGCAATTAAATTCCAATTTACATGGATAGTTTCAGCAGGTTTTTGATGTGAATAGGCAATAGAGTTTAGCACTCGATTCACTTTTTTTTGCTGCAAATCCTTACTTTTTTTAAACTCAAAATTAAGACTGATTGTATCCAAACTTCCGCTTGAAATCCATTGTTGCGCCGACAAAAACTGTCCAAAACACAAAATAAATGCAAGCATGAATAAACTCTTCATCATAAGTTTATAATTACATCAGCAAAATTAGGCGGCATAAGTATTACTTTTTTAAAAAAATCAAATATTTTTGAACAAAATTGATGCAAAAAAATAATTTGTACTAGTCATCAGATGACTGATTGAGATTCATAAGTTTATTTTATAGATTGTTTTCTAAATCATCTGATGACTATCAGAAAATACTTATAAGAATTTAAGCTTCTCTAATATCATTCTCTTATTCCAAAACTTATCCTATTTTTGCAACAAAAAGGAATTATGGTATTAAAGCGAGCTATAGCAGAATCTATAGAACTAAAGAAGCAAGTCTTAAACGATTGTAGTATAACTGAAATTGTTAATGCACTTGCCGATGAAATGGTGAAGGTTTTAAAATCTGGAGGAAAGATTCTGTTTTGCGGAAATGGTGGCAGTGCAGCTGATGCTCAGCATCTTGCAGCCGAACTTTCCGGTCGTTTTTATTACGATCGTCCACCACTTGCTGCTGAAGCTTTACATGTAAACACATCATACTTAACTGCTGTTGCCAACGATTATTCTTTCGATGAAGTTTATGCCCGAATGCTTAGAGCTTATGGTAAAAAAGGTGACCTTTTAATAGGAATAAGCACCTCAGGAAACTCACCAAATGTTATTAAAGCTTTTGAAGCTGCTAAAGAGATAGGAATATTTACAGCTGCTCTTACCGGAAAGGGTGGAGGAAGTGCAAAATCTCTCGTTGATTATTTAATCCAAATTCCTTCTACTGATACACCAAGAATTCAAGAATTGCATATGATTATTGGTCATAGCCTTTGCGAATTTGTTGAAAAAACTATTTTCCCAAAAAAATAATGATAAATCTAACTGAATATAAAAACGAGTGGAGTTTGTTTCTCGATCGTGATGGTGTGATAAACAAAAGAATTGTTGACGGTTATGTGAAAAAACCAAGTGAATTTGAATTTTTGCCCGGAAGCTTATTAGCTATTGAAATATTATCAAACATATTTAATAATATCTTCATTGTAACTAACCAGCAAGGTGTTGGCAAAGGTTTAATGACCGGCAAAGATGTGGAAGCAGTTAATCGTCAAATGATTGGCATAATAAAAGAAAATCATGGTCGTATCAGTCGCGTTTATTATTGTCCCGATTTAGCTACTAGTTCACCAAATTGCAGAAAGCCGGGTTTGGCAATGGCAAATATGGCAAAAAAAGAATTTCCTGCCATCGATTTTCGGAAAAGCTATATGATTGGAGATTCTTTAAGCGACATGGAATTTGGTAAAAATGCCGAAATGAAATGTGTATTTATTGGCACATCTGGTGAAATTAATATAATCCATCCAAGTATTCTTGGTTTCACTTCTTTGTTGGAGTTTGCTAATCATCTAAAAACGAGTTAATTTGTCACCTCAATTAATACTTTTAAGTTTTTTTGCATATACAGTCCTGCTTTTTAGCGTTAGCTGGATAACAAGCAGAAAAGCAGACAACGAAAGTTTTTTTATCGGAAATAAAGTATCGCCTTGGTATGTTGTTGCTTATGGAATGATTGGCGCATCTCTAAGTGGAGTTACATTTATCTCAATTCCCGGTGTAGTTGGCACTACAAAATTTTCGTATATGGTGATTGTTTTCGGCTATTTGGTCGGCTACTTTGTGATTGCCAATGTTTTACTACCTATTTATTACAAACTCAATTTAACATCAATTTACACTTATTTGCACCAACGCTTTGGAATGTATGCATACAAAACAGGTGCTTCTTTCTTTTTGCTTTCGCGAATTATTGGCGCTTCATTCAGAATGTTTCTAGTTGTTTATATTCTTCAGCATTTTGTTCTAGATGCTTATGGAATTCCTTTTGTTATTACAACTATAGTTTTTGTTGGATTAATTTTAGTCTATACTTGGCGAGGTGGAATAAAAACAATTGTCTGGACTGATATGATTCAGACTACTTTTATGCTTTTGTCTGTAGTTATTTCCCTTTTCCTCATTTCTAATCAATTAGAAAAACCTTTTATCGAATTGTATAAAAACATAAAAGAAGCAGAATATACTCAAATGTTTTTCCTCGATTGGCGCGATAAATATTTCTTTGTCAAGCAATTTGTTTCAGGCGCTTTTATTGCCATTGTAATGACAGGTTTGGATCAAGATATGATGCAAAAGAACCTAAGTTGTCGCAATTTGAAAGATGCCAAGAAAAATATGTATTGGTTTAGTTGGGCACTTGTTCCTGTTAATTTTATCTTCTTAATTCTTGGGGCTTTTATAGCCTTTTATGCTCAGGAAAAAGGAGTTGTAATTTCAGGAACAAGCGATACTCTTTTCCCTGAAATTGCTTTGCATCATTTAGGAAATTTTGCCGGAATAGTATTTGTAATTGGACTAATAGCTGCTGCTTATAGTAGTGCTGATAGCGCTCTTACTGCTCTAACCACCTCATTTACACTCGATATATTAGGAATTGATCGCAAAGTACATTTAAGCAAAGATAAAAAAATTAATATTCGTAAGATTAGCCACTTAGGAATGTCTGTTGTTGTAATTCTGGTAATTATAGGCTATAGTTTAATCAACGATCAAGCCATTATTACCAAGCTTTTTACAATTGCCGGATATACTTACGGGCCACTTCTTGGTCTTTTTAGTTTTGGTATTTTCTTAAATCGAAAAGTAAACGACAAATGGATTCCTCTAATTGCGATTTTATCGCCGGCTTTATCTTATTTAATTCAGAATTTCTCTCCTCAATTATTAAATGGTTATCAATTTGGATTTGAACTATTGATTATTAATGGTTTACTAATGTTTGGCGGACTTTTTGTTGTTTCTAAAAGAAATGTCGCTTACTAGTCGCTGGTTACTAGATGCTTGTAGCTGGTTTCTAGTCGCCAGTTACTAGTTTCTAGCCACCAGCTGCCAGCCACCAGTTGTGCCTTTGTGGCGAAAAATTAACCACAGAGGCACAAAGAAAAAACAGAAAAATTAATCATTAAAAAAATAAATATAACTTCGTGTCTTATTGCCTTTGTGGTGAAAAAATTGAACAATGAATGAATCAGAAAATAATTCAAGGCATGCAATTCTCAGCATTCTCGAAGATCAGAGGAAAACTCTTGATTCTCTGAGAGAAAGCGAAGCATATTCTCGTGCATTATTTGAACATGCAGCCGTTCCAATTTGGGTCGAGGATTTTTCGGAAGTTAAGATAGCCTTAGATGAATTGAAAGAAAAAGGCATAAAAGATTTTAATAAATATTTTACCGAAAATATGTCGGAAGTTAAACGAATAGCTGCTGGAGTTAAAATCTTAGATATTAATAAAAAAAGTCTGGAATTATATGAAGCCGACTCAAAAGAAGAATTACTTACATCTTTAGGCAATTGGTTTATAGATGAAACGTGGCATGTTTTTAAAGATGAGTTGGTTACACTTGCAAATGGAGGCCATTCTTTCGAAGCTAAATTACCCGTTATTACTCCAAAAGGAAAAATAAAACAACTGCTTTTAAATTTAAATGTTCATCCCGATCATTACGAAAGTTTAAAAATAGTTTTTGCATCATTTATTGATATAACCGATAGAATAAAAGCTGAAGAAGAAATCAAAAAATTCAACGAAGAACTCGAACAATTAGTGAATGAGAGAACCAAGGAAATCGTTCAAAAAAACGCTGAACTTGAGCGGATGAACAAATTGTTTGTAGGCCGCGAGTTCAGGATTAAGGAATTAAAAGATGAAATTCAAAGATTAAAAGAATAATAAAATCATGAATAATTCATTGATAATAGGTATCCTACAAAATACCGCTCTTTTGCTGGCACTCAGTTTGGTTTTTGAATATTTTCAAGCCAATAAAAAATATACCGACAATATTTTAGTTAAAATATTTACAGGTATTATACTGGGTATTATCGGAATTATATTAATGATGACGCCTTGGACTCTGGTTCCCGGCATCGTGTTTGACACACGTTCCGTTATGCTCTCAGTTTCAGGTTTGTTCTTTGGGCCAATTGCCACCATAATAGCTGTTTTAGTAACAGGCACCTATCGCTATATGCTTGGCGGTGACGGCATTTACATGGGTATTGCCGTAATTCTTTCTTCAGGAATAATTGGAATTTTATGGGGCAAATTCTTCTTTAACATCAATAGTAAAAGAATAAACTTAAATCTTTTGTTTTTTGGAATAATTGTGCATATGGTTATGTTGGCCTGGGTATTTTTACTTCCAAAAGAACTGCAGTGGGAAACATTAAGTGCAATTGCTTTGCCTATCATTATTTTATATCCATTGGGTACATTATTACTCGGAAAACTATTATTCAAGCAATTATTAAATCAAAAAGCGAAGTCAGATTTAAAGGAAAGTGAAAATAAATTTAAAACCCTGTTTCAATCTATGAATGAAGGTTTTGCCTTACATGAGCTAATTTTTGACGAAAATGAAAATCCTATTGACTATCGAATTCTTGATGTAAATCCCGCTTTTGAAAAAATACTTGGCATTACCAGAAAAAGAGTAATTGATAAACCTGCAACAATAGCTTTTGGAGTTGAGACTGCTCCATATTTGTAAGCATATGCAAATGTGGCTATGAAAAGTGAACCTATATCTTTTCAAACTTTTTTTGAACCTTTGGAAAAGCATTTTATGATTTCGGTTTTTTCACCGCAAAAAGGGAAATTTGCCACCGTTTTTAGCGATATCACCGAGATGGTGAAACTGGAGGAGCAAATCAAACAGGAACAAGCATTATTAACAGCAATTTTCGATAATATCGAAGAAGGGATAGTGGTATGTGATGAGAATGGTATTTTACAAAGATTCAATGAAGCTACTCGCCGCTTTCATGGATTACCTGAGAAAAATATCCCGGCAGAAGAATGGTCACAATACTATGATTTGTATATGCCAGATGGAAAAACATTAATGCAAAAGCAAGATGTTCCTTTGTTTCGAGCATTGCAAGATGGAGAAGTGAAAAATGCTGAATTGATGATTATTCCTAAAAATGGTGAACCTAAGTCATTTATTTCAAGTGGGAAAAGACTTGTGAATGAAAATGGAAAAACCATTGGGGCAGTTTCAGTTATGCATAATATTACTGAACAGAAAAAAATTGAAATAGAATTGTCAAAATATCGTAAAAATCTTGAAACTCTTGTTGAAGTAAGAACCAAAGCACTTGAAATCCAAACCGCTAAGATTCAGGAATCTCAAACTGCACTTACTTATTTACTCGAAGATGTTAACGAATCGCGTGAGCAGTTAAAAGATGTAAACGTAAAACTCGAAGCTACTAACAAAGAACTGGAATCATTCTCATATTCAGTTTCTCACGATTTACGAGCTCCGCTTCGCGCTATTGATGGTTTTAGCCAAGTGCTTTTAGAAGATTACTCCGATATTTTAGATGATCAGGGACAAGATTATTTGAATCGTGTGCGCTCCGGTGCACAATCCATGGCAGCTCTTATTGATGATCTATTGAATTTATCAAAAGTTACAAGAGCTCCAATAAATCTTGAAAATGTGAATCTTTCACAAATAACTCAAAACATTGCTAATGAATTGTTTTTAAATAATGAAAATCGTTCAGTTGATTTAATTATCGAAAAAGAATTGTACGCAAATGCCGATGAATCGTTAATTAGAGTTGCTATTCAAAACTTATTGGAAAATGCCTGGAAGTTTACTTCAAAAAAATCTTCGGCAAAAATTGAATTCGGACATACAGAAATTGATAATCAGAAAGTTTATTTCATTCGCGATAATGGAGCAGGTTTTGATATGAAATATATTGATAAGATATTTGTTCCATTTAAACGCCTTCACACATCAACAGATTTTCCTGGAACTGGAATTGGATTAGCAACAGTTCAACGAATTATTAATGGACATAAAGGAAAAGTTTGGGCAGAAAGTGAAATTGATATTGGAACGACTGTTTATTTTACGATTAGTTAGTGAAAATAAGTTAATTCGCTTTAAGAAATCGTTTTATGAAGATAAAGTTATTACACAGAGGTTCA
>CAZTST010000219.1:0-6639 GCA_964616585.1 uncultured Draconibacterium sp.
AAAGATTTATATTCCGCTGTCCAGGATTTAATGTCGGCATTTGTTGGTGGAAAAAAGAAATTTACTGAACCGGTTTTGGTTAAAATGGATGCCGGTAACTTAATAAGAATAGGTTTTATAACTCAGAAAGATGGTGTTGAAGAAATGGGTATAAGCAAAGATCAAGTTGTAGTATATTTGCCTTATTCTTATGGTATTATGGGAACAGTTATTATTGTTCCTAAAGAAAGTGTTATTCCTATTGATTTGCCAAGTACAGAAGTGATGAAGTTTATTGTCTCCGGTGGAGTAACTGAAATGATTGAAAAAACATTAACAAATGAAAAACAGACCAACGATACTAATAACGAATGATGATGGAATAGATGCCCAAGGGATTCGCTTTTTAATTGATGTTATGCGCGAATTCGGCAATATTGTAGTTGTAGCTCCTGATAGTCCACAATCCGGAATGGGTCATGCTATTACGGTTCAAACTCCTTTGCGACTAAAAAAACGTGTACACGAAGCTGATTATCAGGAATATTCATGTAATGGAACACCTGTTGATTGTGTAAAACTAGGAGAACAGGTAGTTATTAAGGGCGTTCCCGATTTGCTGGTTTCAGGCATTAATCATGGCTCAAATGCTTCTATTAACATTGTTTATTCCGGCACTATGGCTGCAGTTATCGAAGGTTGTATCGACAGAATTCCCTCAGTCGGTTTTTCGATGAATGATTTTAGTCATCATCTCGATTTTGAGCCTGCCAGAGTAATTGTAAAACATATTGTTGCTAAAATTTTAAAAAATGGCTTGGAAGAAGGTGTATGTTTAAACGTGAATTTTCCAGTAGTTGAACAGATTAAAGGTATAATAGTAACTCGTCAGGCCAGTGCTCGCTGGAATGAAGAATTTGATAGCAGAACTGATCCTCGTGGCAGAGATTATCATTGGCTTACAGGAAAATTTGAATATTTGGATAATGGTCATGAAAACGATATTAATGCAATGAAAAATGGTTTTGCTTCTGTAGTTCCTGTTAAAATCGACCTAACTGCTTATGATCAGATTGATGCTTTAAAATATTTAGAACAAAACATTGGCACTGACTAAAACTTAAGAGTGTTAAATCTTTAAATATGAAGTACTATATTATTGCCGGTGAAGCTTCAGGCGATCTACATGCATCTAACTTAATTCGTGAATTAAAAAAGAAGGATGCTAATGCCAAAATTCGTGCTTGGGGTGGAAACTTGATGGAAGAACAAGGCGCTGAGCTAATTAAGCATTACGCTGATTTAGCTTTTATGGGTTTCTCGGAGGTTTTAGTCAATCTTCGAACAATTCTCCAAAATATCCGTTTTTGCAAACAAGATATTTTAAATTGGAAGCCTGATGTTTTAATCCTTGTAGATTATCCCGGCTTTAATTTACGAATAGCTGAATTTGCTCATAATAAGGGTTTTAAGGTGATTTATTATATTTCTCCTCAAGTTTGGGCATGGAAAAAATCGCGAGTACATGCTATCAAAAAGTATGTGGATAAAATGCTTGTTATACTTCCGTTTGAAAAAGATTTTTATGCAAAATATGATTATCAAGTAGAATTTGTTGGTCATCCACTTTTGGATGCTTTGCCGAAAGAATTTAGTAACGAGAAACTTTTTAGAATAGAAAATGGATTAAGCGAAAAGCCAATTATTGCCTTACTTCCCGGAAGCAGAAAGCAAGAAATAAGCAAAATGCTAAAAGTGATGCTCAGTATTGTTGATTATTTCCCAGATTATCAATTTGTTATTGCCGGAGCACCATCAATTGAAGATAATTTTTATCAAGCAATTATTAATGGAAAAAATGCTGTTCTTGTAAAAAATAAAACTCATAAACTTTTACTCGCTTCTAAAGCAGCTTTGGTTACTTCAGGAACGGCTACGCTGGAAACAGCTTTACTTAGCGTTCCAGAAGTAGTTTGCTATAAAGGAAGTAATATTTCCTATCAAATCGCCAAACGCATAGTCAATATTCCATTTATCTCCTTAGTAAATTTAATAATGGAAAAAGAGGTTGTGAAAGAATTGATACAAAGTGAACTTAATTTATCAAATTTAAAAATTGAACTTGGTAAAATCCTGTTTAATGAGGATAAGAGAAACGAAATACTTAATGATTATCAGGAACTTAAATCTAAATTAGGTGAGGGTGGAGCATCTTTAAAAGCTGCTAATGTAATTATAAACTTTTTATAACGATAAGAGCAATCTTATCAGCTATAGTGTAATTAAGAAATCTTGAGAGGAATTTATTAACTTAGCCTCTAGAATATTTTAACACAAAACAATAAAAATCATAATCTATAAAACAAATTATAAACAAATGAAAAAATTAAGTTTTATTTTTAGTGCTTTAGCATTGCTTTTTATTACATCCTGTAATGAAAAGCAAGAAGCTTCACAAAACATTATTGGAAAGCATATGATTGAGTTGGAGTCGGATATTATGACTCCAGAAATATTATGGGCGTTTGGTCGGCTTGGCGAAGTACAAGTTTCGCCCGACAATACTACAATTCTTTATGGCGTTAGCTATTATTCAGTAGAGGAAGATAAAAGTAATCGCGAATTATTTTTAATTGATATTGATGGTGGAAATCAAAAGCAAATCACCAAAACTACAGGCGGAGAATATGGCGCAGTTTGGCGTCCCGATGGTAAACGTATTGGTTATATGAGCACATCGTCAGGAAGTATGCAGTTGTGGGAAATGGATGCCGATGGAACAAATCCTCGCCAGGTTTCTTATGTTGAAGATGGAATTACAGGTTTTATTTATTCTCCTGATTTAACCAAGGTTTTATTTACAAAAGAAGTAAAAATTTATGAAACTGTTAAAGATGCAAACCCTGATTTAGATAAAACAAGCGGTCGACTTATGACTGATTTAATGTATCGTCATTGGGATAGCTGGGTTGATTCATTCACACATATTTTTGTTGCCAGTTATGATAAAGGCACTCTTGGAGAAGCTTTGGATATTATGGAAGGCGAGCCCTGGGATTCTCCTGTAAAACCTTTTGGTGGTACAGAACAAATTACTTGGTCTCCTGACAGCAAGACTATTGTTTATACTTCAAGAAAGCTCGAAGGAAAAGCATATTCTACAAGCACAAATTCTGATTTGTATGCATACAATCTCGAAAATAGTGAAACTATTAATTTAACTGAAGGAATGTTGGGTTATGATATGAATCCTACATTTTCGCCCGATGGAACTTTATTAGCATGGGAAAGTATGGAACGTGATGGATATGAGTCTGATAAATCGCGTTTGTTTGTGTTGGATATGTTAAGCGGTGAAAAAACATATTATACAAAGGATTTGGATCAAAATGCCAATGGATTAAGCTGGTCTGCCGATGGAAAATCGATTTATTTTATTAGCGATTGGCATGCAACTGAAGAAATTTATCGCTTAGATATTGAAGATGGAAAAATTGACAAAATAACGGAAGGTATTCATGATTACCATTCAGCAGTTGAAGCCGGTGATAGATTAATTACTACTCGTGTTTCCATGTCGAAACCACAAGAGATTTATTCAGTAAATCCGGTAACAGGAGAAGCTGTCGAGTTGTCGTTCGAGAACAAACATTTGCTCGATCAACTTACTTTTGGCGAAGTAACCAAACGTTGGGTAATGACAACTGATAATAAGCAAATGCTTGTTTGGGTTATTCTTCCGCCTCATTTTGATAAAAATAAATCCTATCCTGGTTTATTATATTGTCAAGGTGGCCCACAAGGAACTGTAAGTCAGTTTTGGTCGTATCGTTGGAATTTTCAAATGATGGCAGCTAATGATTATGTGATAGTTGCACCTAACCGTCGGGGTTTACCGGGTTTTGGACAGGAATGGCTTGAGCAAATTAGTGGTGATTATGGCGGACAAAATATGAAAGATTATTTAAGTGCTATTGATAATGTTAAGAAAGAAAAATGGCTTGATGAAAATCGTTTAGGAGCTGTTGGAGCGAGTTATGGAGCATTCTCTGTGTATTGGTTAGCCGGAAATCATGAGAAACGATTTAAAGCTTTTATTGCTCATGATGGTATGTTTAATCTTGAACAGCAATATCTGGAAACTGAAGAAATGTGGTTTGCAGATTGGGATTTAGGTGGCCCTTTCTGGGACAAATCGAATAAAATTGCTCAGCGTTCTTATGACAATTCTCCTCATAAATTTGTTCAGAATTGGGATACACCAATTCTGGTTATTCATAGTGAATTAGATTATCGTATTGTGGCATCTCAAGGAATGAGTGCATTTAATGCAGCAATTTTAAGAGGAATTCCTGCTGAATATCTTTATTTTCCAAATGAAAATCATTGGATATTACATCCGCAAAATGGTATTTTGTGGCAAAGAACATTTTATAATTGGCTGGATAAATGGTTGAAATAAAATAATTTAAATATAAAAAGAGCCGTCTTGATATTATTAAGACGGCTTTTTTTATTAATATTCTCTGTAATTAATTCTAAAAGAATACAGCATCTTTATTCTGTTTAGAACTAACTTCAAGTTCAATAATTTTCTTTAAAGCATCCAGTTCGCTGCGTTCAAGTTTGAGTGATTGCACTAAAAAAAGACCAAGCTCTTGAATAGAGTTATTAAAATGGTGTGAAATAATATCATTGAAATAAACAGAAAAATAATCTTCTTTTTCGATTAAAGGAAAGTATTGTCGCGAATTTCCAAAAACATGATAATCTACATATCCTTTGTTTTGCATTCTTTTTAATAAAGTTGCTATAGTTGTTTTTGCCGGCTTAGGTTCTGGATATGATATAATTAAATCTTTTAGAAAGCTTTTCTTTTGCCTCCAAAGATAACCCATTAGTTGTTCTTCATTTTTTGATAGCCCAATCATTCTACAAAAATATAATAAGTTCTACAAATATAGAACAAAAATATACTTTTGTCAACTAAAATTGAAAATTTTTAAAATAAAATTGTTTTTTGAAAGAATAAATAAAAATAGGGGATAAGTTAATTAATCGCCTTTTGGCATATTTGAATAACGATACCAAATATGTCCATCAAAATTCAATGATTTGATATCAAAAAATGAAGAACAAGATTTTTGGCAATTCATCTATTTTATGTGTTTTTAGCCAAGGTCCCGAATGATTCTCTCGAGAAGAAAAAATAGGCGCAATTTTAAGATTTGGATATTCTTTTTGTAAAACCATTAAACGGTTGAGTTTATAAGAAGCAATCCCATCTGGCTTTTCGCGATAATAATGAATTAAAATCCGGTTCGTAACCTTGGCAATTTCAGCGAGTTGCTGATCGGTTGGATTGCCAATATAAGTTTCAATTTCAACTTCAGATTTACCTTTTAGCTTTTGCATTTCTTTTAGTTGCTTAATATAGAAATCGAAAGAACCATCGTTTGTACAATCATATCCTTGTTTTGTTAAATAGGTATTGCAATAATAGCCGCCTTGGCTGAATAAGCGCTTATTCCAAAATTCAAACTCTATATTAAAAACATCAATTTTATCCAACGGATTATTATCGACAAGTTGATTGTAATTATTTGCAGGAAGAAAACTCGCTGCTTTTTCTCCAACAACTCCAATTTTAAAAAGGTCGTATTCTGATTTTGCTTTATGAATAAAGCGTTTCCAAACTATGCTGCCTTGTTCATCATCAAGCGGATATTGTTGGCGATGAATGTCAGTAGTATTATATAAAATTAAATAGTTAAACTCATTTGATTTAGCATAGGATAGCAGCATATCTTCTTTTGACTGATTTCCTATAATAGATTTAAAATCATCAACATATAAACCTTTTAACGATTGTGAATGTGCAAAGGTACTTACAGCCATCAAAATCATCATTAATAGTGATTTTATTATATGGCTAATTGATGATTTTCTTTGCATTTTGTAAAAGTACAAAATTCTTAGAATCAAATTTGCTAATTTAAAATGCAATTTGGTTCATTATACTCGATAAATCAGACCAATTGATTCTTTCGGAACTTTACCATATCTTGTATTATGAGTTTGGTTTAAGTTTATTAAATTCTACAAAAACAAGGATTGGTTATCAAAGACATAGATGATATTTTGAAAGCTATTTTCTCACCAATATTTTACCTACTTTTGTATATAATTAAATGTAAAGGTTATAAGTATAAACTTCCAGTTGACGGATTCCTTGTAAGGTGTTTGGCAATTGTAATTTATTTAAGTGATATTTAAATAGAATTTAAGAGTAATGTAGATATCAAAAAATACAACTCATGATTAATCGGTCTTTAATCGCAAAACACAAACTGTAATAATCCAGTATATTAGATTAAAAGTGCTATTTTGGTTCTGAAAAAAATGAAAAAAAAGATACTATTTATTTATACTAATTATTCGACATTCGCTAAGACCGATTTTGAAATATTATCGTCAAAACATGAAGTTGTAAAATACCAATTCAAGCCCGTTAAAGGTATTCCCAAAGCTACTTTTCAATTTTTAAGACAACTGTTTTTTCTCGTTTTTAACTTTTCGAAATTCGATACGGTTTTTATTTGGTTTGCAGATTATCACTCTTTTTTACCTGTTCTGTTCGCTAAAATTTTAGGTAAAAAA
>CAZTST010000220.1:0-5027 GCA_964616585.1 uncultured Draconibacterium sp.
GATTAATATCTAAGCGAGTAAAGGTTTTTAATTTTATTTCAACAGAATCAATAATAGCTTTGTTTGTATTAAAAGAAGAATTGTTGATTGGAATTACAATAAAATCTTTCAGTTGTTTATACATATTAGAAGAAAGCCCATATATTTTCTGCAAATCTTCTGCTTTTTTAAAACTACCTCCTTTCGATTCATATTTAAAAATTGTTTTAATAAGTGATTCGGGCAGTCCCATTGTGAGCCATTTTTCTTCGGAAAGTTTGTTAGGGTTAAATGGAAATGGATTTAATATAATTTTATCAAAATCAGCTTCAATAGTTTTTTCTGTTTTAGAATTAAATGATTTTGGTGGGTTAATCTCAACTGCACTTGCTTTCCAAGCATCAATTTCTGCAAGAGTTGAGGAAAAATCATAATGCTTTTCCTTTATTATTCCGGGTAAAAGCAAATCAATGGCAACCGCAAAGATAATAAGCACAATTAAAACAAACGCTCCCCGCTCCTGACGTTTATTAAAATTTAAAAATGATTTTATCTGATTTTTAAATGTATGCATAGCTATAATATGCACTAATGTACATTAATGAAAACAGAAAAGTATTATTAATGTACAAGCGTTAGGAAAAGATGTACGAAGACTAGCTTTTTGCTTTTAAACGTTCAGTTTTGAAGACTATTCCCACTCGATGGTTGCAGGTGGTTTTGAGCTAATATCATAAACAACACGATTAACTCCTTTCACACGGTTGATGATAGCATTTGAAATCTCAGCTAAAAATTCATAGGGTAAATGCGACCAATCAGCTGTCATTCCATCAGTTGAACTCACTGCACGAAGAGCAACCAAATTTTCGTAAGTTCTTTCATCGCCCATAACACCAACCGATTGAATTGGAGTTAACATAGCTCCGGCCTGCCAAACCTTGTCGTATAAATTATTCTCTTTCAGTCCATTAATAAAAATATAATCAACTTCCTGCAAAATCCTGACTTTCTCAGCTGTAACATCGCCTAAAATACGAATACCTAAACCAGGACCAGGAAATGGATGCCGACCCAATAATTCTTGCTTCATATTCAAAGCCTTACCAACTCTTCTTACCTCATCTTTAAACAAAGATTTTAATGGTTCAACCACTTTTAATTTCATATAATCGGGCAAACCGCCAACATTATGATGCGATTTTATGGTTGCAGATGGGCCGTTAACAGACACAGATTCAATTATATCCGGATAAATGGTTCCTTGCGCCAACCATTTTACATCTTCAATTCTTTTAGCTTCTACATCGAATACTTCTATAAAAGTCTTGCCAATTGCTTTGCGTTTTGCTTCCGGCTCGGAGATTCCTACAAGTGCTGTATAAAATTTGCCGGAAGCCTTAACTCCTTTCACATTCAAACCCATATCTTTATAAGAATGGAGAACATCTTCAAATTCGTTTTTTCGAAGTAAGCCATTGTCAACAAAAATACAATGCAAATTTTTTCCTATAGCCTGATGCAAAAGCATTGCGGCCACAGAAGAATCTACACCTCCTGATAATCCAAGAATTACTTTATCATTCTTAAGTTGAGCTTTAAGCTCAGCAACGGTTTCATCGACAAATGAATCAGGAGTCCAGCTTTGCGAAACGCCGCAAACATCAACTAAAAAATTTTTTAAAAGTTGCGTTCCTTCAGTAGTATGATACACTTCCGGATGAAATTGAATGCCATAAGTAGCTTCATTTTTAATCTTAAATCCTCCTACAACAACATCTTTTGTACTGGCAATAATTTCATAATTCTCAGGTGTTTTTAGAATTGTATCGCCATGCGACATCCAAACCTGACTTCCCAAATTTATGCCTTTAAGCAAGTTGTTTTTTTTATTGATAAATGAAAGATTTGCACGACCATATTCCCGAATTTCAGATGGTAATACTTCTCCTCCATCATGTTGAGCCAAATATTGTGCACCATAACAAACACCTAAAATTGGGAATTGTTTTCTGATTCCATCCAATTTTGGTTTTGGTGCATCCAAATCACGAACACTAAAAGGACTTCCCGATAGTATTACACCTTTCAAAAACTTATCAATTTTAGGGATTTTATTGTAAGGATGAATCTCGCAATAAACATTCAACTCTCTGACTCTCCGAGCAATAAGCTGAGTATATTGTGAACCAAAATCGAGGATTAATATAATTTCTTCCATGGCTGCAAAGATATAAAAGCATTTATAACAGGAGTTGAAAAAGAATAAATCAGTCACTAAAAAAGATGCTGTCGGGGTATTATAAACATTATTTTTTGCTTTGTGAACCTTGTATGAACTTTTAAATATAATTTGGAGAATTGTAACTTTAAAGTTACCTTTGCAACTAATTGAACGCTTATGGAGAAAATCCGTGAAATTATTGCTTATAAAAACTATTTTGAAGACTTCTTAAAAAAGCAACCCGTTAAGGTTCAGAATAAGATCTTCAAAATTTTAGAAGCAATAGAAACTCTGGAAAGAATTCCAACAAACTACCTCAAACTCATTGTCGGAACAAGTGGGTTTTACGAAGCAAGAATTCAATTAGGTTCAGATATTTGGCGTGTTTTTTGTTTTTTCGATAAAGGAAAGTTGGTAATCATCTTAAATGGATTTCAGAAAAAGACACAAAAAACCCCAAAAAACGAAATTAAGAAAGCAATCACTTTAATGAAAGAGTATTATGAAAACAGAAAATAAAAATAAAGACATTTCCGCTTGGTCTGAGATTAAAGATCGGGTTTATGGAGAAAAAGGAACAGACAGACGTGATAACCTTGACAGAGAAGCCGAATCTTTTAGAATTGGACTTTTGTTAAAGAAGGCAAGAGAATCACGCAATATGACTCAAGAGGAATTAGGACAATTGATTGACAAGAAAAGAACATACATTTCACGTGTCGAAAACAATGGTAGTAACATTACACTTAGCACTCTTTTTGACATTGTTGAAAAAGGACTTGGCGGAAAAGTGAATATTTCTATAGAAGTTTAGTATTAAATATATTACACAGTATCTTATCTGTCTTGGTCTTCAGTTAAGATTTTTCAGTTTTAATCCAACATTATACTTAAAGCAACAACGCCAGGACCAGCATGAACTGCTAAGGCTGGAGTTGCAGGCGAAACAAATTCCGGTTCTTTGCCTGTAAGTTTTTTCATTTCATCGATGTAAATCTGAGCAATTTCCATATTATCAGCATGAGAAATTGCATAGCCCCAGACATTATGGATCTTTAATATTTTTCGCATTTCTTTTTGCACCATTGCAATGCTACCTTTTGCTGTTACCGGTTTTCCAAACAAATCGATAGTTCCTTCATCATTAATAACCAATAATGGTTTTAAACTAATCAGTTTTCCAATTATTCCTTTCATCGGGCTTACACGCCCACCTTTTACCAGATATTTAATGGTTTTTGTGCTTACAAGCATTTTGGTCTTTTCCGACCAACTTTCCATCTTGCTTTCAATATCAGCTTTAGAGTCACCTGCTTCAATTGCACGAGCGGCTCGAAGAACAATCAAACCCAAACCACTGGAAGTTTTTTTAGAATTAAGAACGGAAATATCTTTCTTTTGTTGATTTGCAACTGTGGTACCGGCTTTATTGCTATTCGACCATAATCCACTTAGTTTTTTACTTAAGTGAATAGAGAGTATAGAATCGTAATACGAGCTCAAGTATTCATATCTATTCAGAAAATCGTGATAGCTTGGCTGTGATGTATTAGGATAGATTTTTGCTGTATCCAGTTGTTTATAAAACTCTAAAGGTGAAAGCGTTAATCCATCTAGGAAATATTTCTCTCCAAAGTGCACCTTCACAGGTACAACTTGAATTTGATATTGATCGATAATATCTTGCGGCAAATCGCAGGTTGAATCTGTAATTAGACCTGTACTGAACTTTCTAGCTGATGCCAAATCGTTTTGCATAACCATATCATCAACTTTTTGATATGTAACATTTCCATAGCTTGAAATTTGCTGAAATAATTTGGCCGGTGTATCGGTATGTATATGCAAACGTATTTTTTTTGATGAACCGGCAATTACCAGTGAATCACCTAAATAATCGATTTGAGTGCGAATTATTTCCTTTAATTCCGGACGGCTTTCTTCCAAAATAAGCAGAGCCTCAGTACAATAACGAAAATTCACATCTTCGTGCGAAATATTGTGATGTAGGTTATCAATCTTAACAACATTTCTGCTTTTCAATATTCTCTTAATATCGCCATGAGTAAAATAATCAATCATACCTTCAAGAAAATACACAAAGGCTTTTCCACCTGCATCTACTACTTTTTTCTGACGTAATATTTCTAATTTTTCCGGTGTTGCAGCTAAGCTTTTTTGCGCATCTTTTAACGAACCAATAATTAATTCATTAAAATCATCGATGAACTCTTTTGATTTGTCGATAGCCTCGGCCCATTCACGCATAACTGTAATCATAGTTCCTTCAACTGGATTACTGATGGCTTCGTAAGAAAAACGGACTGCCTGTTTTAAAGCTTTCGAAAACTTATCTACAGAAATGTCTTCAATATCTTGAATACAACTGCTAAAACCATACAGAAATTGAGCAAAAATAATTCCTGAATTTCCGCGAGCACCCATCAATGCAGCGTCAGCTAGTGCTTCAGCAGTATCTTTAAGACTCCCAGTAGGAATATGCGAATCCACAATTGCTCGCATGGTTGAAGCCATGTTAGTTCCTGTATCTCCATCCTGAACCGGAAAAACGTTTATCTTATTTAAAATATTCTGATGCTCAAAAACTTGTTGAGCACCTGCCAGAAAACTAAAATATAATCGCTTTCCGTTTAGAACTTTTGTGTTAATTAGTGCTACTTCCAACATAATAACCTCCTCATTTGACAGCGACAAAGTTATTTATTTGTTAGACAATTACTAATAATTCGACTTTTTGGCAAGGATATTCCAGTTTTTATTAGTAAAAAAACCCGGTTTAAGAGTTGAATATTAACTACTTAAT
>CAZTST010000220.1:5037-6527 GCA_964616585.1 uncultured Draconibacterium sp.
CGATCTCATAAAAAACGTTAAAACGTTTATTGTTTTAATCAAAAAAAAGACTTATTATAGATTATAAAAGATCATTTGCCAAATTAGCTAATTCGCTTCTCTCTCCTTTTACTAAATTGATATGTGCATAAATATTATGAGCATGAATTTTATGAATTAAGTACGACAATCCATTAGATTGAGAATCAAGATATGGTGTATCTATCTGGAAAATATCGCCTGTAAAAACAATTTTTGTTCCTTCTCCGGCACGTGTTATTATAGTTTTTACTTCGTGAGGAGTGAGATTTTGAGCTTCATCTACAATAAAGAAAATATTCGACAAACTTCTTCCTCTAATATAAGCTAAAGGCGAAATAACTAATTTTTCATTCTCAACAGCAGCATTAATATTTTGAAATTCTTTATCTCGTTCGCCATACTGACTTTTGATAAATTTCAGATTATCATATAAAGGTTCCATATAAGGTCGAACCTTTTCTAATGCATCGCCGGGCAAAAAACCTATGTCCTTATTGCTAAGCGGTACTATTGGTCTTGCCAAATACACCTGTTTAAATTCTCGGCGTTGTTCCAAAGCTGCGGCCAGAGCTAAAAGAGTTTTTCCAGTTCCGGCAACACCTGAAATAGTTACTAATTTTACTTCAGGATTTAACAAAGCATGAGCAGCAAAAACCTGTTCGGCATTTCGTGGAATAATGCGATGAACCGGCTGTTTATCAATATGTTCAATCAGTTCATCGATAGGATTATAATACGCCAAAATTGAATTCCTGCCACTTTTTAGAATAAAATATTGATGTGGTACCGGTTTTTCAATTTTCAAATCCTGATATGTACAATAACCATCTTTGTACATTCTATCAATCACGGTTGCAGAAACATTTTCCAGTACAGCTTTTCCTGTATATAAATTATCTACATTTTTTATTTTTCCGGTTTCAAAATCTTCAGCAGAAATTCCAAGGGCTTTAGCTTTGATACGAAGATTTATATCTTTAGTAACCATAATTACCGGTCTGTTAGGAAATTCCTGCTTTAATGAAACCGCAACATTTAATATCCTATGATCGGGTTTTGATGTTCCAAACACTTTTTCAGCATCAAAATCTGATTTTACCTGAGTATCAATTACTACTTTAAATTTTCCTGATTTTGGACCGTCGAGTTTTTGCCATTTTTGCAAAGTTCCTCTTTCAGAAAGACCATCCATAATACGTATAAATTCTCGTGCTTCGAAATTTTTGGAATCGTTTCCTTTTTTAAAATTATCGAGTTCCTCTAAAACGGTGATGGGAATTGCAACATCATTATCACCAAAACTGAGAATAGAGCTGTGATTGTAAAGAATAACAGAGGTGTCGATTACGAATATTTTTTTCACTTTGGTCATTAGTAAAAGGATTTAGAATATTAGTACACAATTTTAGGATAAATATAGTGCGATTTCTGTGCTTTTTTACCTTAAAAAAAATGGTTTTTCAACGGCT
>CAZTST010000221.1:0-6522 GCA_964616585.1 uncultured Draconibacterium sp.
AAAGTCGGCGCGCCGTTTTTCCCGCTCTGTGAAAAGTCCGGTCCCATACCATGAGACCCATTAATAAATAGCCCGGCGGTTTCCGTCACATCGAATTCGGAATTCAGATCATAAATACCCATAAGAACCGATATTCGCCCCGCCTGGAATTTTTGTTGCAGCCAGGCTTCGTATATTTTCCAGGCATTTTCAGCGGCAATATTACTGATTCCCTGTAAATCTCCGGTATATTCACTGGGATCTTTACCCTGAATACCGATAAAATCCGAGTAGAAACTTGCATTTTTCCACTGAAATAATTTTTCGAAATCCATACTGAAGATCAAGTCAAAAACACCCAGACGATTGGAGCCGCGTCTTAGTCCACCCTGAATATTAGTGAACCAATCACCTGTATAAATTCCTTCGATGCCAACACCTTTATCTTCCAGTTCGTTTTTTCTTATTTCATAAGCAGAACGTCCCGCTGTTTCACCGGAAAAAACGGCATTGATAAGTAATAAAAATAACAGAAATCCTTTTTTCATAGTGTTATCCCTGTCCGGAATATAATATTAATTCCAGCGCCAGACTATCTTTTTGTAAACAAGAGAAGCATTGCCTGTCGCCGCGAATATGAGTGAGTTCATACCGATACTATAAGTCAACGGGAATATTTCGCAGATTTGTAATATTTCATCAGTTAAAAAACATTCCAGTCTCTGGTTACGGCGGTCTCCGTTATAATCGGTTTTCTGTGTTGTCATGAGCATCGTGACAAGGGAGAGCGTTTGAATAAGGCGCGCCGCCGTCAGTTTTAACCATTCCATTTCCATAAACCAGGCTGCCAGGTTTTTATGGAATATTCCCCTGAAACAACCGGTTCTATAAATGTTTTTATTTTTTCGATAACTTTAAAAAAATCACCCGTTGTATCACTATTGATTTTATGTATAAATGCTTTCCATAGTTTGGATTTCTCTGGCAAATGCCACATAACGGTGGTGGTATGTTTTAGTTGCCGATTGCGGACTTCATTCCTTTCAAGTTACAAGAAAGTTGAAGCGGGCTACAACCCTTCGCATACCACTGAAACCCTTATTGGCTATACCGTTTGTTAGGCACTGGCGATTTATATTTTTTGTCATTTTATCTGTCAAATTTGCTACAATGTTTCACCGTGCGTTGGCTTTGCAGGCTCTTTGACAAAGCTTTGGTTTTTGTGTTGGCTTGTGGGGCTTTGGCAATGTGCCTGCAAATGCATTGGCTTAGATATTACTATACATTTCTTTTATCAAAATTGCAATTTTCTTTCGTCTTTCAGTTAAAAATACAGAATATTCCATTTCATAAAAATTAATAGGGACACCATGCTCCTTTAGTGTATTTTCTAAAACAAACTCTTTCCCTGAATAATATTTACTTTTTATTTCATTGTAATATGACCTTGGTTCTGAATCAGATATCTTAATATTATCAATGTACTCCAAATAGGTTAGGTTTGCAATTTGATTAATTTGGGTCAACTCAATACCTTGTTTCTTTAAATACTCTTTTGGGAAAATATGATGCTTATCCAATGAATTCTTCTTAATCTTAATTGAAGGATCATATAAGTCACTTACCTTTCTGTCAGAGAATAATGCTTTAGTACCATTGTAAATTAAACTTGCAAAAAAAGCATTTGCAACAGGGCTTATTGTATTTGAAGTTACAAGGATGTCATTTGGCAATGAAATGTTCCAGAAGTCATTAGTTAACGAGCTGTCGATTATGTTATTTATTACAAGTTTGAATTCTTCACCATCTTTACATGATTTAATTTTATTCAAATCTGATTCCATTATAGATTCTGACGAACCAGAATATCTTGAAGTTAGTGAACTCATAAAAAACCACCTTGCAACAAATCTATCCAACTCTTTATAGTCGATTTTAAAATTTAGCTTCCCGATTAAATATAAAATATACGAGTTGATTATCGAATTCCCCGATGCAATTAGTCTAGATGATTTATAACCTATACTTTGAATGATTTTTATGAATGAATGCCAGTTGCTTGTATTAATAACATCTGAGAGAGTTGCTTTGAAAACGTCAAATTGTTTTTCACGTAAAACCGTTGAGTATTTATTTGTATCCGGGTCACGACCCTTAAGAATAGCATAAGCATCTTTCATCCGAGCACGTTTAAACCCCAAACCAATTATTATTCGCACAATGTCTTGTGCATCAGGTTGCATTATATAGTTAAAAGGTGAATCTTTTGTCGTCATGTCGGGAACAACTTTGGCGCTTTTACAAAAATCATTAATCATCTTTCTGCCTTCTTCCCAAAAGACTGAAACAAGGGTTAATATAAAATCTGCCTGATTTAACGTAACACCTTTACTGTTTATACGAGTAAATATTTCTGCAACAATTTCTTCGTCCACATCTGATGATACTTCCAATGCCTGGTAAGGATAATTAGTTAAAGAATGTAACCTGCTAATTCTTGTACCTATCTCAGCTGTATTAATTTCAATAGGTTTTTCAAAAAAGCTAATGAATAGCTCTTTTTGGTTTTCCGGTAATGAAATTGCCTTTCTCTCCCTTAAACTTGCAATTAGTTGAATATAGTCATCAGTAGGATCTTTAATTTGATTTAACCGTGTGATACAAAAAATATACTCAGCATCTTTAAGGTCTATGCCTGCATGAATTTTTTCGATTATTTCTTTATACTTCGCTGTAATTTCGCTTACATATTCATGATATTGTGATAAATAGTCATTTGTAAATTGCCAAGCACTTGATCCAAAAATATCAGAAATATCGTTAATAAATTCTTTGTTTTTTACAGTTGCAGCATCTGCTACTCTAAACTCTTCAAGCACGGGATTAAATGCTATTTTTATTCGTCTGAACCTATAATTTTTATCCCTTATTTCTTGCTTTTTGATAATACTGTATAATGCTGTTAATCGCTGCTGCCCGTCAATTATTAGCATATTGGGTACTTTGTGAATTTTATCATCAAAACCAATTTGCGTTAATTTTTCGCCTGTAATATTTTTCCAAAATAAAAAATAACCAATCGGATATCCACGATACATGCTGTCAAATAAATCTCTCACTTTGTTATTTCCCCAAACGAAAGGTCTTTGTAAATCAGGCAGAGCTAAATCACCATTTTCGATATACCCGATTACCGTTGCTATTGCACCGTCTATTTTGCTAAAAATTTGATTACTCATAGTTTGTCCTATTCAATGTTAATATTATCTATTTCTTTCATAAATCTATCTGTTTCAAATAAAGCGACAATAATTTTCTGATAATGCAAAATATCTTCAAACTCCAATTTCCTATTTTTCCTGTCCTTTAGCCATTTTTGGGCTGGTTGGTATCCTCCAATGTAAAAGTTCCAGGCTATTTCGGGAACATTGTCGAAATACTGCGTATCGTTGATGCAAACTTTGCCGTTTTGATAGTTTGGTTTGCTTACCACATTATCGCCATCAATTGGGTATTGAGTAATATATTTCTCAACGGTTGGGCTTTCCAATAAATGAATTTGCCGTATTTCATCGCCTAATTTTACCAATTGCCAAAAGGTTTCTTTATCTTTTGGATAGGGCACTCTCGGGAAATCTATTTTTAAAAACTCCTTGTATTTCTCACGGTACGTTGGCGAATGTAACACCGCATAGATGTAATCCAAAATATCAATGGGGGCAAAGGTGTTTTCAGTTGTTTCTTTTTCGTTGGTAAAAGTCAAACCCAATATTTCTGCTATTTGCTTAACAATTTCTGCGTGTAAGTTTGGCGTTCTTTTAGTTGAATGCTCAATAGTTTGTTGTTCGAGATTTATGTATAGTGGAAAAACAGAACCACCACCACGATAGTAAATATTTTGGTCCGAAATTGTATTTGAAATAAACGATAAGTTCCATTGCATATTTCCAACTGCTTGACCTTGTCTGCCTGATATTAGAGCAAAATTATTTTCGCTTTTCAGGTTTCTCATTATCCGATTTTGACTGTAAGCAAAAAAGCCTTTTGGTTTTCCAGTAAAAAAAGTCCACCGATTATCAAATGGTCTATATGCAATTTGCTTATAGTTTTCATCTTTGTAATTATCTTTTAAATCTTGGATTGCCTTTGCTAATATCCAGTCTCGGCTATCATCTTTAATGTTGTATAGTTTTTTTACTTCACCTTCTGCTAATGAAGTGAAATTTTCAATTCTTTCTTTAAGTGTAGATTTATCAAATGAAATCGCAACATCATCATTTTTAGAAAGTACGCCTAATGAGTTTTCTAAAAACAATTCAAGTAGGTGAAATCCTTTAGCATAAGTTTTTTGTTCATCAAAGTCTTTTGGTACAAAGAAATAATGTGGAGCAATATTTTCTACTTTTTGATATTGTGTTGTTTTTAAAGTATTGTCAATTAAAAAATCATACTTCAATTCACGTTTTCCAAATAAATCGTAATGAAAAACTTGTCCTAATTCATTGGCTTTTTTCTTTCCTGTTTTGATAAAGAAATTTATTGAAACGCCTTGCTCAATATCAAATACATTTATGTCGGCTGAGCCATCCGGGGCAGTTTCTTTCTTTTTGGCGTTACCGTGTAAGTCAATGGTGTAAATTTTATCGTAGGTTTTTAGTAAATTCCAACGCATACCACGAAAAGTTGGATTATCTAAAAATCCGTGAGGATTAATAAAAGCCAAAATTCCGCTACCATTTTTTTCTATAAAATGCTGACCGTAACGCAAGAATTTTACATAATCGTCATTGATGAATTTTGAGTTTTGCTCTTTTAATTTTTCTTTTCCACCTGGCTCTTTTTTGTAATCTTCCATCAATTTCATAATCCAATCGCCTTTATTGGCACTTTCTCCGCTGTATGGCGGATTGCCAATAACACACATAACAGGCGTATCACGTTTTATGTGGTTGGCTTCGTTTGCTTCGGTGCTTAACCAATTGGCAAATAATGTTCCTGTTTCGGGGTGGTGTTCTTCTAAACTGTTGGTGAGGTAAACCCTGAAACGCTGGTCTTTGGTTGGTTTGTAACCAGTTTCGGTAAGTAATAAATCGAGTTTTAAATGTGCCATTGCGTAACTTGCCATGAGCAATTCAAAACCATTGAGGCGCGGCAATAAATGCGTTTCCACATAATTGCTCCAAATGCCTTGTTGACCTTCTAACTTTTTATGGATGAGTTTGATTACTTCCGCCAAAAATGTTCCTGTTCCGGCAGCAGGGTCGAGTATTTGAACTTTGTGTACTTCCTGTTCTGTCTTTTTGCCCTGGACATCAACTTTTATTTTGGTTTTGCTCGTGTCGGCAAGTCCCTGCGGTAAATCAAATTCAGTTTTTAAAATATCGTCAACGGCACGGACAATGAAGTTTACTACAGGTGCAGGTGTGTACCAAACGCCACGGGCTTTACGCAATTTCGGGTCGTACTCGCTCAAAAAGGTTTCGTAAAAATGGATAATCGGGTCTTCCATTTTTGTACTCTTGCCATAGTTCTTTAAAATTTCTTCCACGTTGCAAGCCAAAAAGATATTGATCAAATCATCGACAATCCATTTTATGCGGTCATCAACATCCAATCCTGCAATATAGCCAAACAGTTTTTTCAGGAAAGGATTTGATTTTGGTATGAGTTCGTAGGCTTCCTGCCTGCTGAATGTTTCCAGCGAAGGGTCGTGTGAACGCGCAGCAAACATTCCATAAGCAATGGTTTGGGCGTAAACATCGGCAAATCCCTTGGGTGTAATGTCATGGATAAGGATTTTCTTAAAAGCGTTCATTTGGTCTTTTAATGTGCTGTCTTCATTATGCGTTTCATCGCTGGTCAGCGCTTTTTCAATCACTTCGGAAAGAAGTCGGGCTTTGCCCGCCATCATTTCGGCAAGTTTTTTACTGCTTTTTATTGTCTGCCCAATATGGGTACAAAAGTCTTTTATAAGATTTTCAAATCTGTCAAAATTCGCTGTTAATGACTTTATCCCTTTGTCGGTAAGTTCGGCAATTGCTATTTTGCTTACAAATTGGCCGTCACGATATAAATAAAAGTCTAAATAGTCGGTAATAATCAGGTTGTTTAACGATGCTTTGTATCTGTCGAATTGCTCTTTATTACCGGTTTTCTTTGCTCCTTCAAGGTCTTTATCGGCAATGTCTTTTGCTTCGATAAATCCTACAGGAATATCCTTTTTTGTCAAGATGTAGTCAGGCGCTCCGCACGATTGCCTTTTCGGTTCGTTGGTCGCCCTAATTGTCGGCACTAAACTCTCAATCAGTTGTTGCAAGTCTCCCCGAAACGTATGCTCGGTTGCATTTCCTAATTTGTAGCGTTTGTTTATGTTGTCTATATATTGTTCTAAAGTCATTTTTCAAATCCGTTTCAAATAACTACAAATGTATCAATTTCCGTTGGTGCGCTGGCATTTTTTTTCTTTGCCTTTATGCAGCAAAAATTCCGTTTTCATTCTGTCGTTGTTTTGTCTTTTTACAATGAACGCTAACGTTTGTGTAT
>CAZTST010000222.1:0-6514 GCA_964616585.1 uncultured Draconibacterium sp.
GAGCGCCTGTAGTTGATTTTATAATTGCGTCTAATGCTTTTTTAGAATCAGCTTTGGTCAAGCCAGGTTCGCTAGCCATGGCTTCAATTAATTCAGCTTTGTTCATTTTAAAAGATTTTAATTAACACATTTTGATTTTCACTAATGCAAATATAACGGATAATGTAAGAAAAACAAGTGTTTGAGCAAAAAAGTGGCTATTTTGTTAATAAAGCGATTAAAAAGTTGAAAACTTGGGGAAATACAAGCTAGATAAGGGTTTTAAAGCTCCGGAAAGCAATTAAATTAAAACCGTGTAAAAAATTGATAATAGGCAACCTTTTTTTTCCTTCAAGTTGGACTTCTTCTATAGAAATTGCTCCGTTTGCAGTTATAACGTGTACATAGGTTTTAGAATCTGAAAAAATGCAACCTGGAGATGCATCTGGATTTTCATTTATTATTTCTGTTGCTTTAAAAATTTTCAAATATAGAGTATGCTGCCCATCAATATTATGTAAATAACTATAAGCAGCAGGGTAGGGGCTTAATCCTCTAATTTTATTTACTATGTTTTTGCTATCGCGATTCCAAACTATTTCACAATCTTGTTTGAAAATTTTAGGGGCAGGTTTTAAAACTGAATAATCTGTTATTAATTCGCTTTGCGATCTAATTTGATGATTGCCTACTTCAACAGCATCCAATGTTTCAATAATCAGGTCTGCACCAAGAATCATTAATTTATCGTGCAAGCTTCCAAAATTATCTTCAACTGATATGGCACATTTTTTTTGCATGATAATCTTTCCGGTATCAATTGATTTGTCGAGAAAGAAGGTGGTAACACCTGTTTCGCTTTCTCCATTCATAATAGCATGATTGATTGGAGCTGCGCCGCGATATTGTGGTAAAAGTGAGGCATGTAGATTAAAAGTGCCAAGTGGAGGCATATTCCAAACTATTTCAGGCAACATTCTAAAAGCAACTACTACCTGAATATCAGCATTTAAGCATCTAAGCTCTTCAACAAATACAGGGTCTTTAAGATTAACAGGCTGCAGCAAACTTAAATTTTGAGTTAGCGCATATTCTTTAACAGCTGATATACGAATTTTCTTTCCTCTACCGGCAGCTTGGTCAGGAGCTGTAATTACACCTACGACATCATATTTGCTTTCAACTAGCTTTTGTAAAGCTGTAACTGCAAATTCGGGAGTTCCCATAAAAACTATTCGCATGCTCATATGATTTTGCTTTTAAAATGTAAAAATAGTTCAAAAAAAAATACCTGAATCTAAACTCAGGTATTTCATAATAAAGATTTGCTCAGTGCTTATTTTAATTTGGCTTTAAGAAAAGCAATATATTTTTCGGCCTCACGACCTTCAGCAGTAGTAGGGAAATCTTTTTTCAAGCGATTTTGTAATTCAAGCGCTTTTTTGTAGTCTTCTTTTAATTCGAAAGCCCAAGCTGCTTTCTGAATGAAAACAGGCGCAGTAAAAGCATTATCGTTTTTATTTGCAGCTTCAAGATAAAGACTGGCAGCTTTTCCGGTTTCTCCTAATTCCATTTGTGCATCTCCAATAGCTCCTAATGCCATGGGTGCTAAAATTTGGTCGTCCGAACTAAAACTGCTCAAATAGTCTATCGCATCTTCATATTGACCGAGGCGTAAATAACAAACTCCTGCATAATAATTGGCTAAATTGGCTGATTTAGTCATACCATACTCATCGATAATATCTAAAAAACCATAGTAATTGCCATCACCGTCTAAAGCCATTTGTAGGCTGTCCATTCCAAAGTATTTTTCAGCCATCCACATTTGCTCAGAAGCATCTTTTTCTTTCGGTTCGAGATAATATTTCTGAAATGAAAAGTATCCCAATACGATAATGATAACAACAGCAATACCTGTTAAAATATTTTTTTGATGTTTTTCAAGAATTCTTTCGGTTCTTGTTAAAGCTTCTTCAACCGCTTCAAGTCTTTCTTCTGTAACATCTTTGGTATTCTTTTTCTTAACCATTTTAAATCAATTTTTAGTCTGCAAAAGTAAATCTTTTTCGCTATTTTCCCATTATTTGACTTTATTTTATGTCAAAGTTTTAAACAACTGTTGATTAAGAGATAAAAGCCTGAACGCAAAATGCGAAACAGGTTTTTATTTTAAAGAATTAAACTTCTACAAAGGAATATTTCCGTGTTTTTTAGCCGGATTGCTTTTCGATTTATTTTGTGTCATTTCTAAAGCCTGAATAATCTTTTTACGTGTATCTTTTGGATAAATTATTTCATCAATATAACCCATTTGAGCAGCTTTGTATGGGCTGGCAAAATTATTCTTATAATCTTCAACAGCGTCAGCAATGAATTCAGGATCTCCAAGTTTGGCTCTGTGAATAATGTTTACAGCTCCGGCAGGACCCATAACAGCAATTTCAGCAGTTGGATATGCGTAGTTTATATCTGCACCAATGTGCTTGCTCGACATCACATCGTAAGCTCCACCATAGGCTTTGCGAGTAATAAGAGTAATTTTTGGAACGGTTGCTTCAGCGAATGCGTAAAGTAATTTAGCGCCGTGCTTGATAATTCCGCCAAATTCCTGAGCAGTTCCGGGTAAGAAACCGGGAACGTCTTCTAAAGTTACAATAGGAATATTGAAAGCATCGCAAAAACGCACAAAACGGGCTGCTTTTGTAGAAGCATTAATATCTAGAACTCCCGCCAAATAAGCAGGTTGATTAGCCACTATTCCAATCGGCCTTCCTCCCATACGCGCAAATCCTATAATTATATTTTGAGCATAATAAGGCATGATTTCGAAGAAATGTTTTTCATCGATGATTGAATGAATTAAATCTTTCATATCATAGGGTTTGTTTGGATCGGCAGGAATAAGATCGTTTAGCTTCTTATCTTCACGATTCATATCATCCGTACTCATTTTCATCGGAGGATCTTCCATATTGTTCGAGGGCAAGAAGCTCATAAGCTCGCGAATCATCATCATGGCCTGAACATCATCATCGGCAGTTAAATGTGCCACTCCACTTTTAGAGTTGTGAGTCATCGCTCCGCCTAATTCCTCTTGAGTAACTTCTTCGTGAGTAACGGTTTTAATTACATCGGGTCCGGTAACAAACATATAGCTGTTTTCCTTTACCATCATAATAAAATCGGTAATAGCTGGAGAATAAACTGCACCACCGGCACAAGGTCCAAGGATGGCTGAGATTTGTGGAATTACTCCCGAACTCATTACATTGCGGTAAAAAATATCGGCATAACCGGCCAAACTTTCTACGCCTTCTTGAATACGTGCTCCGCCGGAATCGTTTAACCCAATAACGGGAGCTCCCATTTTCATGGCTAAATCCATCACTTTAATAATCTTATCGGCATTGGCTCTGCTTAATGATCCACCGAAAACGGTGAAATCTTGTGCAAAAACATACATCAAGCGGCCATCAATTTTACCATAACCACTCACAACGCCATCGCCGAGGAATTTGGTTTTATCCATTCCGAAATCGGTAGTTCTGTGAGTCACAAATTTATCGAGTTCGACAAAAGTGCCTGAATCGAGCAAAAGCTCAACTCTTTCGCGAGCCGTTTTTCTACCGGCTGTGTGCTGTTTATCTATACGTGCTTGACCGCCACCTAGCTCGGCTATTTTATTTTTTTCTTCAAACTGACTGTATTTTTCTTCAGAAGTCGACATATTCTATTTGTATTTTATTCAACAATAATAAGAGGCTGATTACTATCCACAGTATCGCCTTCCTTTACCAAAACATCTATGATTACACGATCGGCTTTTACTTTGTATTCACTCTGCATTTTCATGGCTTCAACAATAATTACGGTTGTGCCTTCTTTTACTTCATCGCCTACCTTTACAAGTATCTTAACGATTTTTCCGGGCATTGGACTTGAAATTGTTGCACCGCCTGCATCATTTGCTACATCGCCTCTGCTCATTAAATATTTGCTTTCGGCATCAATTACCTCAACATCAAAGGTTTCGTTATGTGTATGTACTTCGTACTCTTTTGCATTTGTTTTTTGTAGAAGTTCCATAGTGTAAGAAATCCCATCTCTTAAAATGCTATAAACGCCTTTTTCAACTTCGAGCATATCGAGGGTATATAACTTCTCATCAACCTTAACCTCTACTTTATTGCCGTTGCGACTAATCAATTCGAGAGTAGCAATACGGTCTCCTATTTTTATATCTAAAGTTTTTATCATTTGCTTAGAAGGTTGATTTATAATCGAATAACATTTCTTTTTCTTCCAAAACTTTTCCAAGAGTTAGAACCGTTTTCGGCAGCAACGTGAATGCTTGCTTTCTCTAAATTATCAAGATAATTGACAAAAGCAGCAGCCATAGCCATTTCTTCACATTCAACTTTACTTGCTTTTGGAGAAAGTAAAAAGTCTTCATTTTCCTGAATAAAATGGGTATTGTATTTACCGGCCACAAAAGCAGGAGTATTCATAATGCGCTCCAAAAATTTAATGGAAGTTTTGATGCCTGTGATTTTATAATTGTATAAAGCACTTCTCATCCGGTCGATAGCATCTTCACGCGTTTCGCCCCAAACAATAAGTTTTGAAATCATCGGGTCGTAGAAAATAGGAATTTCGTAACCACTGTAAACATAACCATCGTGACGAATTCCAAGACCTAATGGCTCGCTAAAATGCTTTATTACGCCTGGACTAGGCATAAAATTATTGTCAGGATCTTCGGCATAAATACGGCATTCGATGGCGTGCCCGGTTTGCTTAAGGTCTTCTTGTTTAAAGCTTAGCTCAAGACCGTTGGAAATATTGATTTGCTGCTTTACCAAATCCACACCAACCACACTTTCGGTTATGGGATGTTCTACTTGCAAACGGGTGTTCATTTCCAGGAAATAATATTTTAGGTCGTCTCCCATTATAAACTCAATGGTTCCTGCACCAGAATAATTAACTGCCTGTGCAGCCATTACAGCGTGTTTTCCCATTTCTGCTCGAACTTCCTCATTTAATAATGGCGAAGGAGTTTCTTCAACTACTTTTTGATGTCGACGTTGCACGGAGCATTCACGCTCGAAAAGATGAACCGCATTTCCGTGTTTATCGGCTAGAATCTGAAACTCGATATGGTGAGGCGAATCGATGTATTTTTCGATGTAAACGGCATCATTTCCAAAAGCATTTAAAGCTTCGGAACGAGCACCGCGAATAGCATTTACGATTTCCTTTTCCTCTTTTACCAGGCGCATTCCTTTTCCGCCGCCTCCGGCAGAGGCTTTAATCATTACAGGAAGACCGATTTTCTGTATATACTTAATAGCGACTTCTTCGTCCAGGATAGGCTCCGTAGTTCCGGGAACAACAGGAACTCCGGCTGCAATCATGGTTTTCCGTGCCGTGATTTTGTCGCCCATCGTATTAATAGCGTATGAATCAGGCCCGATAAACTCTATGCCTTCTTTTTTACAACGGTCAGAAAATTCGGCGTTTTCCGATAGAAATCCGTAACCCGGATGAATAGCATCAGCTCCTGATTTTTTGGCGGCATTAATAATTTTATCAATAACCAAATAACTTTCGTTCGATGGTGACGGGCCGATATGATAGGCTTCATCGGCATAGCGCACGTGCATTGAGCCTCTGTCTGCATCCGAATATACGGCCACCGACTTAATACCCATTTCTCTGCAACTACGCATCACTCGAATGGCAATTTCTCCTCGATTGGCAATCAGTATTTTTTGAATCATAAACTTCCTAATTTTTTGTTTTCTTCATTTGTATCGAAAAATCAATATAAATATCTAAATATCAATTAGTTCAATGGTTTTTATCTTTGGTTTCAGCGTGTAAATATATAGATTATTTTAAAATATGATTATTATTTAATATTTTTTAGAAAAATTCAGAAAATAGTCTAAAAAAGTTTTCTAGTCTGTTTTTCAAAACGTATTTTCTAAGTGGATGGTTGTCATAACTTTGATTTTTAAAAATATAAGTTTAGTCTGAATAGAATGTCTAAAATTTGAATTTTAATGTTTAATCATTTTTTTTGCCACGAATTCACGAATAATATTAATACGAACGAAAATAGCAGTTTATTTTTTATTCGTGCATTAGTGGCATTTATTTTTTTTCTTCCAAAGATTGCTTTTGCTAGAATTCACGAATAATATCATTACAAACTAAAACAGATGTTTATTTCATATGTGCATTTGTGTCGTATATTTTTTTTTCGCTTGAATAGAATTTTTACTTTTGTGCACTAAAAAAAAGTCATTGAAAACTCCTGATATATTTCAAACCATAAAAACAAGTCCGCTTTTTCGAGAGCTTTTAAAAGCTCAGGAAAAGCAAGAAAGTACCAACTTAGCGGGTTTATTTTCTTCTGCGGTACAAATATACGCATCTGCTTTGTTTGTGGAATCGGAGCAATCTATGCTTTTTATATTGCCTGATAAGGAGCAAGCGGCCTATGTTTATAACGATCTGGAGAATC
>CAZTST010000223.1:0-4920 GCA_964616585.1 uncultured Draconibacterium sp.
TTCAATAGTTAAAGATGGTTTCTTTGAATTATTTACGAATACATTCACAGTAGGGTATTTAATTAGTATGGTCACGTGAAACCAATCAATTGGCTCTGGCACTGGGGTTATTGTATTCTCATACTTTTCAGGATGCTCGTTACGTAATTTATTCCAAGTGTATTCAGGGTGAGAAATGTACTGAACAGAATGCCCTTTTCGTTCAGGATTTTTAAAGTTAAAAGGTCGGAAGTAAACCGCATCATAAGTACTATCGTTTAAACCATGAAATGCTAAACCAACAAAACTTTTACCTTGAATATCTTTCCCTTTAATATCGAGATCAATCTTACCGTTTGTAAAAACTAGTTCTTTCATCCAAAGTACTCCATCTCCAAGTTTTCCAGTTAAATGAACCTCTTTATCAATATGTATCTCTCTATTATGTAGAATCCAAATTGTTGTATCATTACATTTTAATAAATCAGGTATAATTTCATTTTGCTGACCATATATTGAAATAACAGTCATAAATAGGACAATGCTTAATAATATTCTTTTCATTTTCTTAAGTAATTTTTAATTTCAATATATTCGTTCAATTTAGTTGCTGCAAATTTCATTTTAGCTTTTGTTAGCAGATTGTCATTTTCAATATCACAATAAATACCCCAATATATTATCAAAAACATTCATTATACTATGTGCAATTATTCCGGGAAATATTGAACCTGTCTTAATTCTTAACCAACCTAACCCGAGTCCGGCAGAAAATGTCATAAGAAATGCTTTTAATCCTTCAACAAAACTTTCCGCACCTAATAGATGAGCAATTCCAAAAAGCATCGCCAAGAGGACTATTATTAGCCAGATTTTTGCGTTTGAAAAACCGGATTGCTTAGCATAGTGCAATAAAAAACCAAGTACTGCACCTCTTAAACCAATTTCTTCTGCAATGCTTGGCATTGTTAGCTCAAATAGGTAATATTCAAGCCCTTGGTTAAAATTCGGATCGTTTGATAAAATTTGATTAGTAAAATTCCATAAGGCAATTGCAACACCAATAATAATCGTGTATTTCAACCAATTTTTATGTTTTGGTTTTTCTAATGCCAATAGTTGTTTAGGTGCTTTGAAAAAGAAGGCTAAAAGAAGTATTGCTGTGGTACTTAAAATATCCTGTCCCCATCCCATCTTTAAATCCAACTTCAATATTTTCTGTATTTCCGAACCAAGAATAAGCGCACAGAAGAAAACAATGAGGAATATAACTGCAAAAATCAAAGGTTTCTTTCTTTCTTCAGTTAATGATGTAATGCCAATGTAATTTCGAATGGCCATATTTTGGTTTTTAATTGCTAATCTTATTGGAGTTAATGAATGGATATAAATTTAAAAGATCCAGAAAAACTACAAATTATCATTTATACAAATCGCACCTTTTGTTACCTTATTCGCATAAATTTTACCAAATCCTTTAATATCTAGATCAACATATCCTCCATCAATAGCTGGATATCTTACAAAAGTAATTTTAGAACTAGCTAAAGTTCTTATCTGATCTTTTTTTAATTTAAAAGCGAATGTATAGGTAGTGCTTATTGAAGCGCCGAATTGATTAGCAGTAACTTTGGTCTGTGGCATTGCATCAACAACAGAATATAATTTTACAATAGAATCATTTTCAAGTTTAAAAATAATTTCACTGTTTTTTGGAATAGCTACATTTTGCTCGTCTCTATATACAAAAGTAGTGAAGAAATCTACCTCTTCGTCGAACATATAAACATACCTTAGGGTTTTCTTATTATCTTGGAAAACACAAGTTTTCTTACCCGAAATTGGATCTTTTTTTATTTCGCATTTCTGAGAATACACATTTAATGATGCAAGTAACACCATTAACACAAGTGATTTTTTTAAATTATTTTTCATGATAGTTTTATTATTTTAAGTAATTTTTGCTAACTAGTTTATATATGCATTCCTTTATTTTAAAAAAGTTTAAATCAATTCGTTAATTGCATCTCGGATCTGCTTATCTACAGATGCTCCATAACCGTTAATTACTTTTCGTATGATTCTATTTTCATCAAGAAGAAAGAATACCGGGATTGATTTTATATAATAGCTATTGCTTACTTCTTTAGTTGACAATAAAAATTTATAATTGAAATCGTTTCGCTGCTGATAAACTTTAAGCACGTTCGAATTTTTTGCAAATGCTTCAATGGACACAAAGTCGAAATCATCTTTATTGTATTCTGTTACTAATTTTTTTAAGAAGGGAATTGCAGCTTTACAAGGGCCACAACTTACACTCGTAAATTCAACTAAGACCACTTTACTTTTTAAATCTTGCAATGCAAAGGAATTTCCGTCAACATCGTTTAGAATCCAATCGGGGGCGGGCTTGCCTTCCAAAAAACTAGTTTTTGAAGAGCCTCCCAATCTGTATGGTTTTATAGAATAGTCTTTTTGAAAATAATCAGACGCTTTAAAATCCGCAATTTTTAATTTATTGAAAATAGCATTACTACAAGTCCTAACTGATATATCGTGCGATAGCTCTCTCCGAATTTTAAAAGGTAAACCTGTAGGTTTTTCAATCCAAATCTCATATTGTGAAATCTCCTCACCAAAACCAAAAGGATTTTCATATTGAATGGCCTTACCAAAAAATTCAAGTTGTTTATCTCCAACTAATTGTAATTTAAAATACAGCGACGCTCCAATATCTTCAATATTTACAGAAATACTATCTTCTGTTTCTAGAGCATATTTTATTATACTTTTCGCATAATTGAAAAAGGGCGGTGTAATAGGTCTAAATGGAAGCTTTCTAAGATTAAAACTATCTATTACGATTGATTTTGAGTCTTTATAAACCACCGCCTTTCTAGTACCATCGTAGCTAAATCTCATTTGAGTAGTATCCTTTTGATCAAGATAAACAAAGCTAGCTCCTATAGTTGTGTCAAGTGGATTGTTAAACTCTTTTACATAACTATAATAAATAAATGAAGCTGCTGTGTCTCCGGGAGCCCAAGCTTCTGTTTTAGTAAAGTATGATGCAGACTCAATCTGCTCAAGATTCTGCAAAACCTTTTCAAGTAGAGCAGTTGGACTTTTCTCTTTAGTGAGTATTTTTATTGTAAAAAATACAGCTATTAGAATTAGAATGAAGACCGGAAATAAAATCGTTTTTCTCATAGTTTAAGTGTTTTGCTAGTAATAAATAATTAGTTGATAATTTCTAATTATGAATATTATTCTCTACTTCGCTAATCAAGACTTATGCCTCAAAGGCTATTTAACTGTTTCTGTAGTACTTACAATCTATTTTTTGGGGATAATTAAAATTATGTGTAAATATATTTTACAATCACTGTATATTTAATTTACATAGTTTTACTTTATTCATACACAAACCCTTGTGATTTGATTTATTCATTATTTAAATTCAATTCCATCCTAACCAACTTCTTCAATATATTATTACAAATATCAGGAGTAGAATCAAAGTTACACGAATTAGTAGCCACAACAAAAGTCCTATTTAATTGTGGTGCGACCACAACCATTGCATACCAAACTCCATTACTCCCGTTATGAGTATGTACGACTCCTTTGGTCCAAGGTTGTTCTATAACGGCCCAACCCGCGGCGTAGTTACCATCTGGCTCAATTAATTTATTCAAATATTTGCGTTCCAAAATTGGGTTCTCGTTAGTTAATTGAAGAGAAAGAAATTTAGCCCAATCTTCAATATTACAATGAACCCGACCTGCGGATCCAAGGGCTTCCGGATTATCAGTCTGATCGGGTTGCCAATTGTTTCCTAACCAGGAATTTGAATGGCCCCATGGCTGATCTATTTGATTGTGCGTATTGGGAGCTCCAAATCCCGCAGAAGACATTCCCAAAGGATCGAACAAACGTTTTTGCATTAAAACTTCCCAGCTTAGGCCGGTTACTTTTTCAGCCATACAGGCTGCAATCATATAGCCAAAATTGGAGTAATGGAATTTATCAATTTCATTGGTAGCTGGAGACTTAAGATTATCTTTTAAAAGTGCCAAACGCCTTTCTTTAATTTCTTTTGAACTGAATGCGTCCCAATCTGTTGCATTTTTCGGAATCCCTGCATGGTGGGTGAGAAGCTGCCAAAGAGTAATATTATAATAATCGGAATGAATAATTCCTTTAATCTCAGGAATTACATCAATCAATTTCGATTCCCAGCTTAACTTTCCTTCTGCTACTAAAGTGGCTATCATTGTGGATGTCATAGCTTTGGTGCAGGAACCCAGATGCACCGCATCGTTAATTGTAAACGCAATGCCAGAACCATCTTTACGCTCTCCTGCCGAAGCGATGGCAATTACGCCTTCGTTTGAAGCAATTGCCGCAATCATGCCGGGTGCTTTTTCATCATTTACTACTTGAGTAAGGATGCGCTGAATGGAATCGGATTGCGTTGATTCTGATTTTGTTTGCGAATTGACAGCTTGATTTTCAGCCGGACTATCTTTTTTTTCAGTCCTTAAACAACTTGTCAAGAAAACAAGAAAAAGCACACTCAATAAACCAATTTTAATTCTTTTCATATTTAATCGGCTACTTTTTTACAAATATTGTCCATCCCATGCTGATGTAAAGTCATACTTTCGACTTCTCCAGCTTCATTTTTATTAAATGTAAGTTGAGCATCAATTCCCTTTAGACCAAATTTATTTTGGGATATTGGGATTATGGAACCTTCCCCTTGTCCAGTTATTTGAATTTTCAATTGACTATCATATTTGGTAATAGTCAGGATAAAGCCCGGCATTAGTTCATATTTCCCTACATAAGTTTCCAGAATGGCATCTTCAACAGGCACCTCTGTGTACAAAATCTCCTTTTTCGGTTCAGGTTTTGCATTTAATAACAATCGCC
>CAZTST010000223.1:4930-6442 GCA_964616585.1 uncultured Draconibacterium sp.
AGCCAGCGTTACCATAGTATAAGAGGGAGGCTCAGTGGCATTTTCAGTTATTGGAAAACCTGTCATTCCTGCTTCTGATTTCTGACCTGCTTCTGCAACAAAACTGATATTTCCATTTTCATCCGGGTGAATATAAAATAAAAAGCATGATCCAAAGTAGGTTGAGTAAAGGAGTTTGCTATTTTTAATATCAATAACTGAGATAAATGACTTCCTACGCCCCAGGAAAGGATTATTAAAAGTCTTTTCCCCTACAGGATAGCCTGAATATAAAGCATTTTCAGTAAGCGGAAAATCTGAAGAATTTGTCATTCCTCCAATAACAATAGTATCTTTATTAAGAAAATGTGCAGACATAATATTATCGACATCGCCTCCTCCAAACAGAGTAGAGTATTCTAAGTCCATAGTTTCAGAATTAAATACCGATATAAAGCAATTCCGCACACCTTCACCTTTTTTACTTATTACATTATCTGTAACAGGCAAGCCTTCTTCCATAGCGCTGGCACATACTAACAATCTGTTTGGCTTTGTCCATTTTATAGATGAAATCGCAAATCCTCTACCTGCGAAATAGCTTAAATATGAAATTTTAGTGCCTTTATCGTTTATTTTGGCAATATAATGATCGATTTCTCCCTGTGCTTTAGGCATCATCATTTCTTTTCGAAGAGCATTATCAGTTACAGGCAAGTCTGCTGAAAAAGTAGCACCTGTTATATAAATATTATCTTTGTCATCAATAGCAAATCCACTAATCCCTTCGTATAGACTGTTTCCAATGAAAGTAGAAAACAAAAGTTTTTCACCATCGGGACTAAATTTAGAAATGAAACCATGCATGTTTTTATTAGTATTTTCAATTACACCTTTGGTTAGAGGAAAGTCATGAGAGCAGGTAGTTCCTACAATAATAATATTTCCTTTAGAATCAACCTGAATACCTTTTGTTCCTACTGTTTCTTCAACTTCACCTCCAATAAATGTAGAAAAAATAATTTCAGTTCCGGTAGGGTTTAGTTTAGTTAAGAAAACATCACCTGCCCATGTTCCTTCTCCATTAAAACTGGTGTCATAGCTTCCTTCGGTAACAGGAAAATCGGAAGAATGAGTTCCTCCAGCTATATAAATATAGCCCGCCTCATCAACCGTTATTCCAGAATGATGTTCTCTTTTTGTCCCACCAATTAATGTGGCAAAGACTATTTCACCTTTCGGTGTATATTTTGCTACAAAGACATCTGCTTCTCCTTTAAGTTCTGTTTGATACGCTCCTTCTGTGGCAGGAAAATTTTTATCTCTTGTATTTCCTGAAATATAAGTATAACCTTCGCTATCGGTATAAATATCGAAACCTGATGCATATTTATCGGTGTGTGAAAGATAAGTGGAAAAGCCAAGAGTATATACTGTGGTATCTGTCAGTTGGCTTGTTTGCGATTTTATAACTCCTTGGCATAAAATAATTCCAATTAAAATAAAACTTATTTTTTTAAACATAATATTCTT
>CAZTST010000224.1:0-6273 GCA_964616585.1 uncultured Draconibacterium sp.
GCTCTTTCTAAACTTAACACCAGTTTTGAAATTCAACAAAAAAATATTGAACTTGAGAATGAACTCGAACTAAGGAAAAGCAGAATACGTTTATTGTTTATTACTTTATTGTCGATATTGTTTTTGTTAGGTGTTGTTTATTTGGTATATGCTCTCCGAAAGAGAAATTACTATTATTTAAAATTGGTAAGTAAGACTAGTAATATTGAGAAAAAACTAAGTATCAGCGATAAAGAAAGACAGAAATATCAATCTGTTTTCGAATATAGCGTTACCGGAATCTTAATCTTGGATAAAAATGGCTTTATTCATTATGCAAATCGTAAAAGCCTTGAATTATTGAGTCAAGATGATGATAATCAATTAAATAAAAAACGTTTTATTGATTTTTTTAAAAATGATTTTAAAACATTAGTACAAAATGCTCTTTTGAATGTCTTTTCAAAACATCAAACAAATGAAGGTTTTAAAGTTCAGTTATTTAATAAAAAAAACTTTCTTTGGTTGGATCTTAGTTTTGCACCTTTAGTCTATGAAAATGAAGATGATAATATTCTGATAAGCTTAATTGATGTTACTCAAGAAGTTATAAAAATTGAAAAGGAACAGGGACAAAAGCAAGAATTACAAACCCTACTTAATTCCGTTACAGAATCTATTCTTTTTATACAAAGAGATGGACATATAAAAGCACTAAACATTACAGCTTCAAGAAGATTAAATTCTAATCCTAATGATTTAATAGGTACAGATTATTTTGCTGTCATTCCAAAATCATTGCTCAAAGGCCGCAAAAAGATGTTTGATAAAATTATCCAGTCCAAAAAGCCGCTTATTGAAACTGAAATTGAAGAAAATTTTAGCAATTTGGTTTCTATGTATCCAAATATCAATGCTGATGGAGAAGTGGATTATGTTTCAGAGTTTGTTCAGGATATTACAAAACGAAGAATTGCTGAGGAACAAATTGATAATTTAAAACAGCGTGTATTACGTTCTCAAATGAATCCGCATTTTATTTTCAATTCCTTAACATCAATTCAAAGCTTTGTAATACGAAATGATGCTGAAATGGCCTCAAAGTACTTAAATAGTTTTGCTCGTTTGATACGTCTGATTTTGGAAAGCTCAAGAAATGACTTCATTACTCTTAAAAAAGAAATAGAAATTCTTGATTATTATCTTGAAATTCAGAAAATGCGATTTCCTGATAAATTATCATATGCTTTTGAAATTGATCCTGCGTTAGATATCGAAACAATAAAAATCCCACCTATGCTTGCGCAGCCTTTTATCGAGAATTCCATCGAACATGGTATTCAACATATGGATAAAATGGGTGAATTAAATATTAGGTTTATTAAAGATGGTTCGCGCATTTTGTTTGAATTATACGATAACGGAATAGGACGAGATGCTTCTATAAACATGAATAAGAAAAAGCTTTTTGCTTCAGATTCGCTTTCAACCAGCATAATAAACGATCGTCTTAAGACTATAAACAAAAATGCAAAAGACGAAATCTCTTATACTATTATCGACTTAAAGGATTCACAAAATAAATCTGTGGGAACAAAGGTTATTATTAGTATGCCAATCAACTCATTTTAAATTATTTGCTGCAAAATCTGCATGCTTCTGTTCGGAGAATAAAATCGAAGAGTTATTATATTTTCCTTTTTTTTGGCATAAAATCTTGTGTTTTTATCTATTCTGGAAAAACCACCAAAATCTGCATCATCCGAATCGAATATGAGTTTGTATTCGCCATCAACAATATTAGGAATTGAATAATCAACGGGCGATACCATAGTGTGAAAGTTGAATATAAAAATAAGTTGATTACGTTCAAAAACGATTATTTTATGCCAATCGTCAACCCATAACTGCTTGGCAGGAAACGAATTTAGAATATTATGCTTAGAAATAAAATCGAGCATTGCAATATCGAAGTTGGCTAAGAATTTATATTTTAAGTCATCTCTTTTACCTAAACTCCATAATCTTTGAGCATGCTTATAGCTCCAATTATTTCCTTCTCTTGGAAAATCTATCCATTCAGGATGCCCAAATTCATTGCCCATAAAGTTTAAATATGCTTCGCCACCCAAACTAATGGTAAACATTCTAATCAATTTTAATAAAGAAATACCTCTGTCAATAATTTGACTTTCAGTACTTTTACTCATTGAGAAATACATTTCTTTATCCATTAGCCTAAAAGCCAATGTTTTATCGCCAACCAATGCCTGATCGTGCGACTCTGCGTAGGCAATTGTTTTACTTTGCCAATTGCGATTTGTCATCTGTTCCCATAACTCCCAAAGATTCCAGTCTTCGTCTTTTTTTTCTTTTAAAAGTTTAATCCAATAATCGGGAATTCCCATTCCAAGTCGATAATCAAAACCAATACCACCATCAATTATCGGATTGCATAAACCCGGCATTCCACTTACATCTTCAGCTATGCTAATTGCATTTGGGTTGATATCTTTAATTAATTTATTTGCGAGTTGTAAATATGTAATTGCATCATATTCAACACCATCGGTAAAATATCCATCTCTATCACCAAAATCAACACCTAAACCATGATGAAAATATAGCATTGATGTAACTCCGTCAAAACGAAAACCATCCACCTTAAATTCATGCATCCAATAAGCTACATTTGATAAAAGAAATTGAAGCACTTCGGTTTTTCCATAATCAAAAAGTTTTGAATCCCAACCTGAATGATTACCTCTTTCGCCTTCGTGGAAATATTGATGACCACTTCCATCGAAATTATTAAGCCCTTCATTAATATTTTTAACTGTATGAGAATGAACAATATCCATAATAACAGCAATTCCTAATTTATGAGATGCATCGATAAGTTCTTTTAAATCTTCCGGTGAGCCAAATCGTGATGAAGGAGCAAAGAAATTACTTACATGATAACCGAAAGAACCATAATAAGGATGCTCTGCCAATGCCATAATTTGAATGGCATTATATCCTTTTTCTTTTATCTGAGGCAGAATATTTTGCCTAAACTCTTGATATGTACCAACACCTTCTTTTTCCTGCGCCATCCCGATATGGCATTCGTAAATAAGCAAATCGCTTTTTTTGGGACTTGAAAAGGAATTAATTTTCCATTGATATTCTTTTTCCGGAATCCAAAGTTGACCTGCAAAATCTTTAGTATTTTCATCCTGAATAACACGAAAAATATATGCCGGAATTCTTGCCAAAGTTCCGGATTCTGTTTGAACAACAACTTTTATTTTGCTTTGATGTACAAAAGTTGATTTATAATTTTGGTAAGGAAGTTTAATTTCCCACACACCATTTCCAATTGCTTGCAAAGGATGTGTAAAATATTCCCAATTATTAAAATCGCCAATTAAAAATAAACCTTTTGCAGCAGGAGCCCATTCGCGATAAATCCAGGAATCTTCTTTTTTATCAAAATGAATTCCAAAATATTGATAAGCTTTAGCAAATTGTTGCAAACTATCGAATTGATTTTTAATACTTTGCTCACGATTGTTGAAACGCTGATAACGTTCATAAACAGCTTTTTGTACCGGTTCTAACCAGGAATCTTGTTCAACAATTGTTAATTTGGGTATCGCAGATTTTGACATTTAATCAATTTTTAATTAGCTTAATTCCGAATATAAATTTACTGATAATTTTTTAGAACTGATAAGCATGATAAGAATAAGCCGGTAATTCAAAAGATACACCATTTTCAACAATTTCCAAACCATTGATTGACATAGTTTTACTTGTGAAATAATCAATAAAAACAAAATTTAAAAGTTTAGTATTTTTTATTTTGCAAAATTCCAATGCATGTTCTGGAATTTGAACTTTAATTGATTGTTCTACATCTGAAAAATTACATAAACAAAGAAAATTCTGTTTGCCACTTGTTCTTAAAAAAGCATATACAGATTTTGAATTAAAAGCAGCATTATCTTTATTTGCCCACATTAAATCGTAAAAATTACCCTCAATTATCGCTTTTTCGTTTAAACTAAATTTTGTAATATTTTGATAATGAGTATATAATAATTGGGTTTCTTGCGGAAGTTTATCAATATCGAGTTTAGCATTATAAATCCAATTTTGAATACTGGGAACAGGCCAATAGTCAAATAAAGTGGTTCTTCCATCATCACCGCTAAATCCGCTTTCTCCATTTGCCGATTCTCCGAATTCCTGTCCAAAATATATAAGAAAAGGATTTTGATGCATAGATGCTAAAAGAAAAAAAGCTGGAATTGCTTTCATTGGATTATCGGCAAAAAAACGACTTGCAATTCGTTGCTCATCGTGATTTTCTAAAAACCGAAGCATTTTTCCATCCAATCCATTTAAATTTTGCCAAACGGAACTAAGTTTTTCAGCAAATTCCCGACCTTCAATAATCGAACGCAAACTATCATATAACCCAACTTTATCGTATAAATAATCAAAACCGCCTATTTCGATATAGCTTTTGTAAGTATCTGGATTATATATTTCTGCGATAAAAATAATCTTTGGATTTACATTTTTTATTTGCGGAATTACCCATTTCCAAAATTCCACAGGAACCATTTCTACCATATCGCATCTAAATCCATCAACGCCTTTTGAAGTCCAATATAACAGAATCTCACGCATCATTATCCAGGTTTTTGGAGTAGTATGGAAGTGCTTTGAATTTCCGTTCTGATAATCTATTCCATAATTTAATTTAATGGTTTCGTACCAATCGTTGGTTTGTGGAAAAGCATTGAAAACATCGTTTCCGCTTACTTTTGCGAGACTTTCTTTATAATCTGATGGAAAGGGCAGGTGTAATGATTCGCCAGGCAAATAATAGAAATTATTTTGAGGATGAAAACTCAACTCAGTATTATCTGTTTCGCCAAAGTCCTCGATATTATTGGGTTGCATTATGCTTTTGTATTCTCGACTTAAATGATTTGGAACAAAGTCGATAATTACTTTTAAATTGGAGCGATGTGTTCTTTCAAGCAAATCTTCAAACTCAAGCATTCTATTGGCAACATTTTCAGCCAAATCAGGGTGAACATCAAAATAATCGGTAATTGCATAAGGTGAACCTGCTTTTCCTTTTACAATTGAGCTGTTATTGCTTGGAATTGAAGGATATACAGTTGTTGTGGCGTGACGAATAATACTTGTAAACCAAATATGTGTAATACCAAGATTCTTAATGCTATCAAGAACTTTTTCGCTGAAATGATTGAATTTGCCGCAACCATTTTCCTCAATATTTCCATCGATTTTTGGTTGAGTAATTGGATTTCCAAAACTCCTTGTTAAGACTTGATAAATTGCAAATTTGGCCAAATTGTTTCTTTTATGCTTTTACAAGCTGATATTCCATATTTATCAATAAATCGGCTTTTGTACGGAGCGCCTGAACCATTTTATGTTCCTGCTCCAAAACACGAGCGCGATATTCGTTTTGTGGCTCTTTGCCTCGTACAACTTGTGCTTTTTTAGTTTCATGATAAGTAAGTTCGATAAAAACAGAAAGGTCAACTCCTTCTGTTTTAATGGCATACAAACCATCAATTATCAACATATCAACTATATTATAGTCGGTTGTAAGTTGGTCAACTTGCTCGGTGACTAAATCTACACAAGGTCCTGTTGAGCTTAAACCTTGCTTAAATTCGTTGATATTCCGATAAATGGTTTCCCAATCATATTCGTTATAACCAACAACTTTTTCAATACCATTTTCGGTGCGCCACTGTGTGCGCTCCAAAGGTAAAATACGATAATAATTATCGATATGAAGCGGTTTAGCTGTAATTCCATGTTTACGTAAACCTTTTGCAACTGCATGAGCCAATTCTGATTTCCCACTTCCGCTTTCCCCTGAAATTCCGATGATATATTTTTTTGTTTTTCTTGCAAGAACTTCTTTAACAATAAGTTCAGCTGCTACCAAATGCTTTTCTGTGATTAATAAAACGTCGCCTAACATGATTTATTTTTTTAGTAAAAGTACTTTTATTTATTCTTAAGTTTGTTTTAAGAAGATTTTTTGCCACATCCAAAGGAATGCCTTTGGCACAAAACACAAAAGCACTAAAACTCACAAAATCCTTATTATTGAGTCCACTCTGAAAAGACGATAGATTATCCTGAAGGGATAAAATTTGAATAACCGCCGGTGTAACCGGTGGAAAATAAGTGAAATTGAACTCACAACCCTGAAAGGGTTGAACCTTTAATTAGTTAATATTCAACCCT
>CAZTST010000225.1:0-6269 GCA_964616585.1 uncultured Draconibacterium sp.
TCTTCTTCCTAAATATGCCAAACAATTAAAAGATGCAGGTCTGATGCGTGTTAATATCAGTCTTGATACTATGAATCCAAATCGCTATAAAGAAATTACTCGATTAGGAAAAATTGAGGATGTTTTTGCAGGAATTGATGCGGCTAAAGAGGCCGGATTATTTCCAATTAAAATAAATTGCGTTATTAAAAAATCGCAGCTCGAACCTGATGCGGTAGCTGTGACAGAATTTTGCAATGCCAACGGATTGGAAATTAGGTATATCCATGAAATGAATTTGGAATCAGGCGAATTTTCTAAAGTAGAAGGTGGTGAAGGAGGAGATTGCAAAAATTGTAACCGCTTACGTTTGACTGCCAATGGCGATGTGATGCCTTGTCTTTTTTCTGACTTATCTTATAACGTGAGAGAATATGGGATTGAAAAATCACTTGTTGAGAGCTTAAAAAACAAGCCAAAAAGTGGTACTAATAACCATTTGAATCATTTTAATAATATTGGAGGATAATGAGTTATGAGTTAATTCTGACTGAGAGGCTAAGAGACTAAGAGACTAAGAGACAGAGAGGCAGAGAGGCAGATAAAGAGAAAGATATAACGAAGATGCGAAGAAGCTAATCAAGAAAGTTTGTAAAAGTTGGCAATTTATGAGTATTTGGAAATGGGAATATTTTTTGGCTAAGAAATTTATAAAAAGAAATTTTGACGGTTCTGATTTTTTTTAAATTCAACCCTGGTCACGGAAATTCTGCAAAAGTTTTAAAAATCGTTCAAATCATTGTAATTTTACATTATGGAACTATCGCATATCAATAAAGATGGCAAAGCCGATATGGTGGATGTCGCAGCCAAATCCGATCAAACAAGAACGGCCAGAGCTCAAGGATTTATACGTTTGCAAAAAGAAACTTTGGCATTAATTGCTGAAAACGGATTAAAAAAAGGCGATGTATTAACCATTGCTGAAATCGCCGGAATTCAAGGCGGAAAAAAAACCAGCGAACTAATCCCTTTATGTCATCCATTAATGATTACCAAACTTGATGTTAAGACTGAAATTATTGAAGACGGTGTTAGGGTTGAAAGCTTTGCAAAATGCGTTGGGAAAACCGGCATAGAAATGGAAGCTTTAACAGCTGTAAATATAGCATTATTAACCATTTACGATATGTGTAAAGCTGTTGATAAGCGAATGAAAATGGATGGCATTGAGTTACTTGAAAAGATAAAAGAAGATTTGTAATTAATTCAAATGGAATAAAAAACCCCAAAGAAGCTACTGATTCTTCGGGGTCAAAACTAGAAATTTGAGAAAACACAATCGGCTTCCCGACTATTTTTTTGGTATTACATTAAGTCGCGCTCTACATCCTTGTCGCCACGACCACTTAGGTTAATAATACTGATTTGTTCAGGTTTGTTTTTAAGTATTTTCTGTGCTAATGCAATAGCGTGCGAAGATTCAACTGCAGGAATAATACCTTCTAAATGCGAAAGCAGCTTGAAGGCTTCAACAGCTTCATCATCAGTAATAAGATGATACTCAGCTCTTCCTGCATCTTTTAAAAGAGCGTGCTGTGGACTTACACCAGGATAATCCAATCCTGCAGCTATAGAATGTGTTGGATAAACTTCACCATTTTCATCGGTTAAAGCATAGGAATAAGTTCCCTGGAAAACGCCGGGTTTTCCTAAGCTAAGAGTTGCTGCAGTTTGCCCTAATTCACCTGAACCTCCGCCTTCGGCAGCGTGGATTGCTACTTCGTGATCCTTTAAAAAGTCGTTGAAAAGTCCTATTGCATTTGAGCCGCCACCAATACAAGCTAGAAGATTATCAGGTAGGCGACCTTCTCTTTCGATAAATTGTTTTTTTGCTTCACGCCCAATTATGCTTTGGAAATATCCAACCATAGTTGGATATGGATGTGGACCAACTTGCGAACCCAATAAATAAAAAACATCAGGATTTTGGATATAATATCCTAATGCTGCATCAACCGCATCTTTTAAAGTTCCTCTGCCGGCATCTGTTAATATTAATTCAGCACCTAAAAGTTTAATACGACTGACATTCATTTTTTGACGTTCTGCATCTTTTGTGCCCATAAATACTTTGCATTTCATTCCAAAAAGAGCTGCAGCTGTTGCAGTTGCAACACCGTGTTGACCTGCTCCGGTTTCAGCAACAATTTCAGTTGCTCCCATACGTTTGGCAAGTAAAATTTGACCAATAGTATTGTTTATTTTATGCGAACCGGTATGATTAAGGTCTTCGCGTTTTAAATATATTTTGGAACCAATATGTTTTGATAAACGATGGGCATAATAGAGTGGGGAAGGACGACCTACAAAATGCTTTAAGTAATATGCATACTCTTCCTGAAAACTGCTGTCTTTGCTATTCCTTTCAAAAACTTCGAATAGATTTAGGAGTTTTCCTTCAAGAACCGGAGGTACAAACATTCCGCCATATTCACCAAATTTTCCATTTACTCCGTCAAGATTAATTTCTTTTACATTCTTTATTGTTGCTTGATTATTCATTTTATTAATTTTTTAAAGATGATAATTTTTATTGATTTTTCGTTATTGTTGTTGCGTTATGAATCAGCTACGCCATCGGAAAATCATATGTTCAATATTTGTTTTCATCTGTTTATAATTTGTTTTTTAATTGTCAGATGGAATAGCCATGAATAATATAATCATTCTAGTTGGTGATTTTTTAGTCATGGCTATTTCATAATTTTTTTAAATTTTAATTTTTGAGCAAAAAAAAACCGCAGGTGAAACACCTGCGGCCGTATATTTTATATGTATAGCAACGTAGTTATCTCTCCATTTCGGAATTATTACTAAGCCACCACCAATTATTTAAATTCATCATTGTTATCATATCCGGCAAATTAAAGACCTATTTTTCTATTATGCAAGGAAAATTATTTATTTTTTTAGAAAATAATGTAAATATCAGTATATCAAATAAATAAAATTTCTAAAGACTATATTGAAATGATATTCCCAAAATATTTGAATTTACTCTGTTTGGTTTATTGAATTCGTGTTCCAAAGCATAAAACAGTCGTAATCTGGATTTCTGATTTAGATAAATATTTGTTCCTCCAAATAATCTCCATTGATAATTTTCAGGTTCAAACCTTTTCAGTGAGGTAAATAATTCGTATTTAACAAAAGGCGTAAATCGGCTTCCAAAGATTTCGTAAGATATTTTGATATTGTTTCTGCTTATCAGATTCTTGGTCGAATAAAAATTATCTTCATTCAAATCAGCAAATCCATATTGCAGTTTGCTTCCGATTTCTAATTTAAAATCATCTATGCTTTTGCTGTAAGTTGTTCCTAAGCTTAAGCGACTGTGTAACTGATAGTTCCTTTCGCGAGTTTGTTGACTCCATATTCGATAAATTAAATCAAACGACCATTTTTTGCTCAATTTGTAAGAAAGAGCCGGTTCAATCAATAATCTATCGAAGGATGAAATATTATTATCAAACCTTTGTTCGAGTTCAATTGAGCCTTTTATTTTTTTGCTGATATCTTTTTCCAGAGCAAGTCCTGTCCATAATTTAGTGTCATTAGTTTGAGAATGACCAAAATATGGAATCAAAATAACAATCAGAAAGAAAGAAAAAAGATGTTTATTCATCACCCACAACATCCTTAGTATAATCATCGGCAAGATTGATTTTATAATCCGGTTCGTAATAATAAATTCTAATTTTGGCTGTATCTCTTAGAAAATCAATATTTCCAATTTCAAGTTTATTAATTTTAAGACCTGTTCTTTGTTCAATATCATCGATTAACTTTTTCCTGTTTTCAGGTTTTATCAATTCAATTTTTTCGTACTCAATATTTTTTTGCGATTCGTGCTTTAAATGCCAGGTTTTTTCGAGTAAATATGTGATTAACAGAAGCATAAAATTAGCGAACAATAGCTCAGCATAACTTATTTTGCTATTTGCCAAAGCATTTACAACAGAAACGCCGATAACCAAAAAGAGATAAGTCATTTCTCTAATTGGAATTTGCTGAGTTCGATATCGGATAATTCCGAAAATAGCAAAAAGACCCAAAGCAAATCCAATTTCGAGCTTTACATTATCTAAAAGAAAACATAGCACAAACACAACGGAAGCAATAAGGATATATGTGAAAAAATAATCCTTTCTTTTTGTTGCATTATAATACAGATATTTTGCAATCATAAATATGAAAAAACTGTTTAATGAGAATCGCAGAACCAATTCCCAAAAGTCTTCAATATCAATAAGTTCTATTCCTAAAAAGTACATTTTTTGGTTTTTTTTAATTAATGATTTCTTTTTTTATTAAAGTTTGAAACACAGGTTTAAATCTATTGTTTTTCAACAATGGTTCGAGCTGCGAAACTCCAATGCAGTATTTGCTAAACTTGTTTGGGTAGAGTTGATGCTTTTTTAAAAGCTCGTCGAGTTCAGGGTTTTTTGAATTAGAATCTCTTTTTATCTCTAGAATACAAACATTTGGCATTGCAATTTCTTTCTCGTTCTTAAGATTTTTATATGAAAGTTGCCAATCTATTGTAATTCGTTCAGGTGTAATTTCATTGACGAATGTAATTCGAGAAAACTGATTTTTAATGGTTTCGTGTAAATCATTTTGTGAAAACGGCGTTTTTTTTATTATAAAATTGGAATCCTGAGCAAGTGAATTCAGTTTGAGATTATCCATTTTTATTCTTTTCTTAGAAGTTATACCTTTGTTATTCTTTACTTTAACTTCCAGAAAGAAATCATTTGAATTGATGTATTGTCTGGTTCTGATTTTAAATCTTTTTCGAAGTCCATTATGATGTTGATTATACATTTCGAATAATGGAGTATCAAAATAGATTGTATTATAATCCTGAATACCAGAATCATTAACCATTAATAAACGATAATAATTAGGAAATCCATTTAAAATAGATTCCAATTGTTTCTGATGAAAGACAAATTTGGTGTCTGTTCTTTTCAGAAAACTTACATCATCCATTTGCTCCAAAGTAATGGGCTCAAATTTACTTAGAAGTTTATTTATACTATTTACTGAGTTTGTACTCATAAGTTTTTGTCTTGTACAGCCTGTCTTTCGAATCGTAATAATCTTTGCTTGTTCTTAGATTATTGGTATAATGGGTAATTGTTTTCTTCTCAATTTTACCTTCTATGTCCATGATAAGTTCTTCGATAAGGTTTCCGTTAGTATCGAATTTGTACTTTTCCCATAATTTTATTTCACCTTTTCGGCTAAGCTCTTTTAACTCGATAACTCTACCTTCGGAATCGTAGGTTATTTCTTCGATTAGGTATTTTGTCTCATTACCTTTTATAAAACTTTGTTCCCAGGTTTTAATGGAGGTAATTCCATTAGCTGTAATTTGCGATTTACTCTGGCTAAATAGAGAAGTGGAAAATACTAGTGCTAAAACAATCAAAATCAGGTTTTTCATAATTTATGTTATAAAATTTAAAATCCAAAATTCAAAATTCAAAATTTCAATAATATGTATGCGTTTTATTTTATTTGAGAAAATCAAGAACTTCGATTTTCAAAGTTGGCAAATGTCTTACAATTGTACCCCAAATAAATACTTTTTAATTTCAAGATTCATAAAGCAAAGTTTTTGTTTGGTTAATTGATTCAATTAAATATGGGTTTGATAATGATTTGTCAGTAATTAAATCAACAGGTCGATTAAATAAATTCTCAAATTTATCAGCCAAATCAAAATATGTATCTGCATAATCTCCATAATCCATAGGTTTGAAGGAAATTAGTAAATCTATATCGCTTTTCTCATTAAATCTATCAGTGCATACTGAGCCAAAAGCGAATAAAGTACTAACATTATGAAGCATACATAATGTTTTGATTTTATTCATATTGTCTTTTATTAATCTTTGCATATCAATGTTTTGTGCAAATTTACATTTCCTTACGAACTATGCAAGCGCGTCATTTCTAAATAGATTACAACTGCTCAATATAAATATCGCCAAGGTCAACTTCTTCAAATTCATTTGTAATAACTACTTCTTTCATAATTACAATATTTTGAGTTCCTCCGGTAATATCTTCGGAATAGAGATATATTTTATAGTTTCCTTTAATCAAATTTTTAAATGTAAATGTTCCGTCGTAATTTGTTCTTATTCTTTCATCAAACAAAGGATGCTTTCCATAAATCAGATAAATTTCATGATCCTGAGCAAGTGAAATGTCTT
>CAZTST010000226.1:0-560 GCA_964616585.1 uncultured Draconibacterium sp.
ATACGACCACTTTGAAGAACTTCCTTTTCTTTCAATCCATCAACCAGGCTATAATCGAAGACATAATCTTTTATAGCATCGCTTTTAGATTTTCCACTTAAAACAGCTAAAGCGTTTATATCAACTTGAACAAATAGCTCAGAAATGCTGTCGTTAGTGTTAAAAACTGCTATTTGAAAAACATTACCCGGATAATCTTCCTGATAAAATTTTGAATGATTAATTTGAGAATATTTATGTGTAACACATGATGAAAGAATGGCTACCAAGGTTAGCAGAAAAAAAGTTTTTTTATACATGGCTTTAAATTTTGCGGAAAAATCCAAGAATTATGCCAGATTGCATTTTTCCCGCTTTTTATTCGATTTTTTTTGAATAGCAATTGGTATAACTTTGCATTTAAAACCCAAACTGTGAAATTTATAGGTCTTCTTTCAGACACACATTCTTATTATCATCCAAAGCTGGAAATTTTTTTTAAAGATGTTGATGAAATATGGCATGCCGGTGATATTGGAAATGCTGATATTCTCGAACGTTTAAGTCAATTTAAACTTGTT